>JANLPB010000276.1:0-6252 GCA_031366885.1 Ilumatobacteraceae bacterium
CATTGCAGGTCGGCGACGTAGTGACCGTCGAACCAGGCGTCTATCGTGAAGGTTTCGGCGGCATTCGAGTAGAAGACCTGGTGGTTGTCACCAGTGCAGGATGCCGCGTTCTCACTTCATCTCCGAAGGATTCGCCGTGCCTGCCATCTCCACTAACGACCTGAAAAACGGCATCACGCTGGAAATCGACAAGGTCCTGTACCAGGTTGTCGAGTTCCAGCATGTGAAGCCCGGCAAGGGCAGTGCGTTCGTTCGCTCGAAGCTGCGCAACCTGCGCAACGGGGCCGTCACCGACAAGACCTTCAACGCCGGCGTCCGCGTTGAGCAGGCCCTGCTGGACAAGAAGGACATGCAGTTCCTGTACCGCGATGGCGACATGTACGTCTTCATGGACCAGGAAACCTATGACCAGGAGAACGTTGCGCCGACAGCACTGGGCGACGCGGCCGACTACATGGTCGAGAATTCGGTGGCCCAGATCGCCTTCTACAACGGCGAGATCATCACCGTGGAAATCGCTCCGTCGGTGGAGCTCAATATCACCGACACCGAGCCTGGCATCCAGGGCGATCGCGTCAGCGGTGCCCGCAAGCCGGCCACGTTGGAGACGGGCAAGATCATTCAGGTGCCCCTGTTCATCAACCCGGGCGACCGGGTGAAGGTCGACACGCGCTCCGGCGACTACATGACCCGAGTCTGATCGAATGGCCCGCCAGCGCAACCGCGCTCTACGGACGAATGGCCCGGGTGGCCCCGACGACGTTCGTACCGATGCCCGCGAGCGGGCCCTGATCTTGCTCTACGAAGCCGAATCGAAGGGCATCGCTCCCAGCGAGGTGCTGTCCGCGCAGATCTCTCCTGCCGACGAGCTGACCACTCTGCTCGTCGAAGGTGTCGAGTCGAATCGAGACCATCTCGACGAGGTGATTGCTGCGCATGCGAAGGGCTGGACGCTGCAACGCATGCCAACGCTCGACCGCAACGTGCTGCGCATTGCCTCCTTCGAGCTGATGTCGCGGCCCGACGTGCCAGTAGCTGTCGTGCTCGATGAGGCCGTCGAGTTGGCGAAGCGATTCAGCACCGACGATTCGGGTCGCTTTGTCAACGGTGTGCTCTCCGCTCTGGTCCCGGTTTTGCGCGCAGGGTGAACATTGGTCGACGAGCCTGATCAGTCCGGCGACGGGAATCGCCTGGTGGCCGCTGGTACCGCCGCTGCAGTCGCGATTCGAACGCGACTCCATCACGTCACCGTCTGGCAGGCTCTTTTTGGCTTGATGTTGCTTGTGTACGTGGTGTACTTCACGCGCGTCACTGTTGAGGTGCACGACGGATTAGGAACCTCCAGTTACGACGTCGGTCTGTACCAGCAGGGCGTCTGGTTGCTCGGCCACGGCAAGGCACCGTTCGTGACGTTGATGGGCCGCAACATGTTCGGTGACCATGCGTCTGTCATCCTGCTGCTGGTTGCACCGTTCTATCGCCTGTTTCCCTCGGCGAACACGCTGTTCTTTCTGCAGAGCCTGTTGATCGCCTTGGGCGCGGTGCCGGTGTTTCTTGCTGCCCGGCGTCGACTGGCCAGTGAGGCGATGGCGTTGGTTCTGGCGGCGTGCTTCCTGTTGCACCCAGCGGTTGGCTGGGCCAACCGCGAGAACTTTCACCCCGACAGTTTCGTCGCCTTCTTCGTCGGCATGGCCATCTACGGCGCTCTCGAGCGCAAGTGGCGGCTCTACTGGGTGTTCGTCGTTCTCGCCATCATGGTGAAGGAGGATGTGGTCCTGGTTTTGGTGCCCTTCGGGGTGTGGGTCGCAATGCATCGGGACCGCCGAATCGGCGTGGCAACGATGGCCGCCTCCGTCGGCGCCACATTGCTCGGCATGTACGTGCTGATGCGGTCCCTGATCGGTGTGCCGACTCGAAATGGTTGGCGCATTCCCTTCGGTGGCCCCACGGGGCTGATGCGCGAGGCCATCGAGCGCCCGGGCAATGTCATCGAGCACTTCCGCAGCGACAACCGACCGTTCTACTTCTGGCAGATGACATTCCCGATGGCATACGTGTTCGCTCGTCGGCCGGGTTTGGCGTCGGTGAGTTTGCTCGTCATCGGCACCAATATGCTCAGCACGTTCTGGTATCAATACCACCTCGAGTACCACTACTCGCTCATCGCCGTGCCGGCCATCGTGTTGGGCACGGTGCACGCATTGGAGTTGGTCGGGCAGCAGTGGCGTCGGCGACTCGTCGGGGTTGTCCTGCTCACTTCGGTGTGGGCGTGCCTGATGTGGGGGGTTGTGCCACTCGGCAGCATTCTGACCCCTGGTGCGAAGGATCCGATTGGTCGGGCGCAGCCGTATTACTGGCCGGCAGACCATCCTGTGGCGGTTGCTGCCCGGGAGATTGTTGCCGAAGTGCCCGACGATGCGTCGGTGTCGGCGTATCACGCGCTGACGCCACACTTGGCCGAGCGAGAGCTGATCTATCAGTTTCCGAACCCGTTTCGGGTCGTCCTGTACGGCGTCGACACGTCGCAGGAGGAGGCGCGAGCGTGCCTGCCGACCGCGAACGACCTGCAGTACGTGATGCTGCAGTCCACCATTCCGGACGACTTGCAAGCCGACTGGGCCCTCGTGAGCAGTGACTTCGAAGTGGTCGCTGAAAATCAGTATTGGATGCTGTATCACCGTGTTCGCCACGACGTGAAATGTGTACTCAAGGAAGGCGACCGATACCCGCATCTCGAGACTGTCACCGGCTAGCCTGCACTCCTGACCGTGAAACGGGTCCTGTGAGGCCCGTACGGCAGGAGCAACCGATGCCAATTCAACTGTGTGGCCCTCATGCGTGAGGCGGCCCTCGTTCTGGCCGATGGCAGCGTCTTCGAAGGCGAGCTCATCGGTGCCGACCCTGTTGGCGGGGTGGCTGGTGGTGAGGTGGTGTTCAACACCGTGCTCACTGGATATCAAGAGGTCATCACTGACCCCAGCTATGCCGGGCAGATCATCACATTCACCTATCCGCACATTGGGAACTACGGCGTCAACGAAGCGGACTTCGAGTCAGCCCGACCGTTCTGCCGCGGCGTCATCGTGCGCGAGATGGCCCGTCGCCACAGCAACTTCCGCTCGCAAGGCTCACTCGACGACATGCTGCGGCGCTTCGACGTCAGCGGCATCGCCGGCATCGATACCCGCCGGCTGACACGCCTGCTGCGCGACACCGGCGCCATGCCGGGCGCGTTCGGTACTGCCGACGAGGCAACGCTGCGCTCGGCCGCCGCTGCCGAGACGGGCACCGACGGTGTCGACCTCGTTGCGCAGGTCACCACAGTGCAGCGCTACACCGTTCCGGCTCTCGACGGTGCACCGCGTCGCATTGTCGCCTTCGACTTCGGCATGAAGCGCACGATCGCTCGCCACCTCAGTCACCTCGGCACCGTGGAGGTGGTTCCAGCCTCCACCTCGGCGGCCGACGTCCTCGCGCTGGCGCCCGATGGTGTCTTCCTCTCCAACGGCCCCGGCGACCCGGCAATGGTGAGCTACGCATCGGACACGATCGCCGAACTGCTCGGCCAAGTCCCCATTTTCGGCATCTGCCTGGGTCATCAGCTGCTCAGTCGAGCGTTGGGCGGCGACACGTTCAAGCTGCCCTACGGCCATCATGGCGGCAACCATCCGGTACGTCACGAGGCCACCGGACGTGTCGAGATCACCAGCCAGAATCACAACTTTTGCGTCGACCCGACCAGCTTGGAGGGCAAGGTGGAGGTGACGCACCTCAACCTCAACGACTTCACCAACGAGGGCATGCGTGTGCTGGGTGCACCTGCGTTCAGCGTGCAGTATCACCCCGAGGCCGGGCCTGGTCCACATGACAGCCGCTACCTCTTCGAGATGTTCGCAAACCTGATGGGGGCGCGAGTCTGATGCCGAAGCGCACCGACATTCACAGCATTCTCATCATCGGCTCCGGCCCGATCGTGATCGGCCAAGCCTGCGAGTTCGATTATTCGGGGACGCAGGCCTGCCGTGTGTTGAAGGAGGAGGGCTACCGCGTCATCCTCGTCAACTCCAACCCGGCGACGATCATGACCGACCCCGATTTCGCGCACGCGACGTATGTAGAGCCGATCACGCCCGAGGTGGTCGCCAAGATCATCGAGCGCGAGAAGCCTGACGCGGTGCTGCCGACTCTGGGCGGCCAGACCGGTCTCAACACGGCGATGGCGCTGTACGAGATGGGTCTCATCGGGGTGCCCGGCACGCCGGAGATGATCGGCGCCAACGCCTTGTCGATTGCGACCGCCGAGGACCGGGGATTGTTCAAGGAAGCCATGATCGAGATCGGTCTCAAGGTTCCCGCCAGTGGAGTTGCCCATGACATGGTCGAGTCGCGAGCCGTGCTGGCCGACATCGGTCTGCCCTGCATCATTCGGCCCGCGTACATCCTGGGCGGGCGCGGCACCGGCATCGCCGGCACGGCCGAGGAGTTCGAGACGCTCGCCGCCAACGGTCTCGCCGCCAGCCCCATCAAGGAAATTCTGATCGAGAAGAGCATCGCCGGCTGGAAGGAATATGAGCTGGAGGTGATGCGCGACCGCGCCGACAACTGCGTGATCATCTGCAGTATCGAGAATGTCGACCCGATGGGCGTGCACACCGGCGACAGCATCACGGTGGCCCCGGCACAGACGCTGAGCGACGTCGAATACCAGCAGATGCGCGACGCCGCGTTTGCGTGCATCCGGCGTGTCGGGGTGGAAACCGGCGGCAGCAACGTGCAGTTTGCGGTCAACCCTGCGAACGGCGAGCAGGTCGTGATCGAGATGAACCCGCGGGTTTCGCGTTCGTCGGCTCTGGCATCGAAGGCAACCGGCTTCCCCATCGCCAAGATCGCCGCCAAGCTGGCTGTCGGCTACACACTCGATGAGATTTCCAACGACATCACCTCGACCGACGATCGGTCCACCCCGGCCAGCTTCGAGCCGTCCATCGACTACGTCGTCACCAAGATTCCGCGCTGGGCGTTCGAGAAGCTGCCGGGTACGTCCGGTGTGCTTGGCACCCAGATGCAGTCCGTCGGCGAAGCGATGAGTATCGGTCGCACGTTCACCGAGAGCCTGCAGAAGGGCCTGCGATCTCTGGAACAAGGCCGATACGGCCTGGGCTGCGATCCGGCGGAGGCGCAGCTGGAGACCCGCACGGACGACGACCTGCTCGTCGCCATTGGCATCCCTACCCCCGATCGTTTGTTCCAGGTGGGCGAACTGCTGCGCCGTGGGGTGTCGGTCGACAGCGTGTACGCCGCGTGCAAAATCGATCACTGGTTCCTTGATCAGATGCAACAGATCATGGAGGAGCGTGTCGTCTTCGCCGAAGCAGGCATGAACGGAATGTCGCCGCGGATGTGGAAGCGCGCGAAGCAGTTCGGCTTCAGCGATGCGCAGATGGGCTTCGCCTGGGGCATCGACGAGCTCGAGGTTCGTGCTGCTCGCGAAGCGGCTGGTGTGATCCCCACGTACAAGACGGTCGACACATGTGCCGCCGAGTTCGCAGCAGAAACGCCGTACCACTACAGCACCTGGGAAGACGAGAACGAGGTTCGCCCCAGCGACCGCCCACGGGTTGTCATCCTCGGCAGCGGGCCGAACCGAATTGGCCAAGGCATCGAGTTCGACTACTGCTGCGTGCACGCTTCCTTCGCCCTACGCGAGGCCGGTTTCGAAACCGTGATGGTGAACTGCAACCCTGAGACGGTCAGTACCGACTACGACACCAGCGACCGGCTGTACTTCGAGCCGCTCACCCGTGAGGACGTCCTCAACGTGATAGCCGCCGAGACGGCTGCGTCCGGGGGAGTGGCGCCCAAGATCATCGTCTCCCTTGGTGGCCAGACACCGTTGAAGTTGTCGGGTCAGCTGCCAGTGGATCTCATCGCGGGCACCTCGCCAACTTCCATCGATCTCGCCGAGGATCGCGAGAAGTGGAGCGCGTTGTGCACGGACCTGCACATTCCGCAACCCCCAGGCGGCACGGCGACCGATCTCCAGCAGGCGCTCGCGATCGTGGCACGGGTTGGCTACCCGGTGCTTGTTCGCCCCAGCTACGTGCTTGGTGGCCGCGCAATGCAGATCGTTCATGACGACGACCACCTCACCCGGGCGATGGCCGAGCTCGCCGGCTTCGGGTCCTTGGGTAAGGAAGGTGGACTCTCGGCCGAGCGGCCTGTGCTGATCGACCGGTTCTTGGAGGACGCCAC
>JANLPB010000284.1:0-13300 GCA_031366885.1 Ilumatobacteraceae bacterium
CATTCGTCCCCATCACGAGCACCGCCACCTGCGGGTGGCTGGCGATCAGACGACAGTCCAGGATGGCTGACGGCGTTTCGATCATCGCCCAGATCGGCAGCGACGTATGCGTAGCGATGCGCTCAACTTCGGCCAGCGAACCGACCTTCGGAATCACGACGGCGGAAGCACCCGAGCCATTGGCCGCCGCGAGATCATCCAGACCCCACGGCGTATCCAGCCCGTTGCAACGGATGGTCAGCTCACGCGACCCGTACTCGCCCGAAGAGGCCGCGGCGACAGCATTCGCTCGCGCGGCCTCCTTTGCGTCCGGCGCAACGGCGTCCTCGAGATCGAAGATGATTGCATCGGCGGCGATCGTCTTCGCCTTTTCCAGAGCGCGCTCGTTGGCGGCCGGCATGTACAGCACCGAACGACGTGGTCGCAGCGCCGAACTCATGAAGTGAACCCGTACGAGGCGGCAAGCTGCGGGTCGCGGGCGGCCAACTCGTGCGCCAACTGCACCACGACCTTGCACTGCTTCACCGAGGCGTCATCTTCCATCTTGCCGTCGAGCATGATGGCGCCGGTGCCGTCGCCCATCGCGTCGATGACCCGTTGCGCCTGCAGCACATCGTCGGGGCGCGGGCTGAACACGCGCTTCGCGATCTCGACCTGCACGGGGTGCAAGCTCCACGCGCCGACGCAGCCGAGCAGGTAGGCGTTGCGGAACTGGTCCTCGCAGGCAACGGTGTCCTTGATGTCGCCGAACGGTCCGTAGAACGGCAGCAGCCCGAACGTCGCACACGCATCGACCATGCGGGCAATCGTGTAGTGCCACAGATCCTGCTGGTAGATGGTGCGCTCGGCGCCGTACTCCGGACCGTCCGCGCCGGCGGGCGGATCGGCACGAACGAGATAGTCGGGGTGTCCGCCGCCAACGCGGGTGGTCTTCATGCGCCGGTTGGCGGCCAGATCCGCCGGGCCGAGCGAAAGGCCTTGCATGCGAGGCGAGGCCGCGCAGATTGCTTCGATGTTGGCGACGCCGCGAGCGGTCTCGAGAATTGCATGAACCAGCAATGGCTTGGTCAGGCCGGCCCGAGCCTCCAGCTGAGCAAGCAGGCGGTCGACGTAGTGGATGTCTTCGGGACCCTCCACCTTCGGCACCATGATGACTTCGAGCTTGTCGCCAATCTCGCTGACCAGCGTGGTGAGATCGTCGAGCGCCCATGGCGAATCGAGACTGTTGATACGTGTCCAGAACTGCGTGCTACCGAAATCCACGGTCTTGCCGACCTTCACAAGACCCGCTCGAGCCGCCTCCTTGTCGGCCATCGGGATGGCGTCTTCGAGGTTGCCCAGCAAGATGTCGACGGTAGGGACGAGCTCGGGCAGCTTGGCGACCAGCTTCTCGTTCTGTGGCGGGAAGAAGTGGATGACACGGCTGGGGCGGAACGGAATCTCACGGACGGGCTCGGGAGCACCGACGGCGAGCGGCTTGAAGAAGTCACGAGGGCTACGCACGAGGGAAGGTTATGTTCACGGGGTGGCTGTAAGGAACTTTGACGCAATTCTGTTCGACGCCGGTGGCATCTTTTTGTTGCCCGACCCCACCGTCTTGGGCCCGCTCCTTGCCTACCACGGTGGCGACCCGTCCATCAGCGCTCATCGTCGTGCGCACTATGCGGGCATGGCAGCCAAGAGTGCGGCCGGCGCCACCGAGCGCTTCTGGCACGACTACAACCTCGCCTACGTGACATCGGTAGGTGTCGATCAACACGAGGTCGAGTTGGCCGCAAGCGTGCTTGACCACACGCGCAACGCGCACACGTGGCGCTGGCCGATTCCCGAAAGCGTCGAGGCACTGAAGGCGCTGCACGAGCAGGGGATGCCGATGGGCGTGGTCAGTAACGCCAGTGGCCAGATCGCACAGGTGCTGGCCCGCAGCGGCGTCTGCCAGGAGGGCGATGGGCCCCACACGCCCGTGCGAGTCATCATCGACAGCCACGTGGTCGGGGTCGCGAAGCCGGACCCGCACATCTTCGACTTTGCGTTGTCGCACTTCGAGGGCATCGACCTGCACCGCATCGCATATGTGGGCGACTCGGTGACGATGGACGTCGGCGGTGCGCGTGCGGCTGGCCTGCACCCGATCCTGCTCGACCCCTACGACGATCACCCGGGCGCGGACTTCGAGCGGGTGACGTCGCTGATGGATCTTCTGGGGTGAGCGGCGACCCGGTCAGCCCGCGCTGGACTCACTGGCGCGAGACAGTCGACCTCGAGGAGTACCACGCGCGCTTCGCTCGGATGGAGGCTGCCGGCCAGGCAAGCCACGGCGAGGCGGACTTCATCGAGGGCTACCACCCCGCCAACGTGCTCGACGCCGGCTGCGGCATGGGTCGGGTCGCGATCGAGCTTCACCATCGAGGCATCGAAGTTGTCGGCGCCGATCTCGACGGCGACCTGCTGGCCTTCGCACGCGCCGACATGCCCGAGATCGAGTGGCATCACACCGACCTGGCGACGATGGGCTTGGGTCGCAAATTCGACGTTGTGGCGATGCCCGGCAACGTGATGATCTTCTGCCGCGCCGAAAACCGTGGTCCGATTGTGAGCACTCTGGCGACCCATCTCGGCGAGGATGGGTTGCTGATTGCAGGCTTCTCGCTCGAGCGCGGGACGGGCGCACTGACCCTCGACGAGTACGACGCGTATTGTCTCGACGCGGGACTGTTCCTGGTCGATCGATATGCAACGTGGGAGCGTGACCCGTTCAAGGCTGGCAATTACGCCGTATCGGTGCATCGAGAGGTTCGGTAGACGTTCTGCATACCAAACTGCTATGTTCAGCGCATGCCTACGCAACTTGCAATCCGCCTCCCAGATGAGACTCTGAAAGGTCTCGACTGGCTCGTAGTGCGCTGCCAGTTCTCCAACCGCACGGACGCCATGCGGTCAGCGATCGAGGCCATGATCAAACTCGAACGGTCACGCCAGATCGACGAGCAGTACATCGCGGCCTACACCAAGTTCCCCCAGACCGACGAGGAACTGGCCGACCTCGCATGGCAGAGTTCGCCGGACCTTGACGACGATGAGGATTGGTCAGCATGGCGGTGATCCAGCAAGGCGAGATTTGGTGGGCCGAGCAACCCCATGAGAAGGCTCGGCCGTATCTCGTGATCACTCGGCAGCGGGCCATCGAGTCGATGCAGTCCGTGTCCGTGGCTCCCGTCACCAGTCGAGTGAGAGGGCTTGCGAGTGAAATCTCGCTCGGTCCGGCTGACGGAGTGCCGCAAGAGTGCGTCGCGATCTTCGACAACGTCAGGTCGATCAGCAAGTCGCTCTTTACGAGGCGGGCGGGCATGCTTGCTCCGGGCCGCTGGCACGAAGTGTGCGACGCGATGAGAGCAGCCATCGACTGCTAGACAACCGGGATGGGTTTTGATGTGGAAGTGGTCGTGACGCTGAAAGCGCCGCCGACCGACGTATTGATGAAAGAACTGGATCACCACTTCGAGGTGGCCGCGCACCAGCACGGCACCAAGACGGTCGAGCTGATCGAGCACGTGGCGGTGGCCAGCGAGGCGGACGCAATCGCGTTCGTTCGCAGCCTCGTCCTCGAGGCGGTGCCACCGACCGCCGTCATCACCAGCATCATCGCCGTCCCCGGCTGACCCTGCCTTACTGCGACGTGTCGGCCAGGCGGCGGGCGATGACTCGCAGGCAGAGCAGTTCGTCGGCGCCTTCGAAGATGCTGAGCACGCGGGCGTCGACGAACAGGCGTGACACGGTGTACTCCTCGGCGTAGCCCATGCCGCCGTGGATCTGCATGGCCTCGCGAGTCACCCACTCGGCCGCCTTACACACATACGCTTTCACCATTGCGGCTTCCATGGTGCCCTCGCCCTTGGCCATCATGCGCGCCACGCTGTAGGCGAATTGGCGACCGGCCTGGATGAGCATGACCATGCGGCCCAACTTCACCTGCGTGAGCTCGTAGTCGAACAGTGAAGGTCCGAAGATCTTGCGGTTCTGTGCGTATTCCAGCGCTGCCTCGTACGCGGCCTGCATCACCCCAACGGCGCGGGCCGCGGTCTGCAGGCGACCATTTTCGAAGCCAGCCATCTGCAGGTAGAAGCCCTTGCCGACGCCGTCCTCGCCGCCGACCAGGTTGTCGGCTGGCACCCACCAGTTGTCGAGCGCAACTTCGTAGCTGTGCATGCCGCGGTACCCGATGGTGTCGATGGCGCGACCCTCCATCCGGCCGACGGTGCCATCCGCGGTGGCCGGCTGATCGAACTGGAATCCGTGGCCTTCACCGCGGGGCTTGGGCACGATGAACAGGCTGAGGCCGCGCGACCCCTTCTTGCGGTCCGGGTCGGTGCGGGCCAGCAGCGCCAACACGTCGGCTCGTGCGCCGAACGTGCACCACGTCTTGACACCGTTGATGACGTAGCCGGGTTCACCGTTGGCGCCTACGGCGGGGGAGGCACTGACGGTGATGCTGGCGACATCACTGCCGTAGTCGGGCTCGGTCACGGCGACTGCGGGCATGACCTCGGCGACTGCCAGCTTGGGCAGCCATTCCTGCTTCTGGGCCTCGGTGCCGCCCTTCACCAACGCACGGGTGAGAATTTCGGGACGAGTGATCAGTGACCCGCCGATGCCCAGCGAGACCCGACTGAGCTCCTCGGTCGCAACGACCATTCCCATGTACTCGCCGTCGCCGCCTTCGCTGAACCCGCCGTACTCCGCGGGAACGCTCAGCCCGAAGGCGCCCATCTCCGCCAGGCCGGTGACGATCTCTTCGGGCACGTCGGCGTTGTGTCGGTGCACGTGTTCGGCGTGGGGCTTGATGACCTTCTCGGCGAAGCTGCGGAACGCGTCGGCCACCATTTCCATCTCACCGTCGAGATGGAGCGGTCCCGGCTGCTGAGCCAGTGAGGCAACGAACTCGGGCGTGCGGAACTTCTCGAGAAACGGATGTGCGTCGCGCATCGGTGCGATGTCGATTCCCCACACCTTCTCGCGGCCGGCGATGCGGGTGATGAGGTCGTGAGCCATGTCGGCGGTGAAGGCGCAGGTGATCGCCGCCTCGAGGTCGCCCTTGGCGCCGTAGTCCAACAGTGCCCGTGCTGTTTCCACCTGTGCCGCGGCGTGGGCAAGGTCGTACGCGAGCACCTGATGAACCTCCGGCCCACCATTGGCCGCAAGGTGGCGGACACCCCTTCCGACGACGCCGCTGGCGAGTTCGATGACATCAGCGGCGGCGGCAAGGTCGGGCGCGGCAAGGTCGGTGCTCATGCGCCGAAGGTTACCGAACTGTCCAGCTGCAAGCCTTTTCCTGCTGGCATCCCCGTGTGGCAGGCTGGTCGACATGTCTTTTGCCACCGGTACCGAACTGACAACAGACACGACCACTCGGCTGTGTGTCTATTGCGGCTCGAACGCGGGCACGTCGCCGGCATTCGCCGCAGCGGCAGCGCGCCTGGGAACGGCGATGGCGAATCGTGGCATCGGTTTGGTGTTCGGCGGCGGCCGAGTTGGCCTGATGGGAATCACCGCGGACGCCGCCATGCAGGCTGGCGGCGAGGTCATTGGTGTCATCACCGAGCGCCTTGTCGGCGCCGAGGTGGCCCACCGCGAACTGACCCGTTTGGAAGTAGTACCAACGATGCACGATCGCAAAGCCCGCCTCAGCGAGCTCGCCGACGGGTTCGTCGTGATGCCCGGTGGCTTTGGCACGGTCGATGAGTTCGCCGAGATGCTCACCTGGAACCAACTGGGCATCCTTGCCAAGCCGGTGGTGCTCCTCGATGTCGACGGCTTCTGGGAGCCGATGTTGGCGTGGATGGACAAGGCGGTCGAGTTCGGCTTCGTCCGGCCCGCCCATCGCATGCTGGCCCAGCGGGCCCTGTCCGTCGACGAGGCAATCGCGATGGCGACGGCTCCGGTGCCCGATACTCCCCACAAGTGGCTCGACCGCGACGCGACTCCAGCGAAGGGCGTGGCGTAGCCACGCTGGCTCAGTCGCCGTTCGTCTCGGGTTCGAAGCGGTAGCCGATACCGGGTTCCGTCACGAAATACCGCGGGCGAGCAGGGGTCGGCTCCAATTTCTTGCGGATGGCTGCCAGGTGAACCCGTAGGTAGTTGGTCTCGTGTTCGTACTGCGGTCCCCACACTTCCTTGAGGAGGTGTCGTTGAGTCACAAGTCGGCCGGGGTGGCGAGCGAGCACCTCGACGATCGACCACTCAGTCGGCGTCAGGTGGCGTAGTTCGCCGCCCACGGTCGCGGTCTTTTGCGGCAGGTCGAGTTGAAAAGCGGCGGTGTTGACCACGGGCTCCTCGGGCACCGGCTGGTGCCTGCGCAACGCTGCCCGCAGCCGCGCAAGCACTTCGTTCATCCCGAACGGTTTGGTGACGTAGTCGTCGGCGCCTGCGTCAAGGGCACGGACCTTGTCCTCCTCGGCGTCGCGAACTGACAGCATGATGATGGGCACTGTGGTCCAGCCACGCAACCCCTCCACCACCTCGATGCCGTTGATGCCAGGCAGGCCGATGTCCAGCAACACCAGGTCGGGATGGTTCCCTGCTGCGAGGGTGAGTGCTTCCTCGCCCGTCGCTGCCAGGTCGACCTCGTAGCCGCGGGCGCGCAGGTTCACGCTCAGCGCCTTGCGGATCTGCGGCTCGTCGTCGACCACCAGAATTCGGGTCATGCGTCTCCCTTCGGTGCCACCGGCAGCGAGATGGTGAACGTACAGCCGCCGCCGGGAGTGTCGTCCACACTCAAGCTGCCGCCGGTCACCTCCACGAAGCCCTTGGCGATGGCGAGGCCGAGACCGGCGCCCGCATCTGTGGAGCGGTCGCCAAGCCGCTGAAATGGTTGGAACACCCTCTCGCGAGCATCGGGTGCAATGCCCGGCCCGCGGTCGATGACACGCACGTCGACACGATCCAGCACGGTCGCGGCTTCAATGCGCACCTCATGGCCGGCGGGCGACCAGGCCAGCGCGTTGGAGACGAGGTTGGCAAGCGCCCGCTCGAGGAGTGCCGCATCGGTGAGCACGAGCGGCAGCTCGGCGCTGACGTCGACGAACACTCGCTCTGCCGGCACGGCGAGCACATCGAGAGCAGCGGCGACCACTTCCTCGGTCGCCGTCGGTGCGACCGACACGTGGGTGGCTCCAGCCTGCAAACGGCTCATGTCCAAGAGGTTGCCGACCACGCGATCGAGGCGATCTGACGATTCGTCGATCGTGCGCAGCAGGCTGGTGCGATCGTCAGCACTGAACCCGACGTCACCCTCCAACAACCCCGTCACCGATGCCTTGATCGAAGCCAGCGGGGTTCGCAAGTCGTGCGAGACCGCCTGGAGCAGAGCGGTTCGGAGAAGATTCGCCTCCGACAGCGACTCAACGGTCGCGGCCTCTCCACGGAGGCGCTTCGCCTCCATCGCGAGCGACAGCTGGTCGCCAAACGCGCGCAGAACCGCAAGGTCGTCGTTGTTGATCTGTCCGCCGCGCAACACGAGCTGAGTGTCGCCGCTGTCATTCAGCGAGACAGCTGTGCCGCCGAGGGGGTTCGTCGGCGGGTCCACACCTGCCGATGCGGCGATGGACCACGAGCCCTGCGTCCGTTGTAAGACTGCGACCGCCTCCAAACCGAAGAGGGTGCGGAGCTGGTCGACGAGGTCGGGCATGGGGTCGGCCGCGGCGATGATCGAGCCCGTCGAGCGCGCGAGTGCAGTTGCGTCGGCGCGAGCGCGTAAGGCTTCGCGCGAGCGACTTGAGGCGCGGTCAACAAGCACGCTGACGCCGATTGCGACGGCAATGAACACGAGCAGCGCGATGAGATTGTCGCGGTCGCCGATTGTGAACGTGTGTGTGGGCTCGGTCAGGTAGTAGTTCGAGAGGAGCGACGCCCCAACAGAGGCGACCACTCCCGGCCGAAGCCCGCCGATAGCGGCAATCACCATCACCAACGCCAGCTGGAGCAGAAGACTGGTGCTGAGGTTGACGTGCGGGTCGAGCGCCACCAGCACGGTCGTCAACACCGGCACGCCGACGAGGCACAGCACCCATGCGATGAGCTCGCGTCGGCGGGGGATAGCACTTCGGCGGCCCGAGCGGGCGGGCCGTGCGGCGGCGCCATCCGAGACGGACTCGGTGGCGATGATGTGCACGTCGACTGTGGCGAGCGAGCGCTGCAGCTGACTGGCAACTGAGCCTCGTGCAAACTCGCTGAGACGTGATCGTTGGGTGGCCCCGATGACCACCTGTGTGGCCTGCTCGGCTTGTGCGAACGCGGCTAGCGAGGCGGCCACCTCGTGACCTACCACCTCGCGGTACGTGCCACCCAACTCGACCAGCAGTGAACGTTGGCGCTCCAGTCCCTCGCCGCTGGTGGAGGACAGGCCGTCGGGATTGGCAACGTGCACGCCGACGAGGTCGCCATGAAGCCGTCCGGCGATGCGCGCCGCTCGACGAATCAGCTGTTGCCCTCCGGCCGCGCCGGTGAGGGCGACGACCACGCGTTCGCGAGTTTCCCACGTCGTGGTGATGCCCTGGTCGGTGAGGTAATCCTGGAGGCTGTCTTCGACGCGATCCGCGACCCACAGTAGGGCAAGCTCGCGGAGCGCAGCAAGGTTGCCTGGTCGGAAGTAGTTCGCCAGGGCGGCGCCCACTTTCTCGGCCGGGTACACGTTCCCATGCGCCATGCGGCGCCGAAGAGCTACGTGCGACAGGTCGACGAGTTCGATCTGGTCGGCCGAGCGCACAAATGCGTCGGGAACCGTCTCGCGTTGGGCGACTCCGGTGATGCGCATCACCACGTCGTTGAGTGACTCGAGATGCTGGATGTTGACAGTGGAAATGACGTCGATGCCAGCAGCCAACAGCTCCTCGACGTCCTGCCAGCGCTTTGCGTTGCGCATACCCGGAATGTTCGTGTGCGCCAGCTCATCGACGAGGGCCATTGCCGGGCGGCGAGCGAGAACAGCATCGACGTCCATCTCCGGAAAGGTGGATTCGCGATGCGGTACCTGAATGCGCGGCACCACTTCGAGGTCACGAATTTGCTGCATCGTCTGCGTCCGGCCGTGGGACTCCACGTACCCGACAACGACGTCGCCGCCCCGCTCGGCGCGGCGACAACCCTCGCTGAGCATCGCGTAGGTCTTGCCAACGCCGGGCGCCGCGCCGAGATAGATGCGAAGCATGCCGCGGGCCATGGTCACAGTCTGGCCTGATCAGTGATGCTCGCCGGGTGCCTCCGGCAGAGAGGGCGTCGAAAGGATTGTGTATGCGGGATTGAGAATGGCTGTCATACCGTGGTGGCGTCCGGCGGTGCCCGTCACTGACATGACTGTTCCTGTTCGCACCCCACCGAGCGAGCGTCGCCCGAAGAACACCACAGTGATGCTGCCGGTCTCGTCGGCCAGGGTGAGTTCAAGGCTCGGCGTCCCACTCCATGGGTGTACTCGTAGAGAGCGTACCCTGCCCGCAACGGTCGAATGCGACCTTCCGACCATGTGCGCAATGCGGGTACGGTCGGCTGGCAACGCGTCGGAGTCCACGTGTTGCGAAGCTGCTCCAAGGTGCAAGGCAGTAGCTGCCGGACCGATCTGGCGGACGGTCGAGTCGTCCAAGAAGTTGGTGACATCGGAGTTCCTCGCCCCCACCACGTAGGGCACAAACGTGACGTTGCAATGTCGCACATCGGCGAGCGCGGCGGCAATCGGCGACGACGAGTGGTCGTGCAACATGCCGTGCCAGCGCTTCGTGTACTCGCGCCGCGGGATGAGAACGCTGACCTCAGTCTGGCGGTCGCCGGTGAGTTCGTGGGCAAGTTCGAGCGCAGCACGCGGGACTCGTCGATCGGGGCACTCGATGATGTCCAGTGGGAACTTGGAGAGCCCAAGCTTCTGCCACGCCTCGATCAGCTGGTCGGTCTTCCATGCGTCGAGATCAAAGTGGACTGCACGCAAGTCGTCGCCGCCGAGGCTGCGCGCGTATTGCACTGCACGAGCGGCGGCAGCGTCGAGTTCATCGACCAGCACCACGATTGCATGGCGCCGCATGACCGGCGCTTGCGCAGCAGCCCTCGCATCTCGCTGTAGCTCCTGGTGTTCGCCCTCGTACGCCTTGTTGAGTCGTACCAATCCAAACACCATGATCGGAACGAGCAGCATGATCACCCAAGCGCCCTCAGTGAACTTCATGCTGGCGACGATGATCAAGACGATGAACGACAACAGGGCGCCGATCCCATTGATCCAGGCGCCGGACTTCCAGCCCTTTTCCTTGAGACGGAAGTGGTGCTTGGTCATACCGGCCTGCGACAGGGTGAAGCTGGTGAACACACCGATCGCGTACAGCGGAATCAGGCGACTGACTTCGCCACCTGTGCCGAGCAGCGTGACGATGGCTGCAACGGACAGAAAGATGATGCCGTTGGAGAACACCAACCGGTGACCGCGCACCATGAACTGTCGGGGCATGAAGTTGTCGCCCGCGTGGAAACTGGCCAGGCGGGGAAAGTCGGCGAAGCTGGTGTTCGCAGCAAGCACAAGGATCAACATCGTGCCGGCTTGCAGGGCGAAGAACAGAGCGTGCCCGACGGGGCCGCCACCGAACACCAGCTTGCCCACCTGAGAGATCACTGTCGGCGTGCCGTTTTCATACGGGGTGGCGTGGACCTTCGAGGCCAGGAACGACAGGCCAAGGAACATGGTTCCCAGCAGAAGTCCCATGTAGAGGAGGGTGTCGCGCGCGTTTTTCCATGCGGGTGGGCGAAACGCGGGAACGCCGTTGCTAATTGCCTCCACGCCGGTCACGGCTGCACCTCCGGAGGCAAAAGCCTTCAGGAAGATCAGGACGCCGGCGCCGTAGAAGAGTGCGTCGGGGTGCAACAGCTTGGGGTCCTGCGTGAGCATGCCGTCGACGTTGCTCGATTGCACTGGCAAGGAACCGAAGATCTCGCGACCCAACCCGACAACGAGCAGCACGGCCATGATCGCCACGAAGAAGTAGGTCGGCGCAGCGAACAACTTCCCCGACTCTTTGGTCCCGCGCAGGTTGCCGAATGCGATGAGGCAGACGAAGCCGATCGACGTCCACAGCGTGTACGGGGCCATCGCGGGGAACGCCGAGGCAAGTGCCGCGCTACCGGCGGCGGTGCTGACGGCCACAGTGAGGATGTAGTCGGTCAGCAGCGCGACGCCCGCCACTTGAGCGGGCATGAGGCCGAAGTTGTCGCGGGTGACGATGTAGGCGCCTCCGGCAGACGGATAGGCCTTGATGGTTTGGCGGTACGAGAGGATGAGGAAGCCGAGCACCACGAGCAGTAGCAGCGTGATCGGAGTGACCAGCGAAAAGGCGGCGAGTCCGACAACCGGGATCAATACGTGGAGGATCTCCTCCGACGCGTACGCACACGAGGAGATGCAGTCGCTTGCGAAGACGGCCAGTGCCGTCGGCTTGCCGAGAGTCTCGTGTTCCAATCGCTCGCTGTGCAGCGGCGGCCCGAGCAGCTTTGTCTTGACCCGGTACGAGAACGGTTCGTCGAGCGTCCGACCTCGTTCGCGCGTGGCCGGAGCTGACGGGATTTTTGGCTCGGCGCGTGTGGGTGAGTCTTCAAGAATTGTCACGTTCTCAGTCAACGCACCTCCGGCGTGGCCTGGCGTCAGCGCTCCGCTAAGAAGCAAGCGAGACGCGCTAACAACACGCTAAGACGTAGCGGACGGTCGAAATGTGCGTCGGTGGGCGGTCCGCGGCGGGTGTCGCGTGAATCGCGTGAAGCTTCGGCGGCGCACCGCTAATGCGGCGTCAAGGTCCTTCAAGTCGGTCGAGTTCAGGGGTACACCGGAACTTCTTGAGGTTCCCACACCCCAGGCGACCATTGGAGCAGAAAAATGGCAGACCTTGTACTCGTCACGGTGATCATTGCGTTCACCGCGCTGTGCGTTGCGTACATCTCGTGGTGCGATCGCATTATTGGCCCGGACGACCCGGAGGTGGTGACGTCATGATCGCGGCCGCTTCTTACGACAACTGGATTGCTCTCGGCTTGGCCGTTGCGACCATCGGCTATCTCGTTGCCGTACTCATCTTTCCGGAGCGGTTCTGATGTCGTGGCAGAACAGCGTGCAGTTCGTTGCGCTCGCCGGTCTGCTCGCGGTGACGGTTCCGCGGCTTGGTCGCTACATCGCAGCGGTCTACGGCGCTCGCAACGATGGCTCGGCCCCTGGTGACCGATTCTTCACCCCGATCGAGCGGGCGATCTACCGCGTGCTTGGCGTCGACCCGAAACGCGAGCAGCGCTGGAACGTCTACGCCGTATCGCTGGTCGCCTTCAGCCTGGTGTCGATGCTGGTGTTGTACGTCATCCTGAGGACACAGGGGCTCTTGCCCTTCAACCCCACCGACCGCAGTGGATTGACGCCCACGGGGGCGTTCAACACGGCCATCAGCTTCGTGACCAATACGAACTGGCAGTGGTACTCGGGTGAGATCTCCATCAGCCACTTCACCCAAATGGCTGGCTTGGCGGTACAGAACTTCGTTTCCGCTGCTGCCGGGCTGTCCATCGCGATCGCGCTGATCCGCGGAATCACTCGCACGGGCTCGCGCAACTTGGGCAACTTCTGGGTCGACCTCACACGCGGCCTGCTGCGGG
Source organism: Ilumatobacteraceae bacterium (assembly GCA_031366885.1). Lineage (GTDB taxonomy): Bacteria > Actinomycetota > Acidimicrobiia > Acidimicrobiales > Ilumatobacteraceae > UBA668. Next base: position 12,661 of record JANLPB010000284.1, read on the forward strand.
TGCTGTTGCCGCTGTCGATTGTGGCCGCCGTCGTGCTGATGTCGCAGGGTGTCGTGCAGAACCTCAATGGCAACACCGCCGCCGTCACGATCGACTCCAGCTCGCAGCTCGTCGAGCAACAGATCCCCGGCGGGCCAGTCGCGTCGCAAGAGGCCATCAAGGAACTGGGCACCAACGGCGGTGGCTTCTACAACGCCAACTCGGCGCACCCCTTCGAGAACCCCAACGGGTTGACCAACTTCTTGCAGATCTTCATGTTGTTGTTGATGCCGCTATCGCTGCTGGTCACCTTTGGCAAGCTGGTGGGGGACAAGCGGCAATCGCGGCTGCTGCTGGCGGTGATGGCGGCAATCCTCGTTGTGTTCGCCGGCTTCACCGCGCTTGCTGAGCAGAACGGGAATTCGCGCCTCACCGAATTGCAGGTCGACCAGTCGCTCTCCACCAGCCAGTCAGGCGGCAACATGGAGGGTAAGGAAGTCCGCTTCGGGGCTGCATCGTGCGGTGTGTTTGCTGCGGCCACCACCGGCACCTCCACCGGTGCTGTCAACTGCATGCACGATTCGTTCACGCCAATTGGCGGGCTTGCTCCGACGCTGCACATCATGCTTGGCGAGATATCGCCTGGCGGTGTCGGTGTGGG
>JANLPB010000309.1:0-8203 GCA_031366885.1 Ilumatobacteraceae bacterium
CGGCCGGCCGGGTCGGCGTACCAACCAGAGGGCACGGCGGGCGCGGCCGGTGCCGGGTTGTACGCAGGTGCTGGTGCGGGCGCATAGGCGGGGGTTGACGTGTACGCGGGCGGTGCCTCGGCAATGGGGGCCAGCGGTGCGGTGTCCGGTGCGACTGCCCAACCGGCAGGCTCGGCAACCGCTGCGGCAGCGGCAGCTTCGACGACGGGCGCGGCTGCAACGTGCGCGGCCTCTGCTGGCGCTTCCACCGCGGCTTCTTCGGCGGCGACCGCTCCGGCTGCGGCCTCTCGAGTGAGGAAGGCGGTGACATCGCCGCCGGTGGGAACGATGCTGACCACCGACCAACCCTGCGCCGAGTGCTCGGTGAGCTGAGCGGCGAGCGCGGCGGGATCGAACGACGAGGTGCTGATGGAGACGAATTCGGCGGACATGGGAGCGAACAGTAGCGCGCTCACTCCAACAAGGCTATGGGCAGTGTCGATACGGATCAGGCAGGGCTCAGGCGGGAAGGACCAGAGCGTGCACATCGGCGGCCGCAGGTGCGCCGTCGAACACCAAGGCGCCGTCTCGAAGTGCCAGCAACCGCTCCACGCGGTTCACGAACGCTAGCTCGTGGGTGGCAACCAAGAGCGTTGCCCCCGCCGCTGCCGCCTCGTCCAGCAATTCGAGCAGCGTGTTCTTCCCGGCTTGGTCGAGGCCCACGAATGGTTCGTCGACGAGCATCACATCGAAGGGCCGAACCATCGCGATTGCAATGGCGGCCTTCTGCCGTAGGCCGCGGCTGAACGTGGTCGGAATGTCGTCGCGGCGCGCACTGAGCTGCAGACGCCCGAGCAGCGTCTCGGCCTTGTCCGCCCAATCGGTGACACCGTGCAAGCGACCTACGTATTCGAGGTGCTCCCACAGCGAGAGGTCGTCGTAGAACGTCGGGGTGTCGCTCAGCCAGCTCAGCGCCGTGCGCGCCTTTTGGGTGCCCGCAAGGTGCCCGGAGATGAACGCCTCGCCGTCGGTGCTGTCCAGGATGCCGGCAGCCATCCGCAGCAGCGTCGTCTTGCCGCTGCCGTTGTGGCCGACCAGCGCGACATGCTGGCCCTGCGGCACTTCCAGATCCAGAGGCAACAGCGCCGGGCGATCGCCGTAGTCCTTGGTCAGTTGATGGGTGCTGAGTGCTGCGCTCATGCGCCGCTCCTTTGTGCTGCCTTTTGGGTCTGTGCGGCCTTTTGGGTCTCGGTGTGCGCACGGCCCTCGTCCATGAAACCGCGAATCTTCGCCCTCAGTCGGTCGCGTACCTTCACCCAGTAGCAGGTGGCGCTGATCACCAACAGGCTGCCGATCGACCCGCGGATGGCCGCCGCAACCACCGAGTCGCCAAGGGTGAGCGCGGCACGCGGGATGAGCACGGTGGAGGTGCCGACGGCACTGACCAGCAGCGGCCACAGCAAGCGGATGACAGTCGTGAAGCCGGCCATCTCCGGCGGAATGAACGCCTGTTGGGTCGAGCCGCTGGACGGGTCCTTGGCGTCGCGCACGATGCTGATGATGCCTCCCGACACGCCGCCCAGCAGGGTGGGCAGTGCGAGGATCGCGGCAGGCGCGATGGCCTTGGAGTTGCCGCCGAGGGTGAGAACCGCGGCGACGGCGGTGACGACCGAGAGGGGCACCAGCGCCACGAGCGGAGCGGCAAGGTGGCGAGCCATCAGCTCGCCGCGGTCCACGGGGTAGCTGTCGTTGTAGTCGGGCTGGTCGACCTCCTGCGACAACGGCTCCATCACCTCCAGGCCGAGAACGAACCCCAGCAGCGCCGAGCCCAACATGGCGGGGGTGGTGCCGCGAACGGTGGCGCCCTGCAGCACCCCGATTGCGCCGGCAATGGCGGCCAGACGCACCAGCCGAGGGGCTGGGAAGCGCAACAGACCGTGCCAACCGCGACGCCATACGGTGGCAGTGAGGCTGACGCCGGTGGCGGGGCGCAAGCGCACCCACGGGCGGCGGCGGGCGGTCTCCTGGTTCAGCTGGCGGCGCAGCAAGATGACGGTGCGCAGGTCTTGCATCGTGACGGCGAAGCGCAGTTGAGCGACCAGTGCGCTGCGGCGCGACAGTGCCTCCAGCGAGATGCGGCGTAGAAGGAACAGGCCGGCAACGACCGCCGCCAGTGCGAGCCCGGCGGCGACGAGGTCAGCTGGGTGTTGCCGCCAACCCCACAGGCCGAGGTCGCCGAAACGATCGGCGGGGCCGGGCACGTCGGTGGCGACCGCGACGGCCTGCCACGTGAAGATGCCCAGACCGGCGGCGGTGGCAATCCAACGCGGCAGCCGCAGCGTGTGCGCGAGCAGGGCCGAGCCGCCCCACACCAGTGCGGCGGTGGCGCCGAACAACGCGCCACCGGCGCCCCACGCCATCAATGTCCCGGGCAGGCGGCGGCCGGCAAGTTGACCGACGATGGCTCCGGCGGTGGCGGCCGAGAAGACAGCGCCGCGGATGCGCTGGGTAGCGGGGCGCAGCAATGCGCGGCGGCGATCAACTGGGGAGAGCATGACGTGCACGACGTCGGCTGCTTCCAACGCGATTGGCCCACCCTGCGAGCCGCCACGCAGACCGGCCAGGAGGCCGAGGCAGACGACCAGGCCGAGTACGGCAGGCGCGTGTTGCGCGAACTGGGCAGCAGTGCTGGCGGCAACCTCCTCGTCCTTGATCGAGGCGCTGAGCCAGAGCACGCTGCCGCCACCGAAGATTGCGAGCAGATACACGCGGTAGGCGGCCTCGAACCACTCGATGTTGCCGAGGCGATGGAGCTGACGGGTACGCCGCAATTGGCGCAGCGCGGAGTAAGCAGTTTCGGTCATGGTCTGGACGTCACAGTCCGCCGAGCTCCGCGTCGCGCTCCGGGTCGGCCGACCAACCCGACCAGCTGGCCACGTACAGCCGCGGCGACGTCAGCCCGACGTGCTCCATCGCGAGGATGTTCATGCAGGCGCTGACACCGGACCCGCAGTAGGCGACGCTGGGCGTGTCCGGTTGCGTGACACCGAGGGCGGCGTAGTGGGCCTTCAACTCATCGGCGGACAGCAGTTGGCCATCGTCGTTCAAGACCGCCGACCAGGGCGCACTGCGGGCGCCCGGAACGTGGCCGGGGCGGGGGTCGATGAGTGCCTGCTCCCCGGTGAAACGCGCAAGGGGGCGGGCGTCGATGACCACTCCACCGTTGGCCGCGACGGCGAGAGTGTCGTCGGCCGTGGCAAGGCGGTCGGCCGGCCACGGTGCGGCGGTGAAGTTCGCGCGTTCGGGTTGGCGCGCCGGGCCCGTTTCGACGGCGAACCCAGCGTTGGCCCAGGCGGAGAGGCCACCGTTGAGTACCGCTGCGTTACGGCCGAGCATGCGCAGCATCACCACTAGTCGGCCCGCCGTCAACCCGCCGGTGTCGTCGTAGGCTACGACGACCGTGTCGTCGCCGATGCCGAGCCGGCCCATGGCCGCGGCGAACGCCTCGGGCGTGGGGAACGGGTGGCGGCCCTCGGTGGCGGGCAGACCCTCAGCGGCGAGCGCATGCTCGAGGTCAACCCACACCGCACCCCCGACGTGCGACTGCTCGAAGGCCGCCTTGCCGTCGCGACCGTCGAGGTACCAGCGAACGTCGGCGAGCACGAGGTTGCCGGTGTCCAGCTCGGCGACGGCTTGAGGGGCGACGACCGGGGCGATCACGGGCAGCATCCTGCCAGCACATTCGCGTGATCGCGCGCCACAATGGGGGAATGTCGTACGACGCGATTTCCACACTTCACGACGTCGAGGCGGCACTCGCAATCGTTGCCTTGGTCGGCGCCATTTTGATGGTGGCCGCCCGTCTGATTCCGTCGGTGGCAAGCGTTCGCTTCCTCGATGCTCTGTACCGCGTGCAACTGCCGCTGGCGGCGCTGGTCGCAGTGACGGCAACGTCGGGCAGTCTCTTCTTCAGCGAGTTCAACGAGCATTGGATTCCGTGTCGCTGGTGCTGGTTCCAGCGCATCTTCATGTACTCGCTGGCGGTCATTCTCACCGTGGCCGCCATTCGGCGCGATCGCAATGTGAAGTGGTTCGCGGTGCCGCTCGCGGCAATTGGTATCTGTTGCAGTTTTTGGCACATCCTCATCGAGCACCGGGTCGTGGAGGAATCGCAGGCCTGCCTGAGCGTGCAGAGCTGCGCGTCACCGTGGCGGGTTTCGTTCGGCACGCTGGGCTTCAACAACGACGGCGTGTTCGTGTGGACCGGCTTCCCGATCACTTTGGCAGTGATGGCATTCTGCGGTTTTGCTGCCATCCTTGCGTTGCTCCTCACCCCAGAACCCCTTAATTCCGATTCACCGGAGGCATAAGAAGATGGCCAACCGTCAGCGGGCCGAGGCCCGCCGCAAGGCACAGGCAAAGGCAGCCCACTCGTCAGCAGAAGGCGGTGGTAGCAGGACCGGTGTTTGGATCGGCCTCGCCGCGGTCATCGCATTGGTCGTGGGCATCATCGTGTTCGCCAGCCGCGACGACTCTGGCTCCAGCTCTGCCACCGACACCACGATCGGGTCGTCGCTGCCGGTCAGCCAGCCGGTCACTGTCACCGGCGAGCCGCTGGCGGCCTTCGATGCCGCCAACAGCCCCGACCCGGCAGTAGGGGTCGACGCACCATTGCTGTCCGGTCTCAATTTTGCCAGCGAGCCGATTGTGATCGACCCCGCGACCAAAGGCCCGTACATGCTGGTCTTCCTGGCGCACTGGTGCCCCCACTGCAACGCGGAGGTGCCCCGCCTCAATGACTGGAAGCACAGCGGCGCGGTGCCGGCGGAGCTGAACGTGATCGGTGTCGCGACTGCCGTCTCGGCAACTGCAGCCAACTATCCGCCCGCCACCTGGTTCTCCAACAAGGGTTGGGAATGGCCGGTCATGGTCGACGAAGCGACGGGCGATGGTGCCGCCGGAAAGGCGGCCGTCGCGTACGGCGCAACTGGTTGGCCGTACTTCGTCATCGTCGGCGCCGATGGCAAGGTCAAGGTTCGCGTCTCGGGCGAGGTCGAGATCTCCGAGCTTCAGACCATCGTCGACGCCGCACTGGCCGCCTGAGCCAGTACATCGCGTAGCGGCAACCCGAGCGCGACCGCTGCAGCTGCAGCGTCGTCGTGTTCGGGTTTGGCGCGACCGGCCGCCACTTTCAGTCTGATCGGGTAGCCATGTACGTACACCACCGTTTCGGTGCGCAGCTGCGGCCAGCGCTGCACGAGGCTGCCGCGCATACCCAACGAGCCGGTCTCGCGTAAGAGCACCGCGCCGACGGCGGCGGCGTGAGCGGGGTCGCACAGCGCGTGCACCGTGTGCGCGGGCCGACCTTTCTTCATCACGATCGGGCTGGCCCACGCGTCGTGTGCGCCAGCGCTGAGGAGGGCGACGATGGTATGAGCCAGCACCTCGCCGGTGACGTCGTCGACGTTCACTTCCAAGAGCTGCGCTGGTTGACCCGGATCGGGAGTGTTGTTGGGCGCGGTCTGGGTGCCGATGACGACCTGCACGACGTTGGGTCTGCCGGGGATGTCGGCGGTGCCGGCGCCGTAGCCGACGCTGTGGACCGTCATCGCCGGCATCGGGCCGAACTCGTCGGCGAGGGCGACCATCAGCGCAACGCCGGTCGGCGTGGCCAGTTCCTTGGGGTCGGCGATGCCGCGGCTGGGTGCGTGTCGGCGGGCGAGCAACTCCATCACGGCCGGCGCTGGGTTGGGGATCTCGCCGTGCGCAGCGCGCACGGTGCCTTGGCCGACAGTGATCGGGCTACACACAATGCGGGCGATGTCGAGGACTTCCAGCGCAGCGCAGGTGCCGACGATGTCGATGATGGCGTCGACCGAGCCGACCTCGTGAAACTCCACATCATCGGCGGGCACGCCGTGCATCGTCCCCTCGACTTCGGCCAGCGCCCGAAACACTCGCTGTGCCCGGTCCGCTACGCGCTCGGGTAGGTCAGACTTTTCGATGATGGCCCGAATCGCCGAGTACGGACGATGCTCGCCGTGGTCATGGTGATCGTGGTGGTCGTGGTCGTCGTGGTGGTCGTGGTCGTCGTGGTCGTCGTGGTCGTGATCTGCGAACGTCGCCACTACGGCTTTGGTCGCCGACAGGCCGCAGCGCATCGCTGGCTCGAAGCTCAGCGCGTAGTCGTCAATCGCCAAGCCGGCGACGATCTCCGCCACCTTCATCGGGTCGGCGCCGGCGTGGACCAGCGACGCCATGGTCATGTCGCCTGCCGTTCCCGCGAAGCAGTGGAACCATGCCGTGCGGCCGGCAACATCTCCGTCGTGTAACCCGCTCGTCATCGGAACATCCTTGCTACTGCGCACGCGGCACCGTATCCGTTGTCGATGCCCACCACGCTGACGCCGCTGGCACACGAGGCGTGCATCGCCAGCAGCGCAGTCACACCGTCGAGCCCGGCGCCGTAGCCGACGCTGGTCGGCACGGCAACCACAGGCCCGGCGGTCAGCCCGCCGACCACACTGGCCAGCGCGCCTTCCATCCCCGCGACCACGACCACCGCGTCGGCGTCCGTGATGCGGTCGATGTGGGCGAGCAACCGGTGCAGCCCGGCCACCCCAACATCGGTCAGCCGATCGGGGGCGAAGCCCAACGCCTGCAGGGTCAGCACGCACTCGTCGACTACCGGCACGTCGCTGGTGCCCGCGCTCACCACGAGCACCCGCGCGGTGCGAGCCGGCGCCGGGCAGCGCCAGAGCACGCACCCTGCCCGTGCCTCACCATCTGAGTGGGCGGACATCACGGCCTCGGCCGTCGCTGGCGACACCCGGGTGAGTAGCACCGGCCCCGAACCGCCGGCCAACAGTTCGCCAACGATCTCGATGCACTGCTGGCCGGTCTTGCCCTGCCCGTACACCGCTTCGGGCATGCCCTGACGCAGCGCCCGGTGGTGGTCGACCAGCGTGTCGCCAACCTCGGCGAAGGGCAGCCTTCGCAATTGGGCAACGGCGTCGTCAGGCGCGACCGATCCGGACCGCACTCCGTCGATCAGTTGCTGCAGCTCGCCCTCGTCCATCGGCCCCATTGTGCCGTGCGACCAGCCAAGCCGCGTCATGCGGCGATCAGCCGCTGGTCCACCCCGTGTAGAGATCGTCGATGCCGGCCTCTGTGATGGTGCCAACGAGCTTTCCCTGACCCCTGAGCCCAGCCTGCGAACCCCATCCGTCGACGATGGTCCATGTGCCGGTCGAGCCGTCTTCGCTGAACGTGGCGTTCAGTTGCACCGCGAAACCCCCGGCCCCACCGGTGCAATCGAACACCTTGGCGCCGTTGAACACGTTGTGGGCTTGGTTGAACTGCACATGTCCTCGCCCGTCGGACACGTCTCCAGCCGAACAACCAGCCAACGTGCTCTCGAACGGAGAGCTGCCCCCGAAGGCGGTGTGAACGAGGATCGAGGTGGGCGTTCGTGCCGCACCAGCGGCGGCGACACCGCCTCCCCCGACAACAGCTCCAGCGACGACTATGGACGCGACCAAGGACGCGCCAAATACGAATCGATGCATGATTTCCTCTCCGGCGCTGATCCCATCTCGGCACCGTGCGTCACGAAGTATGCGCCTTCCTTTTGTGGTGCACAAGTGCACAAGAGTCGTGGGTCTCCGTGAAACAAGGCCGGCGCGACACGGGATGGGCGAATAGCCTGAAGGCATGACTTCCGCTCGCATTCGTGTTGGCTTCCTTGGGCCGCTGGGCACGTTCACCGAGCAGGCCATCATGACGCAGCCCGACCTGGTGGCGGCTGAGCACGTGCTCTATCGCACGATGCCCGACGTGCTCGACGCAGTCGAGGTCGGCGAAGTCGATCTCGGGTTCGTGGCGATCGAAAATTCGATCGAGGGCATGGTCAACCTGACGCAGGACGAGCTGGCGTTCGCGCACGAACTACTCATCCAGCGCGAGGTCGTGCTCGACATCGAGCACTGCCTGATGGCCAAGCCGGGCACCACATTCGCCGACGTGAAGGTGGTGCTGTCCATTCCCGTCGCAAGCGCGCAGTGCCACACGTACCTGCGCACGTAGGTCGGCCAGGCCGAGCTGCGGGCGTCGAATTCCACTGCCGAGGCCGCGCGCATGGTGGCCGAGGAGCTTGGCGCCGGCACGGCCGCCGTCGCCCCGCGCAGCAGTGCGGCGTTGTACGGGTTGGAGATTCTGGCGGCCG
>JANLPB010000345.1:0-3940 GCA_031366885.1 Ilumatobacteraceae bacterium
CGACACCGGTGAGGGGATGGTCGGCCACCACTCTGGCGGCCACTCGCCACTCGTCCAACCGGCTGGTGGCGCCCGCACTTCGTTCCAGCACGTTCCCCACGCGGGGCAACGCAATCAGTACCCCGACCATGATCACGCCGAGCGCGGCGGCCAGCGGTCGGCGTGCGCGTGGCACCTTCCACATGACCACTGCGCCCGCCACCACGAGCCCCAGCCACGCGGCTCGTGCGCCGCTCCCGATGACGGCCACTGTGCACGAGACCGCGGCGACCATTGCGAACACGCGCCACCGCAGCTGTTGGTTGCGGTCGGCGGCCACCACAGCGGTCGGCGGCAGCAACAGGCAGGTGGCGGCGCCGAGCAGTGCTGCCGAACCGAAAGGCCCGGACAGGCGATCTGTGGTTGCGGCCAGCGCTACTGGCGGGCCGAATGTCAGCTCCCAGACACACCAGAGGCCGATGATGAACGAGGCGACCGCGCACGCTTTCGCCGCGGTCGTTTCGTACCCCTGCAACTGTTGCCCGGCACAGAACAGCCCGAAGCAGAGCACCCAGGTGAACAGACCGAAGAGCCGCGTATCGGTGCCGACAAGTGCAATCCAGACGTCACCGTTCACCAGCGCGCTCAGGGTGAGCAACGAGAGCAGCACCAACCACAGCTGCAGCGTCCATCGGTCGAGAGCCCGTACTGGTCGCCACACGTTGATTGCGATGACAGTCAGGCCACCGGCCGAAACCACGAGCCAACGCAGCGGCCCGAACAGCCACAGCCCTGCGGGGTCGACCGCGACGACTACCCCCACGATCAACGCCGCCACGCTCGCGACCCCCGCCTTCACACGATGCACGGAATCAACACTCCGCGGTGGCGCGTTCGGTTCCATGCTGCTGACAGTAAGTTGCCGGGCGTGACCGCTCGCCTCACCACACTCTTGCTCAGCGACTTCGCACAGGTGCGTGAGCGGTTGTTGTTCGTCAGTTCAGGCGGCATCAGCCGCGTTGTGCAGTCGACGTTTCCGGCGCACCCTCGCATTCATCTGGCGATGATGGTGCACCTGCCGGCGGGCTCGTTGGGCGCCACGCACCAGGTACAGATCAAGCTCAAGTATCCAGACCAGGCCGCCACCATTGCCCAGATCGACATCGCCATCAATGTCGACACGGTCGCGGGCGCCAACCCGGGCGAGGGCATCAACGTTCCGCAGGTGATCGACCTATCGCCCATTACGTTCCCGCACATCGGCCAGGTGGACGTGCAGGTCGCGATCGACGACGAGCCCGCCGGCGATCTCACCTTCTGGATGCTGCAGGCATAGCCTGCGGGCATGCGCGACATCGCCCGCACCCTCTACGCCGACGAACACGAGCAGTTCCGCAGCGCCTTCCGCGGCTGGTTGGACAAAGAGGTCGTGCCGAACCACGAGCAGTACGAGCGCAACGGCATCACGCCCCGCGAACTGTGGCTCGCAGCTGGTGCGCAGGGCTTCCTCGGCCTCACCGTGCCCGAGCAGTACGGCGGGGGTGGCTCCGACGACTACCGCTTCGCAGCGGTCATGCAGGAGGAAGTCAGCTACACCGGAGTGATCGGCAGCGGCAACGGGTTCACGCTGCACAACGACATCGTGCTGCCGTACTTCATAGGGCTGTGCAACGACGAGCAGAAGGCCCGTTGGCTGCCGGGCATGTGCAGCGGCGAGCGCATTGGTGCAATTGCAATGACCGAGCCGAACACCGGCAGCGACCTCGCCAACATCCGCACCACCGCCGTCCGCCACGGCGACACTTATGTGGTCAATGGCAGCAAGACGTTCATCACCAATGGCATCAACAGCGACGCCGTGATCGTCGCGGTCAAGACCGACCCCGACGCGAAGCATCGCGGCATGAGCTTGCTCGTCATCGAGCGGGGGATGAACGGCTTCGAGCGCGGCCGCAATCTGGACAAGCTGGGCATGCACGCGCAAGACACGGCCGAACTGTTCTTCACCGACGTCGAAGTGCCGGGGGCCAACCTGCTGGGTGAGGAAGGCAAAGGCTTCTACTACCTCATGCTGAATCTGGCGCAGGAGCGGCTGGGAATGGCGGTCGGCGCGTTGGGCGTCTGCCAAGCGGCGATGGACCAGACGCTGGCGTACACGAAGGAACGCAAGGCGTTCGGCCAACCGGTCGGCCAGTTCCAGCACAACAAGTTCTTACTCGCCGAGCTGAGTACCGAGGTGCAGATCGGGCAGGTCTACGTCGACCGCTGCGTCGAACTGCACTGCGACGGCCAGCTCTCGCCCGAGCAAGCTGCGGCTGCCAAGTTCTGGACGACAGAGCTGCAGAACAAGGTGGTCGACCGCTGCCTACAGCTACACGGCGGCTATGGCTACATGTTGGAGTATCCGATTGCGCGGGCGTGGGCCGACAGCCGCATCCAGACCATCTACGGCGGCACCAGCGAGATCATGCGCGAAATCGTTGGCCGCGCCATCACCGGCGGCTGAGAAGATTCAAGGGTGACTGCCTCTCTTCACGCGCGCGACATCTCGTTGGCACTCGGCGCCCGCCACATACTGGACGGAGTCGATCTTGCCGTCGACTCCGGACAGCGCGTCGGCCTCGTCGGCCCCAACGGTGTGGGCAAGTCGACGCTGCTGCGCATTCTCGCTGGCCTGCTGCGGGCCGATCGGGGCTCAGTCACGCTCGCACCTGCGGCGGCCAACGTTGGCTACCTGCCCCAGGAGCCAGAGCGTGCCGACGAAACGGTGCGCGAGCACCTCGAGCGGCGCACGGGTGTGGCCGCGGCGTCGGCCGCGCTCGATGCTTCGACGGCGGCAATGGCCGCGGGTGATACGGACGCGGGTGATGTGTACAGCGACGCGCTCGACCGTTGGCTGGCGTTGGGCGCTGCGGACTTCGATTCACGGGTGGCCGATGTGTGGGCCGACTTGGGTCTGCCCGAGCGGCTGCTGGATGAACGGCTACCTGTGCTGTCCGGTGGCGAGGCGGCTCGGGTTGGACTGGCGGCATTGTTCCTGGCTCGGTTCGATGTGTTCCTGCTGGACGAGCCGACCAACGACCTCGACCTCGAGGGCCTCGCCCGACTGGAGCGGTTCGTCACGGGAATGAGCGCGGGCTGCGTCATCGTCAGCCACGACCGAACCTTCCTCGAGCGCACCATCACGCACGTGGTGGAGATCGACGAGTTCACCCACACCGCCTCCCGGTACGCGGGTGGCTGGGAGGTCTACCTGCACGAACGCAACATCGCCCGGGCGCAGGCTCGCCAGGCGTATGAGGAGTACGACAGCAAGCGGTCCTCGCTGGCTGGTCGCGCCCAGCGCGAACGCGAGTGGGCGACGCAGGGCTTGTCGAAAGCGAAGAAGCAGCCGTCTGACGGCGACAAACACATCAAGTCGTTCAAGGTCAATCAGAGCGAGCAGTTGGCCGGCAAGGCGGCGCGCACCGACAAGATGATGGAGCGGCTGGAAGCGGTCGAGGAGCCGCGCGAGGCGTGGCAGCTTCGAATGCAGATGGCCGAAGTGGAGCGCAGCGGCGACGTAGTTGCTCGACTGACCCAGGCGGTCGTCCAGCGCGACTCGTTCACACTGGGCCCACTCGATCTGCAGATCGGGTACGGCGAACGCATCGTGATCGAGGGTCCGAACGGCAGCGGCAAGTCGACGTTGCTGGGCGCACTGCTCGGCGAAATTGCGTTGTCGTCCGGCGAGCAGTGGCGTGGCCCGGGCGTGGTGGTCGGTCGGCTGGAACAGGCACGTCAGCAGCTCACCGATCAGCCCACGGTGGTCGCCGCGTTTATGGCCGTCACTGGCATGTTGGTGCCCGAGGCGCGCACATTGCTGGCGAAGTTCGGCATCGGCGCCGAGCACGTCAACCGTCCGGCCGACTCGCTGTCACCCGGTGAGCGGACACGGTTGGTGATGGCGTTGCTGATGGCG
>JANLPB010000361.1:0-4006 GCA_031366885.1 Ilumatobacteraceae bacterium
ACCGATGTCGTCGACGAAGATCACACCCTGCGCCTCGAAGCGCTGCACAACAATCTTGTTGTGCACGATTTCGTGGTAGCAGTACACCGGCGTGTCGTGGGTGCGCACCATCCAGGCCAGGGCCTTGATGGCCATTTCCACACCGGCACAGAACCCTCGGGGCTCGGCGAGCAGCACGCGGTCAACGGTCACGCTGGGCAGGCTAGCGGCGGTCGTGCTAGGCCCGCCGGTAGCCTTGAGCACCATGTCTCTGCCCACCGTCGCCGCTGTCGCGCCCGGCTCCGCTGCTCAGCGGGCCGGCGTCGCTGTTGGCGACGTCGTGCTCACCATCAACGGCACGGTACCTCGCGACATCATCGAATGGCGCTTTGCCGCCGACGACAGCGAAGTGACGTTGGAGGTGCAGCGGGGCGGGCTGGAACTGACCATCGAGGTCGACAAGCGCGCGGGTGAGCCGCTGGGCGCCGAAGTCTCCAGCGCGGTCTTCGACCGGGTGCGCACCTGCGACAACCATTGCGAGTTCTGCTTCATCTACCAATTGCCAAAGGGGCTGCGCAAGAGCCTGTACCTGAAGGACGACGACTATCGCCTGTCGTTTCTCTACGGCAACTTCACCACACTGACCCGCTTCACCGAGGCCGACCTCGAACGGATCATCACCGAGCGTCTGTCACCCATCAACGTCAGCATTCACGCCACCGACCCCGAAGTGCGCAACCGGATGTTGAAGAACCCGCGTGGTGGCATGTCGTTGCGTTGGCTGCGTGCGCTGCTGGACCATGGCATCGCCGTGCGTGGACAGGTGGTGCTGTGCCCGGGTGTCAATGACGGTCTGGTTTTCGAACAAACGATGTTGGGCGTACTCGACCAGTACCCCGAGCTGGAATCCGTCGCAGTGGTGCCATTGGGCCTCAGCAAGTTCAATGCCGAGTCTGCAATGCGCCTGCACACGCGGGCCGAGGCGCGTGCCATGGTTGCCTCCGTTCGCGATTGGCAGGAGATCTTCCTGCGCATCCTCGGCCGCCGCATGGTGTTCGCCGCCGACGAGTACTACCTGATGGCCGGGCTGCCATTCCCAGAGGCTGATACGTACGAGGGCTTCCACATGCACGAAGACGGCATCGGCATGGCGCGCACGTTCGAGCTGGAGTTCAACGGCTCAGTCGCCCAGCCAACGGGCCCGCTCAGCGGCTTCTTCGCTGCTGTCGACGGGGCGCCCGCCGAGGGCTACCGCGCTCCGCGCAACCCCGCCGGCGACACGGGATTTCGCGGTTGCAGCACCGACGGCCCAGACTCCGTCAGCGTCCGCCTCGGGCCGCGTCCGGACGCACCGATCGGTGTGCTCACTGGCGAGTTCGGTGCCCAGATCATCGGCCCGCTGGTGGCTTCGCTCGGGCGCGACGACATCCGCATCATCCCCGTTGCCAACGAGTTCTTCGGCGGCAACACGGCAGTGACCGGGCTGATGGTGGGAGCCGACCTCACTCGTGTCCTGGCCGAGCAGCCGGCTGGCCATCGTTACCTGCTTCCCGATGTCTGCCTCAGTGAGGGCCGTTTCCTCGACGGCACCACCGTCGCCGAACTGCCCCGCGCGGTCGAAGTGATTCCCACCGACGGCATCGCCCTTCGGCGGGCCCTGAATGCCGAGTACGCACATGTCGAAGTGTTGGAGAGTGTCTAGGTGAGTTTGCCCACAGTTGTTGTCGTAGGTCGCCCCAATGTGGGCAAGAGCACCCTGTTCAACCGCATCGTCGGTGGTCAGGTAGCCATCGTGGAGGACCGCCCCGGCGTCACCCGCGACCGTAAGGAAGTGGAAGCCGAGTGGCTCAGCGTGCCCTTCATGCTGGTCGACACCGGTGGCTGGTTGCCCGGTGGCAACGAGCTCGACGAGAAGGTCAGCCGTCAGGTCGAGGCCGCCGTCAAAGAGGCCGATGTGGTGCTGTTCGTGGTCGACGCCTCGGTCGGTATGACCGAGGACGACGAATCGGTCGCGCACTGGCTGCGGCATCTGAAGGCTCCCGTCATCCTGGTCGCCAACAAGGCCGACAACGATCGCCGCGAGAACGACCGGTGGGAGTTTCTTGCACTCGGGCTCGGCGAGCCGCAGGCGGTCAGTGCGCTGCATGGCCGCCGCGCCGGCGATCTGCTCGACGTGGTGGTCAGCATGCTGCCCGAAGGCCAGCGCGAGCCGGTTCTTGCAATTCCTGTCGACGACGAGGGCGACCAATTGTGGAACCCGAACGACGTTGCGCCGCCCAGAGTCGCCATCGTCGGTCGCCCAAACGTGGGCAAGAGCACACTGTTCAACCGCTTGGTCGGCGCCGACCGTTCGGTAGTACACGACATGGCCGGCACCACTCGTGACGCAATTGACACGCTCGTCGATACGCCCGACGGCCCCATCGTCTTCGTCGACACAGCGGGTATGCGACGCCGCAGTCGCATTGACGACTCGGCCGAGTACTACTCGATGGTTCGCGCATTGCGGGCCATCGACGTGTCCGACATCGCCCTCCTCGTGATCGACGCCACCGAGGGCGTCACCAGCCAGGACCAGCGTTTGGCCGAGCGAGTCGACGCCGCCGGCTGCCCGATCGTGGTCATGCTCAACAAATGGGAGCTGATCGACGACGCCGACCGTCGCCTGGAGATTCAAGCCGAAGTGAAGCGCAAGCTGTACTTCACGGGCGATTCGCCGATCCTGAAAATCTCCGCGCTCACTGGCAAGGGCGTCGACAAGCTGCGCCCAGTGCTGCAGGAAGCCATCGTGCAGTACCACCGCCGTGTACCCACTCGCGACGTCAACAAGGTCATCTCCGACGCGCAGCAGCGTCAGCCGGCGGGCCACGGTGTGAAAGTCATGTACGCCCTGCAGGGCGCCACCGACCCGCCGACGTTCACGTTGTTCGTCAACCGCGAACTGCCACACACCTACCTGCGCTACCTCGAGCGCTCCATCCGCGAGGCGTTCGACTTCGGGTCGACTCCCATCAAGTTGCGCGTGCGGAAGCGCAGCGAATAGGAACGACAAATGCCCTGGTGTGAAGACTGCGCGAAGTATCTGGCGCCATCGGCAATGAACGAAGACGGAACCTGCCCGACCTGCGGGCGCAGTGTCCCCGCGCAGCAGCCGATCACTGCCAAGAACCTGAACCTGCATCAGCTGGCAGCGGGGGAGGGCGGCGACGAAGACGACATGAAGGCGCCATGGCATTTCAAGCTGCTGATGGTGTTGTTAGTCGTGTATCTGACGTGGCGGATCGTCCAGTTGTTGACGTGACGGCGAGCCGAAGTTGCCGTCAGTCGGTAGAGTTCTGCGTCGAAACATTCGGGCTGTAGCGCAGCTTGGTAGCGCACTTGTCTGGGGGACAAGGGGTCGCAGGTTCAAATCCTGTCAGCCCGACGAATGAAAAAGAGCCGGTGACCTGCAGCGATGCGGGCGCCGGCTCCTTTGCTTCTCGAGGGGCGGCGCCCTCCTAGGAAAGTGCCTGAACGTCCGCCGGCATCCGCGACGCGAGAAAGTCGAGCATCGTGCCGATCTCGTGTACGAGAACGTCACCGTCGTAGGCAGCGTGCCCACTGTCCTTGCGGTCGTAGATCACGTCGGCGCCGCGAGCGCGAAGTCGCTCGACATATTCGTCGGTCGGTCGCGGTGGGCAGCGAGGGTCGTTCGCCGAGGCGGTGATGAACAGGGGTGCCCGCACGGCATCGACATATGTGAGCGGCGACGCCGCGGCGTACTCCTCGGGCATCTCCTCCAATGTCCCGCCGAACAGCACATGGTCATAGGCGGTCATGAATGCCGGCTGGTCCTCCTGACTCATCGCGAAGTCG
Source organism: Ilumatobacteraceae bacterium (assembly GCA_031366885.1). Taxonomy (GTDB): domain Bacteria; phylum Actinomycetota; class Acidimicrobiia; order Acidimicrobiales; family Ilumatobacteraceae; genus UBA668. Next base: position 3,835 of record JANLPB010000361.1, read on the forward strand.
GCCAGAGGAACCATTGCAACACCCGCCGACCACCGATCCGGCTGCACGCCGAGCGAATACAGCGTGAGGTAACCGCCCCACGAGCCGCCCGCCATCGCGACCCTTTCAGCATCGATGACACCGTCAGCCTCCAGCTGGGCGCGGACCGCCGAAATGTCCTCCAGCTCCATTG
>JANLPB010000364.1:0-8247 GCA_031366885.1 Ilumatobacteraceae bacterium
CTCGTTGCTGAGCAACGAGCGCGGCAGCGATGTGTAACGCCGCGATGATGACGACGAGTGTGGCGATCCCGGCGCGGGACTCCTGGATTTGGTGGACGAGTTCGGCGATGTCGAAGTCGCGAACACTGCGGCGAACGCGGCTGTCGCAAGGAGCAGCAGGCGAAAGTTCCAGCGCCAGGTCAGCGCTGCGAGTGCAACCGAGGCGAGGGTGGCGGCGATCACGAGTGCGATCGATTCGAGGTTGACCCCAAACACCGTCTCGCTGGACGATTCGGCGTGGTCGGCCTGTTCGGTTGCGGGTTCCTCGCTGTGCGGGGTCTCCTCACCGCTCGCCTCCACGTGCGCAGTTCCCTCGGTGTGGGCAGTTTCGGTAGGTGTCTCGGAGTGGGTGTCGGTCGCGTTGCGTTCGGCCGCGACCCCCACCGCAAACAGGGCTGCGCCGGCGATCAGGAGGGCGCTGAGTAACCAGCGGGGTTGGGCAAGCTCGGGCAATGTCATTGGTGTACGCGCACGGTCGGCATCTCGAGCACGACCGTCGCAGGGGCGTTGCTGCAAGTGATCGCCCGCCGACGGCGTCGAATCACCAAGACGACTGCGAGGGCGCCGATGAGAAGACTGATCGTTCCGAACAACGCAAAGCCGGCGGCGCTGCCGATGCCGATCGCGACGAGGAAACCCATGATCGGTCCGGCGCAGCACGCAACACAGGCTGCTGCACCGACTCCGAGGATGGTTGCGTCTTGCTTCTTGATGTTCATGCTGGGGCTCCGAACAGTGATTGCAGGAGGGGGAGGGCGTCGTCCGACGATCGGACCTCGAGCGCGATTCCGCGGGTGTCGACAGTGATCGCGAAGTCGAAGAACTGGCAACAGTCCTGTTCGGCGGCGACGAGGCTCATCAGCTCGTCAAGTGGTGTCGCCGACCCGAACGTTGCGCGCAGACCACTGTCGATCGGCGCGCGGTTGGTGACGTGACTGAGTAGCTGTCGCCACTCTTCGAGTCGTCCGCGCATCGACTGTGAGCTCAGCGTGCAAGCGATCGGAGCAGCGTCAGTTGGGCGCCGGGGCTTCGTGCCGAGTGCGACGACCTGACCGGGCATGACGGTGTCGTTGTCGATCGTGTCGTTGTCGATCGTGTCAATGACGCATCCGCATTGTTCGTCGCAGGGGCCGTCGGGTCGGTGTAGCTCCAGGGTTGTGGCAGCGCGTTGCAGGTCGCTGGTCAGCGTCATGAGCTCCACGATCTGTCGTTGGGCGCTGGCAAGTTTGTCGGCGACGACATCGCGGAGGCGGTCTTGAACGGGCCCGCATTGACCGCCGTCCCAGGCAAGGGTGAGGTCGCCGATCTCCTCGAGTGTGCAACCGAGCTGTTTGGCGCGGGCGATGAACGCAAGCCGGTCCAGTGTGCGGTCGTCATAGAGCCGGTAGCCGGCTGGAGTGCGACTCGCTTCGGGCAGTAGCCCGATTTCTTCGTAGTAGCGCAGCGTGGCGGCGGTGAAGCCGCTGCGGTCGGCGACGTCCTTGATCTTGTAGCTGGTGCTCATTGCCTGAGGGTAAACCTTCTGGTTAACTTGAATGTCAAGCGATTTCTGGTCGATGGCCCTGAACACGCCCGGGTTGTTACGACATTCTGTAGAAGCTAGTGTTCTCATTGTCATGAGAATGAAACATTCGATGCAACGCCGACGCGCCCTGTGGCGTGCCGTTGACGTCGCTGTTGTCAGCACGCTCATGCTGACGATGGTTCCGGTGCATGCCGCAGATGCGTCAGGTACCGATCTCACTTCGGCTGAAGTCGCGGCTGAGATCATTCGGGTGCAGGCAGATGCTGATGAGGCCGCGCGCCGATGGGCTGACGCAGAACTGAGCGCCGAAGCCCTTGCGCTGGAGATTGAGTCCGCGGGCGCAGCCATCGCCGCCACCACACTTGAGTACGCGCAACTCGAAGGTGAACTGTCTCAGATAGCGATTGACCGGTTCACTGGCCGGTCCAACGAGACAATCCTGGTACTCGGTGGGAACGCGGTCGAGGCGATGCAACGCGACGCGTTACGCGCAATGGCGCTGGACGCGGGTGCCGCGAACGCCGACACCGTCGCGGCCGTGCAAAAGGGTCTGACCGATCAACAGCGGCATCTTGAGCGACTGAACGCCGAAAATGCGCGACTCGTTGCGGTTCTGGCCGAGAGTCAAGCATCGCTGAACGCGCAACTCAAGGACCTCGCCCAGCTGGAAACCCGCCTCAAGGATGAGGAGGTCAAACGCGAATACGAAGCGCAATTGGCCGCCCAGAAACAGGAGGCTGAGCGTGTTGCCGCCGCCGAGGCGGCAGCAGCTCTTGCACAGCAGCAAGCTGCCATCGCCCAAATCGCGCCGGTCAGAGGCGGCGGAGCCGGTGCGAGCGAGGCGAGCTCGTCCCAAGCGGCCACGTCGGCGGCCGCAGCGGCGGCCCCGGCCCAGATCGTCGGGAACGATGCGTGGCTGTGTCCTGTCGCGGGTCTCAACGCTTTTGGCGACACCTGGGGAGCACCGCGGCCAGGTGGGCGTAAGCACCAGGGCGTTGACATGATGAGCCCGTCCGGCACGCCGGTGGTGGCGGTCGTCGCCGGCGTCGTCAAGTTGAGTACCAGCGAACGCGGAGGCAACCTGGCCTCGCTGACCGGTGACGACGGGAACAGGTACTTCTACGGGCATCTTTCAGCGTGGGAAGGCCCTGGCCGCAGGGTGGCGGCGGGTGAAGTCATTGGCTATGTCGGCAAGACCGGGCAGACCGACGCCAACCACCTTCACTTCGAAATTCACCCGAACGGGGGAGCTGCTGTGAACCCGTATCCGACGGTGCGTAACGCCTGCTGACCGCGTCCGCTCCTCGAACACTCTCAGCCGTTCAGTAGCGCTTTCATCTCGGCGATCTCAGCCTCCTGGGCAGCGATGATCTGGTCGGCGAGGGCAAGAACGTCGGTGCTCGAGCCGCTGGCTTTGACCGCCTGCGCCTGGGCAACGGCACCCTGGTGATGAGCAATCATCATGTTCAGCCACGTCTGGTCAAAGTCGAAGCCGGTCATCGCTGCCATCGAAGCCATTTGCTCGGTGGTCATCATGCCGTCCATCGACGACATGTTGTGACCGCCTGAGGCATCCATCGCCACCGGTTCGCCGGCTGCGTTCAACCAGCCGGTCATCAGCGAGACCTCAGGACCCTGTGCTCCCTTGATCCTGGTGGCGAGATCGACGACCTGCGGGCTGGCGCCGACCTTAGGGTCGAGGGCTATCTCGGCCATCTCGATCGCTTGCTCGTGATGGGCGATCATGCCTTGCGCAAACTCGACATCAGCAGCATTAAGGGCACTTTCGCCGGTCGACGCGCCGGCGGCTTGTGTGCCGCTCGACGACGGTGTGTCGTCAGAGCCACAGGCTGCCAGCGTGACGGCGAGAACGAGGGCCATTGATGGGGCGACGAGGCGGCGCGAGATCATGGGGGAGTGACCTTTCGGGGAAGCTACTACAAGATGTAGTATAACGGGGAGGATCGCTGGGGGCGAGCGAGCGCGGAACGCGGCATAGGCTCTCGGGCGGTGGCAGCGCCACAACACCGAAACAACTACACGGTGTAGAAGTATATTCGAGGTGTCTGCGAATGAACGGGCGCCCTGGAGGCAGTGAATGACACGACGACCTGACGGCGCTTTCGAGAACGATGTGTTGCGCGTGCTGTGGGCCGCCGACCAGCCGCTGCTGCCCGGTGAGATCAACGATCGGCTCGACGCTGGCTACGCCTACACCAGTGTTGCCACCATCCTGACTCGGCTGCAGGCCAAAGGTCTGGTCGTGCGCAAACCCGTGGGCCGTGCGTTCGCGTACGAAGCGGCGGTCGACGAGCCAGACCTCGCCGTGCGACGGATCAGCGAACTGCTCAACTCTTCATCGGATCGAGCCCAGGTACTGACCCGGTTCATCGGTGGCCTGCCAGCTCGCGAGGCCAAAGCGATCAGGGCGATTCTCGACTCGACGGGCAAAGGCAGCCGCTGATGGCGGCTTCGCTGGCATTCCCCTTGCTGGTGACGCTGGCTCTTGCCGTGACCGCAACGTCGGCGCATCGGAGGCTGCCGCCGCGCCTGGCGACGCGGTTCGTCACGATCGCGTTGGTGATCGTCGTTCTCGCAGCCCTGCCGACAGCACTGGTGATCTCTGTCGCGTTCCTCGCACACACACCGGTGGTTGGCCTCGGTTTCAGCTGGTGTGCCGAGGCCATCGGGTTTCACGACGCGGTGCCCACCTGGCTAGGTGTCCCATCTCTGGCATTGATCAGCGTCGGGTTGATTCGTACCGCCCGTCTGCTGCGACAACATCGGGCGCTCCGGCTCGACGACTCTCGACCCATCCACATCGCCGACAGTCAAACGGCGTACGCAGTGACACTCCCGGGCCGAGCTGGGCAAATTGTGATTTCGACTGCGATGGTCGAACTGCTCGATGACGATGAACAGCGCATCGTCGTCGCGCATGAACAAGCCCACGCCCGATACCGCCACGACAGGTACCTACTCACCGCCGAACTCGCCGCTGCCGCGTTGCCGCCGCTGCGCGCGCTCGCCCGGCGCGTGAGCTATTCGATCGAGCGATGGGCGGACGAAGCAGCGGCAGCCGTGTGCGGTGACCGCGAACTGGTTGCGGTCACGCTCGGCAAGGTGGCTCTCCGGTCCCAACCGTCGATGGTCGCCGGATTCTCCGGCCTGGGCGTCGCGTCAAGGATGGGTGCGCTGCTACGACCACCAATCCCGAAACCACATCGACCCCAACTTGTGGCTCTTTGGTCGAGCCTTGCAGTCGCCGCAGCGTTCAGCGTGTACCAGCTGCACCACCTGGAACGCCTGGTGACGGCGCTCTGCCTGCACTGACGTCGGTTGTCCGCTCGGACTCGCTCATGCGACTGGACCCCCGTACCATTGGAGTCATGAGGGTTTTCTTCACTGGTGGAAGTGGAAAGGCGGGACGGCACGCGATCCGTCATCTCGTCGAGCAGGGGCACCGCGTGGTCAACGGCGACCTGATGCCGTCCGGCCAGCCCGGCGTGGCGGACCTTCGCATCGATCTGACTGATGCGGGTCAGGTGTTCAATGCGCTGTCCGCGTACGCCGGTTTCGACGAGCTGGAGCCGGGTACCGGGGTGCCCACGTACGACGCGGTCGTTCACTTTGCCGCGATTCCCGCAATCCTGTTCCGCCCCGACAACGAGACGTTCCGAATCAACGTCCTGAGTACGTACAACGTCATCGACGCCGCACTGAAGTTGGGGATCCGCAAGGTGATCTTCGCCAGCTCCGAGACTACGTATGGCATCTGTTTTGCCGACGGCGAAATGAAACCCGAGTACGTGCCCATCGACGAGGAACACCCGACGGTTCCCCAGGACAGTTACGCGATGTCGAAGGTGGTCAACGAGGCGACTGCGCGTTCGTTTCAGGCGCGAACAGGCACCGACATCTATGGATTGCGGATCAACAACGTGATCGAACCTCACGAGTACCACACGAACTTTCCCGCGTTCGTCGCGGAGCCTGCTCTTCGGCGAAGGAATATCTTCGCGTACATCGATGCGCGCGATCTGGGCCACATGGTCGACTGCTGCCTGCACACGAACGGTCTCGGTTACCAGATCTTCAACGTGGCAAACGACGACACGTCGGTGGCGTTGCCAAGCGACGAGGTGTACGAGCAGTTCTACGCGGGAGTACCACAACGCCGCGAGATGGGTCGCTTCGAGACGTTCTATGCCAACGACAAAGCGAAACGTCTGGTCGGGTTCGCACCTCGTCATTCGTGGCGCGACGACCTTCGCTGAAACGCAGGGTTCTCAGCGGGTTATCGCTCAATCGGCGTTGCGCGCCAGTTCTCGTTCGGCCATATGGCTGCGGGCAAGGTCTTTGAGGGCGTCGTCCGGCGCCTCCTCAACAGCGATCAGGCTTGAGTCAGCTCCATCGGACGACCGCAACAGTTCGTCGAGCTTGCGCTGCGTCGCGGCAACCTGTCGCTGCTGAGTGTGCTGGATCACGAAGACCATGACGAAGGTCACCGAGCCGGTCACCGAGTACAACGTGGTTTGCCACCATTCAGGAAAGCGTGCGGCAATCCCCACCAGTACCCAGCCGACCACCAGGACGCCCGCCAAAATCCCCGAGCCGGCGTGCGCCACACCGTCGCCGATGCGGTGGAGCGCACGACTCGACCAGTGGCGTTGTGCCCATTCGCTGGCGTGGATGCCGTGGGCTCCTTCGAATGCCTTGCTTCGCCACGTGGATGGGCTCTCCGCAGGATCGGCGTTGGTCGGCATCCTCGGTGGTACCCCGGACATTCTCAGATGAACCTCTCTTGGAATCTGGATCAGCTGCCGGCTTGCGCCACGACGACGTCGGGTCGGAGGCTGCCGATGAGGTCGGACGATTCGGTGACGCTTGCGAAGAGCAGTTCCAAGGTCAGCAACGATGCTTCGTGATTCGAGCGCGGCGCATCTGCGGCAATCGGCTCTGCCGTCGCGTCTGCAATAACAAGGCAGTGGTAGTCCCGAAACATTGCGTCCCGCACCGTTGACTCGACACACACGCTGGTTGTCGCGCCGACCACGACCAGCTGTTCGATACCCCGTTGCTGCAGAATCTCGTGCAGCCCCGTGCCGTAGAAACCGCTGTAGCGGGTCTTGTAGATCACCGTGTCGCCGTCCAACGGCCGGAGCTCGGGGATGATGTCCGTACTCCAGCAGTCGCGGATCAGAATCCGTGACGGGGACCCGTCCGGCGCCTCGACCGGTTCGCCAACGTGAAGTGGGAAGTGCTTGAGCCATGTTGGAGATGTTGGATAGCCGGCATCGACGAGGTCTGGCTGAAAGCCCATCTTCAGGTACACAATCATCACACCAGCGTCACGACAGGCTGCGACGACAGCGTGAACTGCTGGAACGATTGCCTGAATCCCCGTGATGACGATCCCAGCGCGATCGAACATTCCACCGGGGGAGGCGAAATCGTTCTGCATATCAACGATGACCACTGCCGATTTGTCCGGACTCAACGGAAAACTGCAGGGCCGTGCTGGAACTTCGACGGTGGTGTGAGGGGCGTTCACGCGGGCTTTCCTGGAGCGTTGATGTGTGCTCAGAATGCCCCGGCGGACGATGAAACGCAAGCCCTCAACTTCGCCATGGATCGATGAGCCCTACCGAGCGAGGGCGGTGGCCGCAGCGCCGCGCGGCATGCATTGCTTCTCGGAGACCAGGTTCGTTGACTGCGCCGCGGACGCCGACGAGGCGTGTATCGATCGGGGGCTGAGAGAGCCGGTCGACAGGATTGCTGTCACGAAGCTCCTGCACTGCATCATCCATCACGGGCGCCTCAAACATGAGCGTGAACCAAACCGTGTGGCCGCCGGTTTCGTTGATACTCGTTCCCCAGTCGTGTGCCAGTGCCGCGACGATCTGCAATCCGCGCCCGGAAGGCTCGGTGGGCGTGGGGCGACACAGGCGCGGGCTACCAACGCCTTCGCCGTGATCTCTGACCTCGATGCGGAGAGTTGTAGAGGTCTCGGGGGTGACGGTGACGGTGAACCACGAATGTGCGTGACGGACACAATTGGTGGCCAACTCCGAGACCATGAGAGTCGCGGCATCTGCGGTGGATGCGTCGAGAAAGTACCGAGCGACGAACTGGCGGGCAGGCTTGATCGATTGCGGGCTGCTCGGAAAACTACGGGTCGCGCTCATGGCTCCTCCGGCAGGATGCCAGTGAGCCCGGTGGTGATGAGGAGGCGTTGGACCGGCGGGGACGGTCTCCTCAAGGCGATGTCAGGGACGCAGGTGCGCGCCTCGATGAGCACGGCGATTCCTGAACTGTCCATGAACTTGACGCCGGACAGGTCGAGGACGAGGCCCTTCGCGTGGAGGGCAGTGGCGCGAGCGACCGCGCTCCGGATGCGCTCGACGGTGGCGATGTCGATGTCGCCGGTGACGGTGATCAGAACGATGTCATCGGCTTCGGTGGTGACATCGACGGTCACTCCGTCGGCTGGTGGATTCAATTCGTCCATTGCGCTCCTAGCAGGGGCGATCTCATCGTGACCGGCGTCGTCGGCATGTCAGTCGACTCTGTGAACACACGCGCCGGCGCCCCGGGGTGAGTAATGTGCCCGGGGCGGCAGAGGGGGGTGGGCGCAGTTGGGGGGGGGGCCCCGTCGGTCATGGGGGGGCGGGCGGGGGGGG
>JANLPB010000033.1:0-5803 GCA_031366885.1 Ilumatobacteraceae bacterium
CACACAACATGGACGAGGCCATGGAAGTGGTGGCGCGGATCGGTCTGCCTATCATCATCCGCCCGGCCTACATCCTCGGTGGTCGTGGCACCGGCATGGCCGCCACCATGGAGGAGTTCGTGAAGGCCGCCGCCCACGGGCTGGACGCCAGCCCCGTGTCGGAGATTCTCATTGAGACGTCCATCGCCGGGTGGAAGGAGTACGAACTCGAGGTCATGCGTGACCGCAACGACAACTGCGTGATCGTCTGCTCGATCGAGAACTTCGATCCGATGGGCGTGCACACGGGGGACTCCATCACGGTCGCTCCTGCCCAGACGCTCACCGACGTCGAATACCAGAAGATGCGTGACGCTGCGTTCGCCTGCCTTCGTCGCGTCGGCGTCGAAACGGGTGGCTCGAATGTGCAGTTTGCGCTGAACCCGGAAAACGGTCACATGGTGGTCATCGAGATGAACCCCCGTGTGTCGCGTTCGAGCGCGCTCGCCAGTAAGGCCACCGGCTTCCCGATCGCCAAGATCGCGGCGCGCCTTGCGGTTGGCTACACGCTGGATGAGATCCCGAACGACATCACCAAGATGACACCGGCCAGCTTCGAGCCGAGCATCGACTACGTGGTCACCAAGATTCCGCGCTGGGCCTTTGAAAAGTTGCCGGGCACCAGTGGCATTCTCGGTACGCAGATGCAGTCGGTTGGTGAAGCGATGGCTATCGGTCGCACCTTTCCCGAGAGCTTCCAAAAGGGCCTTCGGTCCCTGGAAACCGGACGCTTGGGTCTGAACTGTGACCCGGCGGAAAAACAGTACGATGCGCTCGACGACGCCGAGTTGCTCAGGCTTTGCAACGTACCCACACCCGAGCGTCCGGTCCATCTCGGCGAGGCGTTGCGTCGTGGTGTGAGCGTGGACACCATCAACGCCGCTACCAAGGTCGACGTGTGGTTCCTCGATCAGATGTTGTTGATCGTGGAGGAACGTGCGCACCTCGCGACTCTTGGCTTCGGCGCCATGACCAAGCGCGACTGGAAGCGGGCCAAGCGTCTCGGCTTCAGCGACCCGCAGCTCGGGTACCTGTTCGGTGTCGATGAGCTGGATGTCCGGAAGGCGCGGCTTGAGGTAGGCGTGAAGGCCACGTTCAAGACGGTCGACACATGCGCGGCCGAGTTTGCGGCGCAGACGCCGTATCACTACTCCACCTACGAGGACACCGACGAGGTGCAGCCGAGCGATGGCAAGAAGGTCATCATCCTCGGCAGCGGACCCAACCGAATCGGGCAGGGGATCGAGTTCGACTACTGCTGCGTACACGCCTCATTCGCGCTGCGCGACGCCGGGTACGAGACCATCATGATCAACTGCAACCCCGAGACCGTTTCAACCGACTACGACACGTCGAGCCGCCTCTACTTCGAACCGCTCACCCGTGAAGACGTGCTCAACGTCATTGCCGCGGAGACGGCTGCATCCGGGGGAGTGGCGCCGAAGGTGATTGTGTCGCTCGGCGGGCAGACCCCCCTGAAGCTGTCCGGCCAGTTGCCGGTGGAACTCATTGCCGGCACGTCGCCTGCGTCCATCGACCTCGCCGAGGATCGTGAGAAGTGGAGCGCGTTGTGCCACGACCTGCACATCCCGCAGCCTCCCGGCGGTACGGCCACCGATCTTGAGCAGGCGCTCACCATCGTCGATCACGTCGGGTTCCCCGTCTTGGTCCGCCCCAGCTATGTGCTGGGCGGACGGGCAATGCAGATTGTCCACGACCGCAACCACCTGGCGCGGGCCATGGCCGAACTGGCCGGCTTCGGCTCGCTGGGCAAGGAGGGCGGCCTCTCCGCTGAACGGCCGGTACTCATTGATCGCTTCCTCGAAGATGCCACCGAAGTGGATGTCGACGCCATTCGCGACCACACCGGCGAGGTGCTCATCGGCGGCGTGATGGAGCACGTGGAGGAGGCTGGCGTCCACAGTGGCGACAGTGCCTGCGCGATTCCACCCCAGACGCTGCCCAGCTGGGTAGTCGAGGTGATCGAGGCGTACACAACGGCAATCGCCAACGCGCTGGACGTGCGGGGCCTGATCAACGTGCAGTACGCGGTACTGGGCACCACGGTCTACGTCATCGAAGCCAACCCGCGGGCCAGTCGCACGGTTCCCTTTGTGGCCAAGGCCACCGGGGTGCCGCTGGCAAAGGTGGCTAGCCGGGTCATGCTGGGCGCCACGTTGGCCCAGCTGCGCACCGAGGGTTTGCTGCGTCCTCCCAGCCAGCACGGCCACGTCGCCATCAAGGAAGCCGTGCTGCCGTTCAGTCGCTTTCCGGAGGTGGATACGGCACTCGGGCCCGAGATGCGCAGCACCGGCGAAGTGATGGGCATCGACACCACCTTCGGGAAGGCGTTCTTCAAGGCTGAGTTGGCCGCCGGGACCCTGCTGCCCACCGAGGGAACCGTGTTCCTGTCGCTCGCCGACGGCGACAAGCCCGCTGGCCTCGTTGTCGCCAACCGCCTTCGCGAGCTGGGGCTGAAGATCGCGGCAACCAAGGGCACCTGCGACTACCTCGGTCGTTTCGGCATCACCATCGACCAAGTCGTCGGCAAGATCTCCGACGGTCACGGCATCAATGCAGTCAAGCTCATCGAGAGTGGTGAAATCGCCTTTGTCGTCAACACGCCGCAGGGTCGTGGTGGCAGAACCGATGGAGAGCGGATTCGCAAGGCGGCCAACAGCCATCACGTCAGCTCGGTCACCACTGTTGAGGCGGCATTGGCGGCGGTCCAGGGGATGGCCGAGATGGTCGGTCGCGAGATCAACGTGCGCTCCCTCCAGGAGTTTCACGCGTGAGCGACTCGTCGGCCGTGCAAATCGGATCGCTGACATTGCCGGCGCCGGTGATGACGGCATCCGGCACCGCCGGCCACGGAGCCGAATTGGCGCCATACATGGACCTGTCGGCGTTGGGAGCGGTGGTCGTGAAGTCGCTCGCCGTCTACGAATGGGCCGGCAACCCGGCACCGCGAGTGCACCCTGCCGGCCTAGGGATGATCAACGCAGTCGGGTTGCAGGGCCCAGGCGTCGAGGCCTGGTTAACCGACGAGTTGCCCGCGCTGTTGGCGACCGGCGCACGCGTCGTTGCCAGTATCTGGGGCAGGACGGTGGAGGATTATGCTGCGGCTGCTGCCCACCTCGCCAAAGCGCCACCGGCGGTGGTGGCCGTAGAAGTCAACCTGTCGTGCCCGAACTTGGAGGGTCGCCGTGGCATCTTCGCCCACGATGCGGCGTTGTCGGCCGAAGTGATGGCAGCGACCGCGGTGTGCGGCCGCCCCCGCTGGGCCAAGCTCAGTCCGAACACTGATCGCGTTGTCGAGGTCGCCGCCGCCGTCTTCGAGGCCGGTGCCGAGGCCGTCACGCTGTCCAACACGCTGCTGGGCATGGTGCTCGATCCGATTTCGGGGTTGCCTGTGTTGGGCGCCGGTGGGGGTGGCTACAGCGGTCGTCCGGTGCACGCCGTCGCCGTTCGGACAGTGTTCGACGTGCACGCCGCGCTGCCGCAGCTACCCATAGTCGGCGTCGGCGGCGTGTCGAATGGTTGGGACGCGGTCGAGCTGATGCTCGCCGGAGCACGCGCCGTGCAGGTCGGAACTGCGACGTTCGCTGACCCTGCTGCACCGCAGAGTGTCCAACGTGAGTTGCTGGAGTGGTGCGCAGCGAGAGGGTTGCCACCCGGTGGCCTCACCGGACTTGCCCACCGGGGTGGGCTCGCTTCACTCCGCGCAACGTGATTGTCAGCGCGCGCCAGTACGGCGGCGCTAGGGTCAGCACATGGCAACTCCTCCGCAACTCACCCCTGAACAGCGTGCCAATGCTCTGGCCAAGGCCGCTGAGGCCCGCGTCGCTCGCGCAGAGCTCAAGAACCAGCTCAAAATGGGCAGCGTCACGCTCGCCGAGGCACTCGCCTCCACGAGCAGCACGGTCGGCAAGCTGAAGGTCGTCTCCTTGCTGGACTCGCTTCCGGGCGTTGGCAAGGTCAAGGCGCGTCAGATCATCGAGGAAATCGGCATTGCCGACAATCGTCGCGTGCAGGGTCTTGGAACCCAGCAGAAACTCGCGTTGCTCGAACAGCTCGGTCAGTGAGGCCATGGCAGCCAACACTGCCGACTCCACCTCGTTGATCTTCATCGTCTCCGGCCCAGGTGGGGTGGGGAAGGGCACCATCGTCAACGCGCTCGCCGAACGCGACCCTCAGCTGTGGCTCAGTCGATCCTGGACGACTCGTGCTCAGCGCCTCGGCGAGAGCGACACGGCGTACGTTTTTGCGGATCGCGCGGCCTTCGAGGCTCGCATCGCTGCCAGTGGGTTTTTGGAGTGGACCAACTTTCTCGGTAACTACTACGGCACACCCCGCCCGGACGCGGTGGCAGGTCGTGATGTCGTGCTCGAAATCGAAGTCGATGGCGCACAGCAGGTGAAAGCGTTGCACCCCGAGGCGGTGCTGATCTTTGTGCTCCCGCCCACCCGCGAGGAGCAGCAGCGCCGATTGCGCGGCCGCGGCGACGCCGAACACAAGGTCGCCGAACGTTTGCAGAAGGCGCTCGACGAGGAGCCGGTGGGCATGGCGCTCGCCGATCACGTCGTGGTCAACGACGATCTGGAGCGCACTGTGGGCGAGATGATGCAGATCATCGGTCATCATCGCGTGCTGAGGTAGTTCCTGCCGGTACACTGCAGCGCTGTTTTCAGGAGGCTTGCAGATGTCCACGCGTTCGTTCGACACCATGATCAATCCGCAAATCGAGGAGCTTCTCGATCGGGTCGATTCGAAGTTTTCTCTCGTCACGTTGGCTGCTCGTCGCGCCCGACAGATCAACAGCTACTTCAATCAGTTGGGTGACGGTCTCGGCCACATGGTGCCGCCGCAGGTCAGCTCGGTGGCTCGTAAGCCGCTCAGCATCGCGTTCGAAGAGATCGCCGCCGACAAGATCGAGCGTGCGGCACACGCCGACCGCGTCGAGCCGTCTGACGACGCCGCCGACGCTACGGCCTGACCGCCTCATCGGCCGCGGCTGAAACGACTCGACAGATCGTCATGCTTGCCGGAAAGCGAATCGTCCTTGGCGTGACAGGCGGCATCGCCGCCTACAAGGCGGTCGAGCTCTGCCGTCGTCTCGTTGATGCCGGCGCCCACGTGGTGCCGGTGATGACGGCTGGTGCCGAACACTTCATTGGTCGCACCACGTTGTCAGCACTGGCCAGTGAACCCGTGCAGACCAGTTTGTGGAATGAAGCCAGCCCGATTCCGCATACGCAGCTGGGGCAGAGCGCCGATCTGATCGTAGTGGCGCCTGCCACAGCGCGGCTGCTTGCAGCGTACGCAGCGGGTCTCAGCACCGACCTGCTCACCAATACATTGCTGGCGACGCGGGCGCCTGTCGTTGTGTGCCCGGCGATGCACACCGAGATGTGGGAACACCCAGCGGTGCGGGCCAACGTCGCGTTGCTGCGGGCCCGGGGGGTTCACATCGTCGAGCCGGGAGCCGGTCGGCTCGCCGGCGGCGATGTCGGTGCCGGTCGGCTGGCGTCGCCCGAATCCATCGTCGCGGCAATCGACGCAGTGCTGTCCGTAGGGGATCTCGAGGGGCTCCACGTGGTGGTGTCCGCGGGTGGCACCCGTGAGCCCATCGACGCGGTACGGGTCATCGCCAATCGCAGTAGCGGCAAGCAGGGGTATGCCTTGGCGATTGGAGCGGCGAGCCGCGGGGCCAGAGTCACTCTTGTCTCCACCGTGCAGCTTCCGGTGTCGACCGGTGTGACTG
>JANLPB010000062.1:0-11300 GCA_031366885.1 Ilumatobacteraceae bacterium
ACGTGGTCCGCGCTCGCCGAGACGTGGAGTCAGCAACAGCTGATGGATCTCGTCTTCGCCGTCGGCCAGTACACATTGGTCTCGATGGCGTTGAACAGCTTCGGTGTGCAGCTCGAGGACACAACCGAGCGTTTCCCCGCCGACCAATTCGTCGACGGACTGTTTCCACGCAACCAGTAGTACTCACAGCACCCTGCTCACGAGGGCGAAAGGTCGACGTGCTGCAGCGCTCACGAACTACCGTGCAACCGCTATGACGTTCCAATTCGCTTCACGCACCGCAGGACTTCGGTCGTCGGCCATCCGCGATCTGCTGAAGGTCACCGAGATGCCGGACATGCTGTCGCTGGCCGGCGGACTGCCCACACCCGACAGCTTCCCCCTGGCCGATCTACGACGCGAGGCCGACCGACTCCTTGGCGAGTACGGCCCCCGAGTCGTGCAGTACAGCGCCACCGACGGCGTGATCGAGCTGCGCCAGTGGATTGCGCAGCACTATTCCGCTGAGTTGGGTCGGCCGATCGCGGTCGACGGTGAGATTCTGGTCACGCACGGTTCGCAGCAGGCGCTCGACTTGCTGGCGAAAATTCTGATCGACCCGGGCGACGTGGTGGTCTGCGAGTCACCCGCGTACCTCGGCGCGGTGCAGGCATTGGAGCTCTTTCAGCCGCGCTTCGAAGTGATCCCCGGCGACAAGGACGGCATGCAGGTCGAGTTGCTCGCCGAGCGCCTGACTGCCGGTCTCAAGCCCAAGCTGGTCTACGTGGTTCCCAACTTCCACAACCCGTCGGGTGCAACGATGTCGCTGGCACGGCGCCGGCAGCTGGCCGAACTTGCCGATCAGTACGACCTTCTCATCATCGAGGACGACCCATACGGCGCCATCCGCTTCGCGGGCGAGCCGCTGCCACCCGTCGCCAGCTTCACCGAGCGCGTTGTGTACCTCAGTACGTTCTCAAAAATTGTGGCTCCTGGTTTCCGGGTTGGATGGATGATCGGGCCGCCGGAAGTGATGGCGTGGGTGGCGCGAGCCAAGCAAGCCGCCGACCTGCACACCTCCAGCTTTGCGCAGCTGCTCCTCGCGAATGTTGTCGGCCAGCCGGGTTGGCTCGACGCGCAAAAGGCTCGCATCGTGCCCATGTACCGCGACCGTTGCGTGGCTTTGGCCGACGCGTTAGAGAGCACGCTCGGCGACCGCATCTCGTTTCACCGGCCCGATGGTGGCATGTTCCTGTGGACCGAGTTTCGAGATGTTCCCGACACCACCAAGCTGCTCGCAGCGGCCGTCAAGGAAGGCGTCGCGTTCGTGCCCGGCAACGCGTTCACCATCGACCAGGTTCCCGACGCCAACGCTCGCTTCTCGTACTCCACGCTGTCACCAGTTCAACTGGTCACCGCCGTCGAGCGGCTCGCTCGCGGCGTCGCAGCCCTCGGTTGAGCGCGGCGGCCTACTGCGTTGCCAGCGCAGCCTTGGCCTCGCCGTCCGGATCGCGGTACGCGCGTCCGATTGCCTCGATCACTACCTGTTTGATCACGCCGGCAGGCATCTCGGCTGTGCCGTGCAGTTCGGGTGCGACCGGCGTCATCCGTTGATAGCCAACGGAGAACGGGTCCACTCCATATGAGACCGGGGTGGTCACCGGGATGAACCCGCGTCCCACCGGCACGTCGCCGTACCACAGCTCGAGTTCGCCCTGGAAGCGCCCCGATGGTGTGAAGGTTGCACGGACGAGCACGTCATCCGTCGGCAGCTCCACACTCGCCGACACTGTGGTCACCTGTGCGCCGAGGAAGTTGTTGACATAGTGCAGACGACGTCCTGCGACGTACAGGGCATAGCCGCCAGAGTGACCGCCGTGAGCGACGATGATCCCGTCGCATGGGCTCAGCGCGTCCACGCTCAGCGCCGCCGCGATCTGGAACGCCCGATTGCGCAGGTTCGGTGCCGCGGATTCGGGGAGAGAGGAAATACCGGCGTGGTAGACGTAGCGGTCGCGCCGATGACGTGAGTCACCGAAGCGGCCTGGTTGGTTGTTCAGCGGCAACACCTGGTTGCGATCGGCTTCGCTCCACCACAGTGCCTGCAACTCGCGCAGCTTCTCGGGATACTGGTCAGCGACGTTGTCGCACTCACTGAAGTCTTCGGCCACGTGATACAGCTCCCACACGTCGTCGTCGAAAGAACGGCGCGCGTCGCTGCCGTCGTACGCCATCAGCGCGGGCGGGTGGAAGACAACAGCTTTCCAACCGTCGTGATAGAGCGCACGCGAGCCCAGCATCTCGTAGTACTGGGTGACGTGCGGGCTGGCGCTGTGCGCGGTCTTCAGCGACTCAGCGAGGCTGACCCCGTCGAACGGCGTTTGCTCGACGCCATTGATGTGCGTGGGAGCGGCGACGCCCAGCAGTTCCAACAGCGTCGGAGCAATGTCAATTGCGTGCAGATACTGATGGCGAGTCTCGCCGAGCTTGCCAACGCCCGCGGGCCAACGCACGACCAGCGGATCGCACACTCCCCCTTCGTGCGTGTCTCGCTTGAAACGCTTCAGCGGCGTATTGCCTGCCCACGCCCAACCCCAGGGATAGTGGTCGTTGGCGCGTTCGGTGCCGAGGTCGTCGATGCGGCGCAGGTTCTCCTCCAGGCTCTCCGGTACGAAATTGAAGAAGTACTGCTCGTTGAACGACCCGCGCGGGCCGCCCTCGGCGGACGCACCGTTGTCGCTCATCACCAACACGATGGTGTTGTCCAGCTCGCCAAGGCTGTCCACGAAGTCGAGCACGCGGCCAACCTGCGCATCGGTGTGCGTCATGAACCCGGCGTACACCTCCATCATGCGGGCGTACAAGCGACGCTCGTCGGCTGACAAGGTGTCCCACGCCGGCACCCAGGTCGGCCGTTCCGACAGTTGAGTTCCCGCCGGCAACAGGCCCGAGGCCACCTGCCGCTGGAACAGGTCGTCTCGCCACGCATCCCACCCGCAGTCGAATTGCCCGCGGTAGGCATTGATGTACTCCGGCGGTGCCTGGTGCGGTGCATGACACGCGCCAGGTGCGAAATACATGAAGAACGGTTTGTCGGTCGAGTAGGCCCGCAAGTCCTTGAGGTACGCAATCGCAGTGTCAGCAAGATCTTCCGTCAGGTGATAGCCCTCGTCAGGCGTTCGTGGCGGGCGGATCTGATGATTGTCGTGCACGAGATCCGGGTGGTACTGGTCGGTTTCGCCAGCAAGGAATCCGTAGAAGCGTTCGAAACCCTTGGCCAGTGGCCAGTGGTTGCGCGGCCCGCCACACGTCATCTCACCAGCCGGTGAAAGGTGCCACTTACCCAGGGCAAAAGTCGAATAGCCGTTGCGGAGCAGCACCTCGCTGAGGAACCCGTTGTCGGGAGGGATGGTGGCGTCATACCCCGGAAAGCCGGATGCGAACTCCACGATGCGCGCCATTCCGCTCGCGTGATGGTTGCGGCCGGTCAGTAGGCACGCGCGCGTCGGCGAGCAGAGGGCCGTGGTGTGGAAGTTGCTGTAGCGCAATCCTTCACCCGCCACCCGGTCGAATGTGGGTGTCGCGATGTCGCTGCCGTAGCAACCGAACTGGGCGTAGCCGACATCGTCGAGTAGGACCATGACGACATTCGGCGCGCCCTCTCGCGCTCGGTCGAGTGGTGCCCACGATGCCACGGAATCCTCAAACGTGTGCCCGATCGTGCCTGCAAAGTCAGACCGCTTCCCCATGCCAAACCCCTCCCCAATTCACGCCCATGCTCGCACATCGGTGGCGACGGCCTACGGCCGGTCACTTCCCCGAGAGGCGTCGCACAAGCTGCGTTCGCGATCGAACACTGAGCTTGCCGAACACATTGTGAAGGTGAAACTCGACCGTCTTCTCGCTGAGGTATAGCTGCGTCGCTACCTCCCGATTGGTCAACCCAGCGACAACAGCGTCGGCAACTCGGCGCTCCGCCGGCGACAGCAGCTCCTCGGGGCGGGGTTGCTCACCCGTTGTGATTGCCGCCATCAGGGAGCGACCCTGCGCCGCCCACGGGGCAGCTCCGAGAGCGTCGAAAATTGCCACGGCCTCGGCAAGGTCGGCCGACGAATCGACCTTGGAGCCAAACGCCACACGTCGTTCGCAGCGGCACAGCAGCGTCCGCGCAAGCTCGAACGGCGCCACAAGTTGATCGTGATGGCCGAGCGCTTTCTCGAACCAGACGTCTGCGTCACCGGCGTTGTCTGCCATCAGGGCGTGACAGCGTGCGGCTGTCGCGGCAGCCCATTGCCGATTCGACAATGCCGCCGCTGTCTCGAACCTCGCCAACGCTCGCGAGGCCTCGTGAGGCCGACCAGACCGAACGAGCGCCTCAATGTGGTCTGCCTGCCACCACACGCCGCCGGGTTCGATGATTTCTGCAGCGGTGGCCATGGCATCAATGTGGTCGAGGTGGGAGGCCGCCGCTACGGCGTGGCCCTGACCCAACTCCAACAGTCCAAGCGCGTGATATGCCCACATCACCGCAGTGCCAAAGCCCATCGGCTCCGCTTCCGCAAGTGCAGCGTGCGCCCGTTCTGCGCACTCGGCGGCACGACCACATCCAGAGTCAAGGTGAGCCGTGAATGCCAACAGCCACAGCCGCGCACCCGTCAGGGTGACCTCGCAGACAAGTTCGCTTCGAGCCAACGCCCACGCCTCTTCCCAGCGTCCCGAGCGCCAGCACAATTCGGCGAGGGTGGCGGTAGCAAGGGCCGCAGTTGCGGACCGTGCACGCCGGCTTGCCCGGTGAGCAACATTGGACAGATAGGCCCTGCCCGTGTCCCAGTTCTCGGTATACACGTACACCATTCCGACGAGTTGCAAGAACAGGTCGACATCGGCCAGGTCCGTATCGCGCAGCTGATCAGCAATCTGTACCAGCGGCGGAAACAGCGCGTCGAAGGTGTCGACGTCGCCGTGGTGAAAGCTTGCGTAGGCCAGCATTAACGAGGCGGCGATTGAGCTGCTTCCGTTGCCACCCTCCGCAAGTTCGCAGGCCCGACGCGCCAACGCCACACCGCCAGCTACATCGCATGACAACGTCACGGTGCTCGCGGCATGGACCAACAGCATCGCAGCGCGATCGACGTCGAACGGCTCAACTGCGCTGGATGCTGCGACGAAGAGATCGCGGGCGAACCTTGGGCCGCGCTGGTACATGTCGAGCTGGCCGAGCTGGAGCGCCGTGTCGGCACGCAACAGTGGCTCGGTGGAGCCGAGGTATGCGGCGTCGAATGCTGCCCGAGCCGCCGGATACTGGCCGGCATTCCAGTATCCGTCGCCCGCGAGGTAGAGGCGTCGAGCACGGTCCTCGGGGTCGGGAGACAGCCCTCCAGCGCGCATGAACAGCTCCCCTGCACGCGCGGCCTGGCCGGCCAGCGAAGCCTGCTGGCCCTGTTCGGTGAGCGCCAAGGCAGCCTGCTCGTCGGGCCCGAAGGCGGCGGAAGCCAGATGTTCGGCGCGGTGGGCGAGGTGTCTGGGCTCTGTCAGCACCGTCGCAATGGCACGATGCAGCGCACGACGCTCGACCGAGGAGATGTCGGCGACAGCGAAGGCTCGCCGTGCCGGATCGACAAACACCACCGTGTCGTCGACGAGACGAAGCATGCCTTCGGCTTCCAGTTGGGCGAGCACTCCTGGGTCCACGCCAAGCTCCGCCAGTGCGGCACGTACGACACGGATCTCACCGGTCTGGTCCACAGCTATTGCTGCAAGCCCGCGTTGGCGATGCTGGAGTGCCGCAACGACAACATGGTCGTCGGCAACAGTTCGCTTCCCATCGATTCGGCAACGTTAGCGATGCGTGCAGCATTCGTTGGTGAGCATCGCTCCGCTAGTAGCCGAGCCCCACAACACGAAGGCCGTCGGTGATGATCAGTGTGCCTGCAGGCGAGGCGGCGAGGCCGACGACTGCGGCAATGCTCTCGGGATCACCGATACCAGCGACCAGTTGCGCGCCACCTTGCGATCCAACGCGGACAATCGCCCCAACCTGACCGTCAGCGACGAAGGCGTCACCATTCTGAGCGACTGCGAGGGCTGTGAGCGCCGTGAAGTGCAGCGTCGTCGCATCGACTGGCGCAGCGGTGATGGAACGGTCGAGGTCCCCAACATTGACGGTGCCACCACCCGCGAGCGTGCGGATGATGCCGTCGGGAGCCACCGCGCGAACCCTGCCGAGCGTTTCATCAGCCATCAGCAAATTTCCACTTCGGTCGACAACCAGCCCGCGAAGAACTCCGATGTCGGACGTGGCAGCAGCGATTCCATCTGTTGGGAGCGATGATGCCGCAGCTGAGCGCCCCGTGCCGGCGACCAGTGTCAGGGCGCCATCGGGAGCTCGACGCAGGACCCGTGTGGTGCCGTTGTCCGCGAAGTAGAGATTGCCGCCCCCGTCGAAGGCGAGCGGCCCCAAGGTGGAGCTGAGGCCGACAGCCGCACCATCGACGAGCAGCTCACGAACCCCTTGGCGAACACTCACGATGCCTTCGGAGGTTGCGATCACGATGGTCCCATCGGAGGCAACCACGATGCCAGCTGCGCCGGCATCCTGATCCTCGAAGCCGGCAACCGCTTCAACCTGGCCGTCACGGATGCGAAGAACCGGAATCTCGGCCGACAGTACGTACACGTCACCTGTGGTCGCTGCCGCCACGCCTCGCAGCCGTCCGGGTGCTCCGGCAGTGAGGGCGGGGCCAGGGATCCCCGCGCCCAGATCGGTACCGTCGAACGCGAGCAGTTGCGGTGCCAGCGGTGAGTCTGCCACCGTGGGGTCGGACACCGTCTCTGTCACCGCTACCGGGGTCGCGGGAACCACGGAGATGTTCGAGGATCCGGTGCTCGCCGTGTCAGCGATCGTGCCAGGCGCGTCGTCACCGCGTCGAAGCACGACAACCGCGATCGCTGCGAGAACCGCGCAGGCAACGCCCACAGCAGCCAGCCGACGGCGGGCGCTGATACCGCGTGGAGGAGGCGAAGGGTTCGACGTGGCTGGCCCAGCCACCGTCGGTTTTGCCGCCACCGCGACCGCGTCTGAGACAGCTTCGATAGGCGCCGTTCGCTTCGCCGACAGCGCGGCGCCCATCGCGATCGCCAGCTTCGGGTCGGAGTCAACGCTGACGGGGCGGCCAATCACGTCTCTTACGATCTGCCCGACGACTGGCATGCGCGATGAGCCGCCGACCAGCAGCACGCGACTGATCTCACCCGGCGTGACCCCAGCCGACGCGATGGTTCGTTGTAGCGCTTGCACAGTTTCGGCGATGCGCGGTCGAACCATGTGCTCGAGCTCATCACGCGTCAGGCGTACCTCGGTGTGGACCCCGGGGAGCGACACCGCAATCGTTGCGTCGGTGTCGTTCGACAACGCTTCCTTCGCCCGCCGACACTCGTCACGAAGACGTGCCTGCCCCGCAACGACCTGACCATCGTTGCCGTCGGCGTCTGTGACGAGTCCGCCCAGCGCTGAATCGACGTGGAAGAGCACCGCCTGGTCGAAGTCGATGCCGCCGAGGCGTTCCATGCCCTCGGGCGTACCGAGCAACTCGAAACCGCCTGAACCGTCGCGGACAACAGCAGCATCGAACGTTCCGCCGCCGAGGTCGTACACGGCAATCACCTCGCCCGGCTCTATCCGCTGCTGGTGGGCGTATGAGATTGCAGCCGCTTCCGGCTCGGTGATCAGGCGGACCTGATCCATATGCAGTCCGGCCATCATGGCTGCCTCACGAAGAAGACCGCACTTGTACTCGCTGTAGTTGGCGGGGTGCGTCAGAACGATCGTTGCTGGCGCTTCACCCTCGCGCTCGGTCACCTGTTGCACGATCGCCCTCAACAGCTCGGCCATCAGTGCCTCGGCGCCGTACGGGACTCCCCCGATGATGATGGGGACCGGATCGCCGAGCCGACGCTTGAACTCTCGTGCAGCGCGGGTTGGCTCGCTCGCGGCGCGTCGCTCGGCCGGCTCGCCGGTGAGTACTTCGGAGTTCTCACGATGAACGACTACCGAGGGTATCTGGGCTGAACGAGTGCCGAGCACTACGGGCTCGACGCGCGTGCCACGCAGAGTTGCGGCAGCTGAGTATGTGGTTCCCAGGTCGATGCCTAACGCATAACCCTCGATGGGCGGACGCTGCTCAACCACTGCGAACAAAGACCAACAACAGATCTGTGGCGCCAAAGTCGGTGGCGGCGTGATAGAGAACTTCAAGGCGGTCGCCGTCGCACGAGTACGTCGACGTGCCCCGAAACAGGGTGTCCTGCGAGAGGCCGTCAACGACTACGAATCCACTTGACGAGGCCACCATGTGGGAACCGATCTCGGTGGCAGAGACGGTGTAGGTGCCGTCGTCACCGAACTCGACGACGTTCGTGTCGACCCCCTCGACCGACGTGAGGGCGGTGCCCGCCCCACCGAGGGTCGAGGTCATCATCCAGCCTTCGTACGTCGTGACCACCGACCCATCAGCCGCAATGTCGAGACGAAGCGCGCCGGTAATGCTCTCCCACCTGATGTTGATGTCGATCACCGCTGCCGTCATCGCATCGAGGTACGCCTGGTTATCGGCAAGCCACGACCCAACGACACAGCCGGCTGGAGTAGCGGCAACGGCGATCGTTGTTGGGGCCTCAGTCGTCGCAACGACGGTGGTCTGGTCCGCCAACGTGACTGGCGACGCCCCTGAAACGCTGACCACCGACGCGTCGCTGGTGCGTGGCGCCGTGCTTGGCGGGTCGTCGCGAGTCGCCACCACGACCACGACCGTGGCGACGACGACCGCAACGACAGCACCGATGATGACCGGCAGCTTCAACCACTTGCCTGCCGGCCCCGTTCCGATGAACGGCTGCCCTTTCGGGCCGACAGCGCCCGTCCCCACCGAGACTCCCGACGGTCCAGCGGCCGTGGTAGCCCCGACCGATACGCCAGAGTGAGCGGTCGCGGCACCCGTCCCCAATGGCACGCCCGACGGGCCGGCCGCTGCGGTTGAACCGAGTGACACACCAGCAGGACCGGCGACGACGGCGGGTGCCGCGGCGGCCGACGTCGACTGACCGGCAAGCAGCGCCGCGCCGCCGCCGAGTGCTACGCCTGCCGCACCGGCGGCGATGACTCCTGGGGTAGTTCGCGTTTCACGAAGGACGGCCGCCAACGCCGCCACCGGTCGCTGTACCGATTGCGTATCGAGCGACTGCACCGCGCTCGGCTCCAGCCCCAGTCGATCGGCCAACATTTCGCTGACGCTCGATACGCGATGCTGGTCGCTCGCAGCGAAGCCAAGGGCGATCGTTGTCGGCCTCGCGCCGCGCTGCTCGGCGAGCTGTCCGAACACGCCAGCCACATGGTCGACTATCTCAAGATCTGAGAACACACCATCGCCTGTGAGCGAACCGCCAGTCCCAGCCGCAAGCAGTAGCGCGACGCCGTCAGCGTCAGCTGTCGCATATCGGAACGGAGTCTGGCTGAGATCGACGCCGATCGAATACCCCGTCGCCTCCGTCATCGAACACCTCCCACGAAACAAGGTAACGCACGCATTCTCCCGCGTCAGCGGGCGCTCATAAAACCAGTGGTTTCCCTAGATGACACGGGGGCGCCAACACACATACCGTCATGACGACGCCTGTAGTGGGCCAGAGGGAGGTCGTCTCACATGTCGACGAGTGACGAATTGCTCTTCGAAAACGAGCAGCCACGCAACCGCGATAGCGACGGCGACGGCGTAACTGACGCCCAGGAAGCCCTGGACGGCACCGACGCGAACGATGCCCGCGACAGCGTGCGGCACGACGCGCCCACGGTAGGCCCGGTGGGCGGCGATCCACGCGACGGCATGGTTGCGACGAACCTCGACGCATTGGTCACGATCGATGTGACTGCCAATACTCCGGTCGGGCTCGACGTTGATCAGGCGCTTCCTGTGGGGCTCGACGGCCAGGCGATTCCTACCCAGCACCACTACGGCAATGCCGACGCCGACCAAATGATGGGCACTCATGTCGACGAGAACTCACCGCTCAACATGCAACGCAGCCCGCTGGGCACCAGTACCGCGATCCCGGGCGTCACTCCGCCGTCGGGAGTGGAGCTGGGCAATCGAGCTCCGAACACCAGTCTGGTCAGCGACGAGTTGCCCGAGTACGAGGAACCGCCCGATTCTGGCGGCGGCATCATCGAGTGGGTCAAGGACTTGTTCACCCCGGAACCGAAGTGGGATCCAGGGCCGCTGAAGGAGTTCGTTCCGCCCAAGGAGCCCGCTCCACCCCATGTTCCATTGCCACCGCAGCGGGGACCCAAGATGGGCTACGTCGACCCGGACGCCGCCGGAGGCGGCACCGTCGACGAGGGTGATGTCGAACGCGCGCTCACACTTGCCGGAGCGGACACCGATTTCGTGCGCGGTGCAGGCACTCCGAACATCGAGGACGACGCACCGCCGCCGCTCCCTCGTGAGTTGGTGACGGATCGCAATCCCGACGGCGACGGTTCCGAGATCGACACATCGACGGTGGTTGCGACGCCCCCTGGTGGCTTTTTCACGGATGGAGTGAACCCGGATGCGGGGTTCGGCACTGGCCTCGCTCCGTCGACGGGCGGCGCTGGAGCTGGCGACGGCGACAGCGGCGATGGTCGGCAAAGTGCCAGCTATAGCGCAACCGCGTCCGACGCCGACGCCGACACAGCTCCCAACGACACAACCTCTGGCACGTCACCCGACGGCGGTCGGTCGAGCGGCATCTTCACAGTCGCCGCCGAGGCACCACGTCACGTCGATTCTGATGGCGACGGTGTCAGCGACGCTCAGGAGCGTTTCGAAGGCACAGACCCGAACAACGCCGACGACTTCATCCGAGGCGATGTTCCCACGGCCGGTCCGACAACCGCCGACCCACGCGGCGATGTCGATGGTCCGACAGTGCGCCCCGACGCTCCTGTCGACGTTCTGGCCAACATCCCAGTCGGGCTGAGTGCCGAACAGGTCCTTCCGGTGGGGCTCGACGGCGCGGCCATTCCCACTCGCCACACCTACGGGAACGCTGATGCGGACCAACTGCTTGCCGGTCGCGTCGACGAGAACTCACCGCTCA
Organism: Ilumatobacteraceae bacterium; assembly: GCA_031366885.1. Lineage (GTDB taxonomy): Bacteria > Actinomycetota > Acidimicrobiia > Acidimicrobiales > Ilumatobacteraceae > UBA668. Next base: position 11,113 of record JANLPB010000062.1, read on the forward strand.
ACATGGACCGTTCACCGTTCGCCACCACCGAGACCCACCACGATGGCGACCTCCTCCACACGGCACCCCCAGGAGTAGAGCTGAACTTCAACGCGCCGAACAACAGCCTCTTTGCGGACACGGACGGCGGCACGAAGGAGACGCCGGAGGAGAAGTACAAACGAGAGTCTGGATTCCCCAAGTACGAC
>JANLPB010000072.1:0-2877 GCA_031366885.1 Ilumatobacteraceae bacterium
GCCAACACCATTCCTGGCAGCAACTCCGGACCGCGCCCGGGCTTGCCACGATTTTCGACGTCGGGTTCCTCGTGCATCGCTTGCCCGATGCCGTGACCGCAATAGTTGCGCGGGTTGCCGTAGCCGGCCTTTGCAACCACCAGCTCTACCGCCGCGCCGATATCACCGAGGTGGCGCTTCGGACGCATCTCACGAATGGCCGCGGCGAGGGCGGCGTCGGCGGTGTCCATCAGTCGTTGAGCCTCGGGCGAAATTGCACCGATACCCATCGTGAACGCGGCGTCCCCGTGCCAACCATTGATGATGGCACCGCAATCGATGGACAGCAGATCGCCGTCCTCCAGCACACGTGAACCGGGGATGCCGTGGATGACCTCGTCGTTGACTGACGCGCAGATCACGCCCGGAAAGCCGTGGTAGCCGAAGAAGTTGGAGCCCGCGTTGCGCCGTTCCAAGACGTCGCGACCCACTCGGTCCAGCGCGGCGGTGGTGACACCGGCCCTGGCCGCTGCCCGAATCTCGTGGTGCATTTCGGCGACCACACGACCGGCCGCACGCATGTCACGCAACTGATCGGGCGTTCGACGAGGAATGCCTCCCCGGCCGAACCTGCTTCCACGCGCACACATCATCATCGGTCAGCCCGGAGTCTTTCAGCCCGGACGTCGGGCGGCCTCGACGGCATCGGTGAGCCGGCGGAACACCTCGTCGGTGGATGCGACACCATCGACGATGGCCAGGCGACCGTCGCGCTGATAGAACTCGATCAGCGGCGAGGTCTGCTCCTCATAGAGATCGAGGCGGTGTGCGATTGCTTCGGGCGTGTCGTCATCGCGATGCATGACATCGCCGCCGCAGACCTCGCAGATCCACGGCAACTTCTCCACGCCGACGGCCACATAGTTGGTACCGCAGTCACGACACACACGCCGCGACGTCAGCCGTTGCATCACCATGTCCCGCGGAACGTCGAGGTCGAGTACCACGTCGAGCGGCCGACCGGCCGTGATCTCGTCGAGCGCCGCGGCCTGGCCGACCGTGCGCGGGAAACCATCGAGGATGTAGCCACGACCGACAGCGTCGGCCTGACTGAGACGCTCGCGAACCAAGCCGACCATGATCTCGTCGCCAACGAGACCACCTTCGTCCATGACCCGCTTGGCCATCGCGCCCAGTTCGGTTCCCTCGCGCACTGCAGCTCGCAGAATGTCACCGGTACTGATGTGGGGTACGACGAAGTGGCGCGACAGCCGCACACACTGTGTGCCCTTGCCAGCGCCTTGGCGCCCGAGCAAGATCAGCCGGGCGCCCGGGATCACTTCAGGAAGCCCTCGTAGTTGCGCAGCATCAACTGGCTATCGATCTGGCGCATCAGCTCGAGGGCGACACCCACAGCAATCAGCACGGTGGTACCGGCAAACGGGAAGTTCCGCACGTCGAAGGCCCACAGCAAGATGTAGGGCATGATCGCGATGACGGCAACGAAGACTGCGCCCGGCAAAGTGATGCGGTTGACGGCTTTGCCGAGGTAACGCTCGGTCTGTGGGCCGGGGCGCACGCCCGGAATGAAGCCACCCTGACGACGAATCTGGTCGGCCTGGCGGATGGGGTCGAACGCAATCGAGTTGTAGAAGTAGGCGAACGCGATGATCATCAGCGAGAACAGCGTGATGTACACCAAGCCGTGGTCGTTGACCAGGTTGTTGTCCACCCACTGCTGCACCTGGAAGCGCCACGAACCTTCGTCGCTACTGCCCAACAGGTTGGTCATCAGTACCGGCAGCAACAACACCGAGCTGGCGAAGATGATGGGCACCACGCCGCTCTGGTTGACCTTGAGCGGGATGTAGGTGCTTTGGCCGCCGTACATGCGCCGGCCGACTACACGTTTGGCGAACTGAACAGGAATTCGACGTTGCGCGAGTTCGACACGAACGACCGCAATCACGATGCCGATACACAGCAGCACCAGCAGTGCAAACACGAACCAGTTCTTCTCCACGAACACGTTGTAGAAGCCAGAAGGCAGGCTGCTGACGACGGACGCAAAGATCACCATGCTCATACCGTTGCCGATGCCGCGCTGGCTGATCAGCTCGCCGATCCACATCAGTACCGCGGTCCCACCCACGAGGGTGATGATGACGAGGTAGCCACGCGGGAACATGCCGTCGGGCAGCAGCTTCAGGTTTTGCGGGTACCGCTGGGCAGCGCCGAAGAACGCGTTGCCGTTGCCGTTACCGAAGATGAAGGTCAGCGCGGTGGCCTGCAGCGTAGAGATACCGATGGCCAGGTAACGCGTGTACTGCGTGATCTTGCGCTGGCCGGAGGCGCCTTCCTGCTGCAGCTTCTCCAGCTTGGGAATGACGACACCCAACACCTGCATGATGATGCTGGCGGTGATGTACGGCATGATGCCGAGCGCGAAGATGCTGAAGCTGGCGAACGCGCCGCCGCTGAACAGGTTGAAGAACCCGAGAGCACCTTGCGTGTTGGCGGCCGCCTTGAACTGACGAACTGCGTCGGCGTCGATGCCCGGCACGCGGATGGCAACGCCAACTCGGTACAGGGCGACCATCGCCATGACGAACAAAATCTTGTTCCGCAGATCGGGCACCTTGAAGACATTCTTCAAGTTGGAGAACACGGGCAGGCTCCCAGGAGGTTTCGATTCGACGCCAAGACGGCGACGAGTATCAGCGGTTGGTGAACTGGTTGCCCTTGACCGGCGGGCGACCCTGCTTGTACGGCGAGGGCAGGAGCGTGACGCTACCGCCTGCGGCCGTGATGGCTGCGTCAGCGGCCTTCGAAACTGCGTGGGCGGTGAGGTTGACGGCGATGGTCATCTCGCCACGGGCGAGAACCTTCACCAGCGTG
>JANLPB010000085.1:0-2702 GCA_031366885.1 Ilumatobacteraceae bacterium
CATCAAGGGCATCGGGCTTCGTTACCCGCGCGAGATCGACTGGATGCAGCCGATGTTCGAGGGTCTGACGCTGATCTTCGCCGTCGCCCTCGCCAGCCGCCAGGGCGTCGTGAAGGTCGCCCGCCGTCGCTCCGACCCACGCAATGCGAAACCCGCTGCGGTTGCGCCGCCGGCCGAGCCAGAAGCCCAAGGCGCCTGAACGTGGATCTGGTCGCACGTACCGACGACACCCATCGCCAACTGCTCGAGCTGCTACCACCGGATCTCATGGACCTCTCGGACCTCGATGTCGGCATCTCGCGTCTGATGACCATGTTGGGCGGTGCCGTGGCCGAGCTGCCCCAGTCGGTCGTGATCGACGACTACCTCGTGCCTGCGAGCGACGGTCATCAGATTTTGGTGCGGCTGTATCGGCCGGCAGTCGCGCGCCTAAACAGCCCGTGCCTCTACTGGATTCACGGTGGGGGCTTGGTGTTGGGCAACGTTGCGATGGACGACGCGGCTTGCGCTGCGATCGTGGATGCGTTGAACATCGTGGTGGCCTCTGTGGAGTACCGGTTGGCGCCGGCCTTCCCGTATCCGGTGCCGCTGGATGACTGCTACTCGGGGTTGGAGTGGCTGATGGGGGCCGTTGGCACGTTGGGGCTCAACCCGCAACGCATCGCAATTGGTGGAGGCAGCGCAGGTGGGGGACTGGCCGCCAGCGTTGCGCTGCTCGCGCGCGACCGTGGCCAGCTGCGTCCGTGCTTCCAGCTGCTGCGTTACCCGATGATCGACGATCGCAACACGACGCAGTCCAGCCAGGCGGTCACGGACCTGCGCGTGTGGAATCGGTCCGCCAACCTCACGGGTTGGGGGGCATACCTTGGCGATGCGGCTGGCACGGACGATGTGTCCCCGTATGCAGCGGCGGCGCGCGCTACCGACCTCGGTGGACTGCCGCCGACCATCGTGACCGTCGGCGAGCTCGACCTGTTCCTCGACGAGGACATCGAGTATGCGCAGCGGTTGATTGCCGCGGGCGTCTCGACGGAATTGCACGTGTACCGAGGTTGTATCCACGGTTCCGACGCGATGGTGCCACATTCCAACACGGTGCAGCAGTGGAAGCGCGACGAGATCGCGGCGCTCGATCTCGCGCTAAATGGCTAGGCCGCCAATGTCTAGGCCGGCAGCGCGTCGATGGTGACGGTTCCGGCGTTGCCGTCGATGGTGATCGTGGCCCCGTTCGGAATCAGTTCGGTGGCGTCGGCAACGGAGGCCACGCACGGCACGCCGAGTTCGCGCGAGACGATCATTGCGTGACTGCCCATTGCGCCGACGTTGACCACGACGCCACCAGCAGCGACGAACAATGGCACCCACGACGGGTCGGTCTGCGGTGCCACGAGAATGTCGCCGGGCTCGAGGCCTTCGGGATCGGCCGCGTCGAGTACAACTCGCGCCCGACCGGTGGCCACGCCCCCGGAACCAGCTGCGCCTGTCAGTACCGTGCCGACGTCGACGGTTGCAATGTCCTTTCCACCGCGGCGCGTCATTTCCGACAGCAGCGGCACTCTGCCGTTGACGATGAAGACCGGCTCGTGGTCGAACAGGGTCTGGAACTGCTCCCATCGAGCGTTGATGGCGGCGGTCATCGTCTCGGGATGGTGGCGCAACTGGTCGAGCTCGGCATCGGTGACCATGAACACCTTCTCGACCTGGTCGATGACACCGCGATCGACAAGGCGCTGCCCGAACTCGCGCAACGCGACTCGCATCTCGTTGATCACCATCACCACGTTGGTCTTCGCCCGCTCACGCCCGCTGAGGAACAGTTGCGCCGAGCCCATTGCCGCCTCGAAGAGGCCAGCGGTCTCCGGGTCGCCGGCGACCTTCTGGCGAATGTCGGCGGCGATGCGGTCGCGTTCGGCCACAGATGCGGTGTTGCGATGAGTGGGAGCCTGTGACTCATCGGAGCGACGCATCAGATCGATGGCCGCGAGCGCGATCCGTGGCCGAACTTCCCACGAGATGGCGATGATGTCGTACTCGTTTTGGGCGCGGGCACCGAAGTCGAAGAGGAACTGATCGAACTGACCGAGGAACTCGCGCGCCTGCGGCGCGTCGGTTGCACGCAGCCGATCGAGAACCTCATCGGGGCCGCCTTCGAAGGCAGCGGCAACGATCGGCGATGCGGCGGCCAGCCGACCCAGCTCCCACATGGCGTGCGACGGAGCGGCAGAATCCACCTCGATGCCGGCGAGCAGCCTGATCGACAAGCTCTTGTCGCCAAGACCCTCACAGATCGCGTCGAGCGCACCCGGGCCCAAGGAGGACAGCGAGGACACCCGCATCGCATTTTCCATTGTGAGCTGCACCAACGGCACCATTGAACGTGCCCGGGCAAGCAGGGCCGCATCGGTCATCGACTGGAGGTCTGGCCGCTGCTCGCGCTGCAACCGGGCCATCGCGCGGTCGGCATCGAGCTCGGGAAGCGAGGTCGCCGACATCGCCCAGCCCATCGACTCGCCAAGCTTCGCCTCGTGTTCGGGGGACTGATGCCACGGCTGCTCCTCGTACGGCGGCACCTCGTCGCGGTCGTCGAAGAACGCCTTGTCGATCATCTCAGGAGACGCACCGGGCATGCGGGCCCCGAGGATACGAGTGAGCGTCAGCGGGTTGTAGAGGTAGCCGCCAAACATCTTGAAGAGTTCTGGCGA
>JANLPB010000147.1:0-7765 GCA_031366885.1 Ilumatobacteraceae bacterium
AGCAGATCTTCTACGACCGCAACGATGTGCAGTACGTCTCGCTGCACGGCGATCCCGCCCGCGCCTACCCGTACTCGATTGGGTACGCCGACGAGACCGGCACCGGCCGCGGCCTTGGCTGCAACACCAACTACCCGATGCCGATACGTGCCGACGATGACTTGTACATCTCCGCACTCGCGACAGCATGCGAGGAAGTTGCCCGATTCCGGCCATCGGTGCTGATTGTTTCGCTCGGGCTTGATACGTACATCACCGACCCGATCAGCGACCTGGCTGTGACCACCGACGGCATGCGGCGCAGCGGCGAGATCGTTCGCCAGCTCGGGCTGCCGACGGTGGTGTTGCAGGAGGGCGGCTACGACGTGAACGCGCTGGGGGCCAACGTGCAGGCGTGGCTGACCGGTCTGGGCGCCTGAGTCAGCTGTCTGCGGGCTCACCGGCAGCAACGGCGGCGAGAAACGCAGCGCCGTACTGCTGCAGCTTCGACGGGCCGATGCCTTTGATGGACGCCAGCTCGTCGAGCGAGGTGGGAGCCAGTACAACGATTGCGTGCAGTGCCGTGTCGGGCAACACGGTGTACGCAGGCTTGCCCGCGGCGAGATGGCGTCTGACCGCGCGCAGGTCCTCGAACAGTCGAGCCTGACTGGGGGAGAGGTCGTCGCCGGGCTTCTTCGCGGCTGTGACCGGCGCCGCTCTGGGGCCGGTGGGCGACGTTGGACGGCCGCTGGTGACGACAGCACGTGGTTCTGTGCTGCAATCGACGATGAACGGTGATGGCCGATCCGACGGAACCACCAACACATCGCGCGAGGCGCGGGTTATGGCGACGTGAAACAGGCGACGTTCTTCCTCCTCGTCCTCCGCGAGACGATGTGGGAACTGATCGGCATCGGCCTGATGAACGATGACGAACGGCCACTCCTGGCCCTTCACCCGATGCACCGTTGCCAGCGTCACTCCGTCGGCCTGCCACTTGTTGGCGAGAGATGCCCGCAGCCAACTCTCGAACTTCACGGGGTCGGGCTGCAGCGCTGCCAGCTGTGCAATGGCGGTGAGATCGTCGTTCTGTGCAGCACGGTTCATGCCGTGGCGATGAGCGTCGAGCTTGGCGATGCTGGTGGCCAAACCCATCGAGTCGCGCAGCGCAGCCATCGCCTGCGCGGTGGTGCCGCGACTGGCGACCAGCCGTTGCAGTCGTTCGATATCGGAGGCGAACTTCTCGACGGTGTCGGCGTCGCGCTCGGTGCTGATGCGACCCACCAGCCGACGCAGTCCGACGAGTGACGACTGCTCGCCAACCCAGGTGGCAATTCGCGGGTGCAACGGGCGCGACGGACGGCGCAGAGCCTCCGCGAGGTCTGACGGTGAGAAGTCACCCTTGGAGGTGGCAATGCGCAGCCACGCCAAGGCGGCGCGCACGGCGGTTCGCTCAAGGAACTCCAGTCCGACCCCGCCGTTGGTCGGCACGCCGGCATTGCGAAGCGCGACTTGCACAGGCGCCAGCAGCGAGTTGACCCGCGTGAGGACCGCCACATCTAGTGCCGAAGAGCCGGCGGCGAGTGCCGTGGTGACGGCTTGCAGCGTGACGTCAACCGGGTCGCCAGTTGCGGGCGCAACCATGAAGCCGTCTCTGCTCGGGTCGCTCGCTCGGATCACCTTTGCGACTCGTCGCCGGTTGTGGCGCAGCAGGGTGTCGGCGGCCCGCACGATGCCTGCGGGGCAGCGGTAGTTGACCTCCAGAGGGTGCTCGCCTGCACCGGGGAACATGTCGCCGAATTCGAGCAGCCATGCAGGATCGGCCCCGTTGTAGCCGTAAATGGTCTGGTCGTCATCGCCGACGCCGAACACCGCTGCGTCGGGACCGGCCAGCAGCCGCACCAGCAGAACATGGGCAGGGGTGAGGTCTTGGAACTCGTCGACCAGCAGCAACCGACATGACCGCTGCGCGGTTGCCCGGGCGGCGGGGTCGCGCATGAGCAGTTCGATGGCCTTGAAAATCTGCTCGTCGTAGTCCACCGCGCCGGCGCGTGCGAGGTGCTCTCTGTAACTAACGAACGCGTCTGCGAAGCCCTCGACCTCGCCCTCATACCGGCTCTCCACCTTGGCCGGGTCAATGAGGCCGAGGCGCGCGAGCGAGAACGCCTCCAGCCAGGTGGCCACGGGGTCGGCATTACGCACTCGCGGAAACTTGACCAGACGCCCGATGATTCGGCGCACCTCGGGCTCGTCGATGGTGTTGAAGCGCTGCGGCTGACGAGCGAACGGAGCACTGCCGTTGATGACCGCGAGTGCAATCGCGTTGAGGGTGCGAATTTGCAGCCCCGGTACGTCTGCGGTGCGTGCGGCGATCTCTTCCTGAGCGCGCTTGTTGAACGCGATCAGCGTGATGGCCGATGCAGGGATGCGCCACTGCTGCACGAGGTGGCGCGCTCGCTCGGTGAGGACGCGCGTCTTGCCCGAACCCGCAGGAGCGATGATGCGCGCCGCGCCGCCATCATGAGTGACTGCGGCCAACTGATCCGGCGCCAGGTCGGCCGCCGTTGAGTTGCCCACCGGTGTCCGCAGCGATCTGTGTTCGACGGCGATGCGATGCAGGACCGGCACGCCGTCGATCGGTGCAATGAAGCGCGGCGGCCCGCCGTCCAGCCAGGCTCGGGCGCCATCCGCAAGCTCGATGTCGCCGCGGCCGTCGTCGACCGATCGAGCACCGGTTTTCACCGCCAGGGTCAGCAGCGGCCAGGTGGGCTGCGCCCGCGCATCGATGGAGTTGCTGGTGACAAGGTGCGCCAGTTGCTCGCTGGTGAACCGAACACGCGGCCCGACGGCATGCGGCGCCAAGGTGGTGGCAAACGGCGTAGAGAGCTGTGCCTCGACAGCGTCGCTGAGTTCGAGGACATGAGAGACCCGCTGCATCGCGGCACTGAGCAGCAGACCGATGAGTTCGCTGTTCGCAGGGTTGATAGCGAGGCGTGGTGCCTCGGCCCACGCCGCCGGCGCTGCCTGCCCCGGTGCGACGATGACATGTCGTCCCAACCGCGCTGGGCCCTTGTGGAGCCCAGCGACAACCTTGGCTGGTGACGATTCGCACTCGAAGTCGTCGGCAGCGGGTGGCAGGGGGGCGGGTCGCTGAGCCTCGAACAGGATGCCCTGATCAGCATTGTCAGTGGCGTCGTTGCGCTCTACTTCCTGGCCGGCGTTGCGCTGCCAGCAGGCCTTGACCTCGTCGGCCGAGCCATGCTCGCCACCACAATACACGCACGCGATCGCTCGTCGGCGCGGGCTGTCGTCGGTCGAGCTCATCGCCTCACCCTACCGAAGAAATTGCTCGCAATCGAACGAACGTTCTGACCGGCTGGGCGTGGAACGTGCCGGATGTCAGGCAGATTTGAGCGCTTCGATGATGCCAGCCCAGCGCGATGGGTCCGACTTGTACGGCGCGTAGAAGCTGATCCGCTGGATGACGTCGCCGTAACGCCGCTGCAGCTCGGGCGCCATGTGCTCGGGCTCGCCCACGACGGCGAAGGTGTTGAGGATGTCGTCGGTGATCAGGTTGCCCATCTCCACCCACTGGCCCTGCTTCGACAATGCATTCAGTTCGTCGTGTAGACCGTCCCAGCCGTGCATGTCGAGCACGCCGCGGTACGCCGGCGAACTGCCGTAGAACGCGATCTGCTGGCGAGTGCCCGCTGCTGCTGCGGACAGTTCCTCCTCGTTGTTGCCGGTGACCACGAACGACGGCCCCACGATCTCGAAGCCCTCCATTGTCTTACCGGCTTTCGCCCGCCCACGTTGCAGGGCGGGAAGCGTGACCTCACGGAGGTAACGCTCGGTGGTGAAGCCGTGGCAGATGAACCCATCGCACACTTCGCCAGCAACTTCGGTCATCATCTCGCCGACGCCAGCCAGGAAGATCTTGGGCACACCGAAACCGGCGAGATCGGCACGCTCGGGTGTGAAGAAGGGGGTCATCAGGGTGTGCGTGTAGAAGTCGCCACGGAATGCAAGCGGCGTGCCGTTCTCCCACGTGTCCCAGATAGCCCGAATCGCCATGATCATCTCGCGCATACGCGGCGCCGGATGGCTCCACTCCTGGCTGAAGCGCTTCGTGATGTGCGGCTTGATCTGGCTGCCAAGGCCGAGCACGAAGCGGCCCTTGGAGTACGACTGCAGGTCCCAACCGATGTTGGCCAGCGTCATCGGGTTGCGAGCGAAGGCCACCGCAATCGAAGTTCCAAGCTCAAGCGACTCGGTGTGCTCTGCCGCCAGCAGCAGCGGGAAGAACGGATCATGGCTGGTCTCTGCCGTCCACGCACCGGAGTAGCCGGCGTCCTCGAGTTCCATCGCCTGAGCACCTGCGCGCTCCAGGTTCGTTCCAATGCCTCCGTCAACCTTCATCTGCCCCTCCAGCCAGTCACGTGTCGGCGCCGAGCGTAGCCATCACAGCGCTGGCGAGGAAAGGTGAACGGGCTGCTCGCCGAGCAGCTTCAGGCAGCGGCAGTGGCGAGACGGTGCGGGGCCTCGAGGGCGATGCCGTGGACGAGACCGAACGCGCGCTCACGGGCGACCGACGGTTGCGTGTCGTCGCGGACGATGTCGATGGCCAGCTGGCGGAAGCCTTCGCAATGCAACAGGTTGGCCAGGGAAACGGCCTCGTGCGCGTGGCTGGTGAAACCGTCCTGTGCGATGCCGGCCGCGAGGTCGGCGAGCTGGATGGGACTGGTGCGGAGTTGCTGGGTCGTGTTCTGGTTGGTGCTCATATGAACGACGGTACGCCTGGAGAACGATTCTGTATAGCGATGATCTCTTGTGTTATTGATCGTATTTGCTTATAATGGTCGCATGTTGCGAGATGTGGAAGTTCGCCAGCTGCGCGCGCTACAGGCCGTTGCTGAGGAAGGGTCCTTTGGGCGTGCTGCAGAGAGGTTGGGCTTCACGCAGTCCGCCATCAGTCAGCAGATAGCTGCGCTCGAGCGGGCCGTCGGCGACAAGGTGTTTGACCGTCCAGGTGGCCCCAAGCGCGTCGAGCTGACGCCGACCGGCGCGTTGATGCTCGACTATGCGGTCAGGCTCCTTGAGCAGATGAGCATTGCGGAGGACAGTCTTCGGTCGCTTCGGGCGGGTGAAGTCGGGCGACTGGTCGTCGGTTCATTCCAGAGCATCTCCGTCAACGTGCTGCCCGAGGTCGTCGGACGGATGCGCGCCGAACGGCCAGGTCTGTCCGTGCGGTGCGTGGAGGACGACGAGAATGACGTCCTCATCTCCCGGCTGATGGCCGACGAGCTGGACCTGACGTTTCTGATCGGCGATCCGGACGACGACGCCATCGAGACCACAACGCTACTGATTGACCCGTTCGTCCTCGTCAGTCCCGCCGGTGTCGGTGAGACGATCAGCGATCCGTCACGTCTCGGAGGTGTCGCGATGATCGGCCAATCGCCCTGCGCGTGCCAGCTGTACGTCGATGGTGCACTGCGCGATCTGGGCGTCACGCCCGACTACGTGTTTCGCACCAACGACAACGCTGCGGTTCAAGCGATGGTGCGTGCAGGCATGGGGTACGCAATTCTGCCGCATCTCGCTGTCGACCCCACCGACCCGGGCGTGGTGATTGCGATGATGGAGCCGCCGATTCCGCCCCGCGTCCTGGTACTCGCCCGTCGTCGTGGTCGCACGCTGCCACCTGCCGCAGAGCGGTTCATCGAGCTGGCACAGACGGTCTGTAGCGACCTTCAGCTGCCCGAGTATCAGCCGACGTCCGTCGGCGCAGCGTGACGCTGGCCGACTTTAACCGAGGCCTGGTTCGCCCGGGTCCTTGTCCTGCTCGCGGAGGAACTGTTCGAACTCGGCGGCCAACTCATCGCCGCTGGGCATTTCGCTGATCGCACGATCGAGGTCGAGCGTCTGTTGCTCGGCTTGGTCGTAGAGCGACTCCAGCTGGTGGACCATTGCTTCGTGTTCGTCGTTGCCGCCGACCAACACATTGATCCGCTGGTGTTGGATCTCGGCTTCGCTGGCGAGCGCCGAGCTGTCGATGGTGATGCCGGTGACTTCAGTGAGCCCGTCGAGCAGAGCGGCCGAGGCTGCGGGATAGCTCATTGCACTGACATAGTGCGGCACCTGTACCCACAATCCCAGCGAGGCAATGCCGGCCTCGGTGAGCGCATGCTCAAGTACGGCGCTCATGCCTGCGGGCACGTCGACGGAGTTCTTCAGATATGGCAGGTCGCCGATGAGGTCGGCCGAGGGTGAGCTGCAGGAAAGACGCGCGGGGCGAGTGTGTGGTGATGCGAACGGGTACGAGCCGAACGCGACCATCTGGTACACCCCAAGCTGCACAGCCAGTTGGGTCACCGCACTGGCGAACCCGCGCCATTGCGAATCCGGCTCGGGGCCGACAAGCGTCAGCACGGGTTGGCCCTTGCTGTCGACCCCGACCTTCAGCTCGATGTCGCTCCACGCGAGCTTGGTGTTCACTCCTTCGCGTAGTTCCATCGTTGGGCGGCGGGCGCGATAGTCGATGAACGTGTCACCGTCGAAGGTGGCGAGTGCCTTGGTGTTGCACGCGCCGTCGAGCGCGGCCATCGCCGCCGCAGCGGCACCGCTGGCGTCGATCCAGCCGTGGAGATGTACGACCATCACGGGGCGGTCGAGGACAGGAATGTCGCCATGAAGTTCGTAGCGAGGGTTCACGGAATTTGCTCCAACATCTGCTCAGCTGCTGCTGCGGCGGCTTCGACCTGCATCTTGAACGGATTCAGCTCTGCCTCATCGCGCTGGCCCAGCGCGCCGCCCAGGTAACGGGCGTAGACGCCCTCGAGAATGCACGCCAGCTTCCAGTACGCGAAGGACACGTAGAACGGCAGGTTGGTGAGATCGCGACCGCTGACCTGCGCGTATCGTTCGGCCAGGTGCGCACGATCGTAGAAGCCGGCCGCGGTCGTGGCGGAACCGGTCCACGCTGACGCGACGTCGTTGGGGCCGGTCCAATAGACCTGCAGCAAACCAAGATCCGCGAGTGGATCGCCCAGCGTGCAAATCTCCCAATCGAGCACGGCCACCACTCTGCCGTCGTCGCCCAGCATGCAGTTGTCGAGGCGGTAATCGCCATGCACGATCGTGGCCGGGCCCTGCTCGGGTATCCGACGCGAGAGCTCATCGTGGACTCGGGCGACTGCGGGGAGCGCGCGGGTTTGTTGCTGGTTCCACTGCCCGTACCAGCGTTTGAGCTGCCGCCCGATGTATCCCTCGTGGCGGCCGAGTTCGTTGAGGCCAGCGACTTTCAGGTCGACGGAGTGGATGGCGGCCATGGTGTCGACCAACGATTCGCTAGCGTCCCGACGCGCGTCGGGAGAAAGAATCGCCTCCGCCGCCTCCCGGTCGCGCAGCACGTGGCCGTCGACGAAACCCATCACGTAAAACGGCGATCCATTGACCGTCAGGTCATCGCAGAAGCCCAACGCGGGAGCCACCGGCACTGCCGTGCGTTGCAGCCCGCTGATGATGCGGTGCTCTCGCCCCATGTCGTGCGCGCTCGCAAGGACGTGCCCGAGGGGCGGGCGCCGAAGCACGAACTTGGCCCCGTCGGCGGCGGTGACCGCGAACGTGAGGTTGGAATGGCCGCCGGCGATGACATCGAATGTGAAGGGGGCCAGAGCGCCGGCGATGTTGGTTTCCAGCCACGCGCTGACCGCCGTCACATCGATTCCGGGTACAGAACTCATTGCGTCGTACGGTACCGCCGCCGGTTCGCTCTGCCGCCAGG
>JANLPB010000157.1:0-10133 GCA_031366885.1 Ilumatobacteraceae bacterium
ACCTGGCCCGATGTCCGCCCGCGAATCATTGCGATGACCGCCAACGCGATGCAGGGTGACCGCGAGATGTGCTTCGCGGCGGGGATGGACGATTACGTCACGAAACCAATTCGCGTGGACGAGTTGGTTCAGGCGTTGTACGCGGTGCAACCGCGTGGAGAAGGAAGTTGACATGGAATCGCTAGCGATCGACCGCATCATCTTTGGTGAACTTTGCGAGGCGGTGGGTGATGAGTTCGCGTTCGAACTGGTCGACACGTTCATCGAGGAAACTCCAGGGATCCTCGCCGAGATGCGAGCAGCGCTCGCCACCGCTGATGCCGACAGCTATCGCCGCGCCGCTCACTCGCTGAAAGCCAATGGAAAGACGTTTGGCGCACTCGAGTTCGCGGACTTGGTACGCGCTGCCGAGCTTGGTGGTTTCTCTGGAGACTCGGGCCGAGATGTGGCCGCGGTCGATGCAATTGAAGAGTCATACGAGGCTGCGGCGGCAGCGCTGAAGGCGTTGCCCCGTGGCTGACTCCGGCTCGTTGCTGCTCGTAGTCGACGACAACAAGGTCAACCGCCTACTCCTTGCCCGCAGTGTGGAGACGCAGGGACATCGTGTGGAACTCGCCGAGAACGGCAAGGTGGCGCTTGACATGTTGCGCGCCAAACCGTTCGACCTCGTCCTGCTCGACATCGAGATGCCGGAAATGGACGGCTTCCAGGTTCTCGAAGTGATGAAGGCTGATGCGCAACTGTGCGACGTAGCAGTGATTGTGACGTCGGCGGTGGAAGGGCTGCAGAGTGTCGTTCGGTGCATCGAACTCGGCGCCGAGGACTACCTCGGCAAGCCCGTGAACACGGTGTTGTTGAGGGCTCGCATCGGATCGGCGTTGGCCAAGAAGCAACTGCGCGACCAGCAAAGGGCCATGGTTCGCCGGTTCGCTACCTCGGAAGTCGCCGACGACATGCAGCAATCTGGATTTGCACTCGGTGGCAGACACGTGCGTGCAACCGTGATGTTCTCCGACATACGGGGCTTCACGTCACTGGTCGAGTCGCAGACGCCCGACGAGACCATTGAGCTGCTCAACAACTACTACGCCCTCATGTTCGACGCAATCATCGGCCACGGTGGCGTTGTGAACCAGATGATCGGCGATGGCTTGATGGCGGTATTCGGTGCTCCGCTGCCGCTCGCGGAGTCCAGTGCGGCAGCTGTGCGCGCAGCGCTCGAGATGATCGAGATGATCGAACTCTTGAGCGTCGACCGGGTCGCACAGGGATGGCCCACGCTTCGCATCGGCATCGGCATTGCGACCGGCGAGATGGTCGCCGGTTACACGGGCACCCAACATCGGGCGACGTACACATGCATCGGTGACACGGTCAATCGTGCGGCCCGCCTGGAGGCATTCACGAAGGATGTCGAACGGTGGGTACTCGTCGACGGCGCCGCGCACGACGAGCTCGGCGATGAGTTCGCCGTGACTGCTCTGGGCGAGCACATGCTGAAGGGCAAGTCGGAGCCGATTCGGGTGTTCGCCGTCGACAGCTGAGAGTGCGAGTGCCACGCCACTCGCACTGACTGCGTGGCACTCGGATCACTGGGCCGGGGGAGCGCGCGAGTCGCGGGACGTGGTGCCGGTGCGTAAGACTCCATACATGACTGCAACCGTGCTGATCGCCCGCGCCACCCCCAAGACCGTCGATGCCGTGGCGGTGCCCGTGGGTACCACCGGCACCGTGCCACGTTCGCTCGGGCTCAACCGTGCGGCGCTCGCAGCCGTCGGATTCGAAGGCAAGGTCGGGCAGACGCTCGTCGTCCCCTCGGGCTCTGGGCCGGCGCAAATCGCGATCGGAATCGGCAACGGCGAGCTGACTGTTCAGACCCTGCGCAATGCCGCTGGCGCGGTGGTGCGCGCTGCGGGAAAACGAGCGGTAATCGCCACCAACCTCGCAGACCTGGATGGCGTCGATGCGGCGAAAGCCGCTCAGGCAGTGGTGGAAGGTGGCTTGTTGGCCGGCTACCGCTTCGCCGGCATCAAGAAGGACGTCAGCAAGGGTTCGCTCACACAGTTGGTCCTGGTGGTCGGGGAGAAGCGGGTCAATGGTGCTCGAATCGGCAGCGAACGCGGGCAGGCAACCGCCGCGGCGACGGTGCTGGCCCGCGACCTCGCCAACCTTCCACCGGCGTACATGACTGCCCGGCACATGGCGGAGAAGGCTGTGGAAGTAGCTCATGCCAGTGGCCTGAATGTCGAAGTGTTCAACCGCGATCAGCTGGCCGAGATGGGGTGCGGTGGCATGCTCGGCGTGAACGCCGGAAGTGTCGAACCGCCGCGAATGGTGCGCCTCACGTACACACCCCGCAACGCGACCGGTCATGTTGCACTGGTCGGCAAGGGTGTGATGTACGACTCGGGCGGCCTCAGCCTGAAGCCCAGCGATGGCCAGATTGCCATGAAGATGGACATGAGCGGCGCCGCCGCGGTTCTGGCCACGATGGGCGCGTTGAAGGCAATGAAGTGCAAGGTGAAGGTCACTGGATACCTGATGTGTACCGACAACATGCCCGGCGGCAACGCCGTCAAGCTTGGCGACGTTCTCACGTTCCGCAATGGCAAGACCGCCGAGATTCACAACACTGACGCAGAGGGCCGCCTGGTACTGGCTGACGGTCTTTCGCTTGCAGTGGAGGATGGGCCCGATGCAATCGTCGACATAGCCACCCTGACCGGTGCGTGCTTGGTGGCCCTGGGAACCAAGCTGGCTGGTGTCATCGGCAACAACCAATCGGTGATCGACAAGCTGCGCACCGCCAGCGCGGCCACCGACGAGCAGGTGTGGCAGCTGCCGCTGGAGAAGTCATACCGCAAGCAGCTGGACAGCAACGTCGCTGACATGCGCAACATCGGCGGGCCGCCGGGCGGCGCCATCACCGCTGCGCTCTTCCTGTCCGAATTCGTGGGCGACGTACCGTGGGCGCACATCGACATGGCAGGGCCGATGCTCGCCGATGGGGACGACGGATGGTTGAGCAAGGGTGCCACCGGGTTCGGCGCACGTCTACTCATCGAGTTCGCCATCACCTTCGTCAAGTAGCAAGCGCGGCAGGCGAAACACAGCCAGCGAGCGCAAGCGTCGTCGCCTCCACCGCGGCCGCAGGCGGAACTCCGACCGCCAGCAGTTGGCGCTCAACCAATTCAGGGTCGTCGCCCGCTGCGACCATCGCTACCGCGATTGCGCACCCACGCTCGAGGTCGGTGAGTGCGCACTCACGGACCTGCCACTGCGTATGCATTGCCTGCAGCTGCGCGGGCATGCGCGAGAGATGCCTGGCGGCGACGGGCGGAACTTTGCGCCGCACCGCCAACCCTCCGCCGGGCATGGCCTGGGACATGCCGAACAGCTGACAACGCTGCAGGGCGCGGGCGAACGAATTGGACGTACCGGTCGAGTACGCCAGCCCGAGCATGCCGGCCGTCTCGGCGAGGTCGAGTTCGTACCCCAGCGGGTAGCGGTCGAGCCCTGTGACCAGCCGACGAAGTGTCCAGGTGGCCGTTGGTCCCAAAACGTTGAGCCAGAACAGTTCGACGTAGTTGGACCGAACATCGAAGCCAACGGCATCGACAATCGGGTCGTGCCACGGCACCACCATCACGGTGGCTGGTTCGGAGTCCGGCGCAGTTGGCTCATTGAACGTAAGTGGCTCTATCGACATGACGACCCCCAGTGGGTGAGGCGAACAGTGGGGGAAGCCGCTCACTATTACTGGGCATGGCGAGATCGCCGAATCGGCAAAATTGCCACGAGACTGCCCCGATGGCTGAGATGGAGCAAGCAGCGACGTGGGTGGGTGGGGCGCGGCGAATTGTCGTGCTGAGCGGCGCCGGACTTTCTACCGACTCCGGCATCCCCGACTTTCGGGGACCGAACGGGTTGTGGACGAAGAACCCGGACGCGGAGAAGGCGTCGAACCTGCAGAACTATCTCGCCGATCCCGAGCTGCGCAAGCGGGCGTGGCAGAACCGACTCGCCGCACCAGCGTTCACGGCGTCGCCGAACGTTGGCCACTTCGCTCTCGTGGACCTTGAGCAGCGCGGGCAGCTGTCCGCCATCGTCACGCAGAACATCGACGGCTTGCATCAGGCTGCCGGCAACGACCCGGCGAAGGTCATCGAAGTGCACGGCACGGTGCACTGGTCGCGCTGTTGGGGCTGTAACGACCGCCGCCCAATGACCGAGATGCTCGACCGTGTGAGAGCGGGCGAGGCCGACCCGCCGTGCGAGATCTGCGGCGGGATCATCAAGAGCGACACAATTCTGTTCGGACAAAACCTCGTGCCGCACGTCATCGAGGCTGCGATGGTGGCGGCCGAACGCAGCGATCTCTTGCTCGCCGTTGGTTCCACGTTGTCCGTGTACCCGGCAGCGAATGTGGTGCCGCGTGCCAAGTCCACCGGAGCGCGTATCGTCATCGTCAACGGTGAGCCAACGCAGATGGATCGCTTCGCAGACGCCGTGCTCATCGGCTCGCTCTCCGAGCTTCTGCCTGCGGTCTGCAGTGTGGCTGCCGGGCCCGTGACGAATCCCGACTGATCCGGTAGCATTTCGGCTATGGCTACCTTCCGCGACCTGCTCAGCGCTGCCAAAGCTGAGATCACCGAAATCGATACCGCCACCGCCGCCGACCGCATCGAGCAGGGCGCGCTCATTCTCGATGTACGCGAACCCGACGAGTACGACCAGGGCGCGCTGCCCAACGCGATCCATCTTCCCCGTGGCCACCTCGAGGCCCAGGTCGAAGGCAAGCTGCTCGACAAGAACGCTCAGGTCGTGGTGTATTGCGCGGGCGGCGTACGCAGTGCGTTTGCGGCGAAGACCCTTGGCGACCTGGGTTACACCGACGTCCTCTCGGTGGCCGGCGGGTTTGGCAAGTGGAAAGACGAAGGACGCCCCTGGAAGACGCCCGTCACCCTTACTGCGGAGCAGCGCAACCGCTACCAGCGCCACCTGCTGTTGCCCGAAGTCGGCGTCGCTGGCCAGGCGAAGCTCCTGGAGAGCAAGGTGCTGATGCTCGGCGCTGGTGGCCTCGGTTCACCCTCCGCGATGTATCTGGCTGCCGCGGGCGTCGGCACCATCGGCATCGTCGACATGGACGAGGTCGACGCCAGCAACCTGCAGCGCCAGATTCTGCACAACATGGACCGCATCGGTGACCGCAAGGTGGACAGTGCAAAGAAGACACTGACGCTGATGAACCCCGACGTCAACGTCGTCACTTACGACACACGCCTCGACGCCAGCAACATCCTGGACATCATCGCCGGCTACGACGTGATCGTCGACGGCGCCGACAACTTCCCCAGCCGATACCTGCTCAACGACGCCAGTGTGAAGCTGGGCATCCCCGTCGTTCACGGCAGCATCTTCCGCTTCGAGGGAATGGTCAGCGTCTTTCATCCGCTGGAGGGCCCGACCTACCGCGACATGGTGCCAGAGCCGCCGCCAGCCGAGCTCGCCCCCAGCTGCGCCGAAGCGGGGGTGCTCGGTGTGCTGCCCGGCATCATCGGCAGCATCCAGGCACTGGAGGTCATCAAGGTCCTGCTCGGGCTTGGTGAGCCGCTCGTCGGTCGCATCCTGTCGGTCGATACCACCGACATGAGTTTCCGCACCTTCAACCTGCGCGCCGACCCCAACAACGAAGTGACGTACGCGAACCGCGACCGCATCATCGTGCAAGAGCTCGAAGGGCTCTGCGCACCGGGCCTCGCACACTGATTCGTCTCACGCAGGCGCGGGGCTACGGGTAACGTCGCGTCGTGCACGCACAGGACGTCATCGCTCAGCCCGCTGCTCCCCCTCGCAACCTGTGGCTGCATGGGCCGTTACAGGACACGATGCTGGGCTGGTGTTTCTTGCCGGTTGCAGTAGTCGTTCATTTGGCCGAGCCGCACCTGACCGTCGTGCAGACGATGGTGGGCGTCATCTTCCTGGTCTCGTTTGCGCATCAGCCACTGACGTTGGGCTTGGTCTACGGCGACCCCGTGCAACGGGCTGCCCATCGTCGGCTCTACACGTGGGCGCCTCTGCTGGCGGCGGGCCTCATCGTTGTTGGCCTGTCGATTTCGCTCACGTTGGTGGGCCTCATCGCCGGCCTGTGGAACGCCGAGCACACCCTGATGCAGCGCTACGGCGTGCTGCGCATTTACGGGCGCAAGGCTGGTGACAACCACGGTTCGCTGGAGAAGCCGATGCTGATCGTGTGGTTGGTGACCGCCCTCGCGTTCATCGGGGCGTTTGTGAATCTTCAGCAGTTGGTCCTGAAACTGGGCCTCGACGAGACGAACTCGCGTGGCGTCAAGCTGCTCGATCCGCTACGCGCGCCGGCGACCGTGCTGTTCTGGCTGGGCGTGGTCGCCAGTGTCACCCTCGCCGTGCGTTGGTGGCGTGCCGAACTGTCGCTGGGAAGCACGGCCAGCCGCGCGAAGCACCTCTACGCACTGGGCACGCTTGGGTTGGTCGTCGTCGTGATGATCGACCCGATCGCCGGCGTCGCCGGGTACGTCGCGGCGCACGCGATTGAATACTTCGCTGTCGTTCACCGCAGCCTGCGAACCCGTCGCGATGATGCGCCTGTCGCTGTTGCAACGAGCACACCGTGGCGCCGGGGTGCTGTCTATGCGCTCTACTTTTCGTTGATCGCTGCAATCGTGATCGGCACGGCAATGCCGCTCAACGGACGCCTTTATGCGTTTGCGATTCTGTTCTTCGGTGCTCTCCACATTCTCTACGACGGGTTCGTGTGGAAGCTGCGCCGCCCGAACGTGGCCGCTTCGCTCGGGATCGCGCCCACCAGTTGAATCGAGACCAGTGATGACCGAGCACCGCGACAATTACGTCCACTATCCCAACGGCAGGGTCGGCCAGATTGACGGCCAGCAGGTGCCGCGTTTCGCTGGGCTGACCACCTTCGGCCGGCTTCCGCGCCGTGCGGAAGTGGCCGACTACGACATTGCGGTCGTTGGCGTTCCGTTCGACAGCGGGGTGTCGTATCGGCCGGGAGCCCGCTTCGGTCCGTCCTCCATTCGTGAGGCATCTCGCCTTCTCCGGCCCTACAACCCTGCGCTCGACCGGTTGCCCTTCGTCGAAGCGCAGGTTGTCGATGCTGGCGACATCGCCTGCAACCCGTTCAACATCGAGGAGGCGTTGCAGCAGATCGAGGCTGGGCTCTCCGAGCTGATCGGGAGTGACAAGTCGGTGGTCGTTCTCGGCGGGGACCACACCATCGCGCTGCCATCGCTGAGGGCGCTGCATCGGGTGCATGGCCCGCTCGCACTCGTTCATTTCGATGCTCACCTCGACACATGGGACACGTACTTCGGTGCGGCCAACACACATGGCACACCTTTCCGACGCGCGTCGGAGGAAGGACTGATCGTCAAGGGGCACTCCGCGCACGTCGGCATTCGAGGGCCGGTGTACTCGAAGAAGGATTTCGTCGACGACGAGGAACTTGGCTTCACGATCGTGCACTGCCGCGACATGGATCGGTTGGGTGTAGACGGCGTTCTGGAACAAATTCACCAGCGAGTTGGCGACATGCCCGTGTACGTCTCGATCGACATCGACGTGCTCGACCCTGCGCACGCTCCGGGTACGGGAACGCCGGAAGTCGG
The DNA here is from genome assembly GCA_031366885.1 of Ilumatobacteraceae bacterium. Taxonomy (GTDB): domain Bacteria; phylum Actinomycetota; class Acidimicrobiia; order Acidimicrobiales; family Ilumatobacteraceae; genus UBA668. The sequence continues at coordinate 7,668 of JANLPB010000157.1, forward strand.
TGGCCTCAGCAGCCGCGAGCTGCTGGGCATGGTGCGCGGTATGGCCGACATGCGCATCGTCGGCGCGGACGTGGTCGAGGTTGCGCCGGCATACGACCACGCTGAGATCACCGCGCTTGCCGCCTCGCAGCTGGCCTACGAGCTGATCACGCTGATGGCGGCGCGCTAGCTCGGAACCTCGTCCATCAGCGGCTTGAGTTCCTCGCGTTCTTGCAACAGCACGCCGGCAATGACGAGCGCAGCGCCGAACAGGTCGGCCACCGACGGGCGTTGATCCAACGCCACATAGCCGAGGACCATTGCCGAGACTGGTAGCAACGCAAGCAGAACGGCGAACCGGCGCACCGGAATTCGACGCAGTACCACCTGGTCGATGCCGTAGCCGATTGCCGACGAGAGGGCGCCGACGGCAACGCACATCAGCAGCAAACGGCCGTCACCGAACACCACATCTCCACCGGCGATGCCGAACGGCAGGATCACCACCGATCCGATTGCCAGGCCGACGCCGAGGCCCGCCATTCCGCGATCGAGGTGGGCGACGCGGCGGCCAAGGATGATGTACACCGCCCAGAGCGCCGAGGCAGTGAAGATGAACACGATGCCCCACGGCTCGCCTCCCATCTCCACACCAGACAGCGCCGCGACACCGATCGCGGCGAGCGCGAGCGCGGCAGAGTTGCGTGCACTGCGGGTGTAGGCCGCAGCAACTGCGATCGGCCCGATGAACTCGATGACCACGCTCTTGCCCAGCGGCAGCCGGTCGAGAGCGAGGTAGAAGAACAGGTTCATGAACGCGGTTGCAACGCCGAAGAACGCAGCGCTCCTCAGCTCGACTCGCGTCCAACGCGCACGAACCTGTCGCCACGACAGCGCCATCAACAACAGCGCTGCGAACGTCACCCGCAGCCACGCCACGGTTGCGGGGCGAACTTCTTCGAACAGGTTCACCGCCACGACTGCGCCGGTGTACTGCGAGATGCCGGCGATGGCGAACAGCGCCTCGGGTGAGGCGGTGCGAACAAACTCGGTGGGCGTGCGCATCTGGGCTCCTACATGCCTCGACGCGGCTGATGGACCGGATTCAGTCGAACAGGTCAGGGTCGGTGCGGCAGATCTCCTGCCACAACGGCTGGAAGCTGAGCCATCCAGCGATCGGCGAGGCCGTCTGCTCGCGGGTGTACGTCGCATCCTCGTGGGGGATCGGTATAGGGGTACCGGCGGCCATTGCCAGTAGTTGCGCTTGGCAGGTGCGGTCCATGCTGAGGAACCAGAACGCTGCTTCGTCCACCGAGCCGCCGACGGTGAACAAACCGTGGTTCTGGTGGATCGCCGCCTTACCGGTGGGGAACTGCGAGACCAGTTCGCGGCCATCCTCCACGCCAAATTGCACCCGGCCGCGCTGGGCTGTGACCACCACATGATCTTCGTAGAAGATGCACGAATCTTGCGTCAATGGAGCCAGCGGAATACCGAGCGAGCTGAACGCCTTGCCGTGGATGCTGTGGCTGTGTGCTGCCGCGATGACATCGGGTCGCGCCTCGTGCACGGCCGAGTGGATGACGAAGGCAGCGCGGTTGACGGGACGGTTGCCGTAGATGACGTTGCCGTCGTGGTCGACCAAGATGAGGTCGCTGACACAGATGTGGCGGAAGCTGACCGCGAACGGGTTGACCCAGAAGTACTCGGGGAACTCGGGGTCGCGCACGGTGATGTGCCCGGCAACGCCTTCGCCGAACCCGACTCGTCCGAAAATTCGCAGCGCGCCCGCCAGCTTCTGCTTGCGGTGCAGGCGCTCCTCCTCCACCGTCGCGAACGGAGCGGGCAACTCCAGGCTGACGGCCTTCGGAGTCAGTTCAATGCCATCGATCGTGCGTACACCCGTGTCGGTAACAGTCATCTTCAAAGCCTATGCGAGTGGGTGGCTGCCAGTGCGAGTGGGTGGCCGCCTGTGCGAGTGCCTGCCCGCCATGCGAGTGAGTACTCGCACCCCGGGGTGGGAGTACCCACTCGGATCGCCCGGCGGGTGGCAACATCGAGGGTATGAATCGCATCGTTGCTCCCGTCTCCATCGCCCCGCCGGCCGCGAACTACGCCCACGGTGTCGTCACCGAATCCGCATCGCGATGGCTGCACACCAGTGGCGTCGTGCCCACGAAGGCCGACGGCACTGTGCCCGAGACCATCGAGGAGCAGGCCACAGTGGTCTGGGCCAACCTGATCGCGATCCTGACGGAGGCCGGGATGCAACCTGCGGACGTGGTCAGCGTGACGACCTACGTGGTGGTCGACCAGTTGCCCTCGCTGGGTGCCGTGATGGCGGCACGCGACTCGGCCTTTAACGGCTACCGGGTGGCTAGCACGCTGGTGACTGTGCCGTCCCTAGCCCGCCCCGAGTGGAAGGTGGAGATCGCGCTGATCGCAGCCCACTGAGCAGCGCTACGCCGTGGCGAAAGGGTCCCACGC
>JANLPB010000178.1:0-11388 GCA_031366885.1 Ilumatobacteraceae bacterium
TCGTGGCTCGCGGGTACCTACGAATCGGCAGCGGACACCCTGCGCGATCCCGATGGTCGCCTGTACAAGGAGAGCTTCGGCATGGCCAGCAACCGGGCAGTGAAGATTCGCAACCGCAGCGAGACTGCATTCGAGCGGGCGCGCAAGGAGCTGTTCGAAGAAGGCATCAGCACCTCGCGCATGTATCTCGACCAGGCTCGCCCCGGAGTGGAAGACATCATCGACGACATCGTGGCGGGCGTTCGGTCAGCGTGCACGTACGCTGGCGCCGCCACAATCCCCGAGTTTGCGGAGCGGGCGGTGGTCGGTGTGCAGAGCGCTGCCGGCTACAGCGAAGGCATGCCACAGGGGACGAGCTGGTAGTGCGAGTCATCGCCATCGACGGCCCAGCTGGGGCCGGGAAGAGCACTATCGCGCGGGCCCTCGCGGCCCGCTTGGGGCTGGAATACCTCGACACCGGTGCGATGTACCGGGCAGTCACCTTCGCCGCGATGCAGCGCGAGATCTCGCTCGATGATGCTGCCGCCATCGGCCAGCTGGCCCGCACGGCGATACTGGATGTCAGCGAACGCGGGGTCATCGTGGACGGTCACGACGCAACCGCGGCAATTCGTACACCGGCAGTGACGGCGGCAGTCAGCAAGGTGGCAGCCAACAGCGAGGTACGCGCGGAGATGCGAGCGCGCCAACAGCGATGGGCCGCCGAACATGGCGGCGGTGTCATCGAAGGTCGTGACATCGGCTCAGTGGTGTTTCCGGATGCCGAGCTGAAGCTTTATCTGACCGCTTCGCCGCGTATCCGCGCACAGCGTCGAGTTGCGCAAGCCGGTGGCGACGTGGAAGAAATCGAAGCGGCCATCGCCGCTCGCGATCACTACGACAGCAACCGCGCCGACAGCCCGCTTACCTTCGCCGACGGTTCAATCGTGGTAGACACGACTGGGTCCAGCATCGACGAGGTGCTCACCCACATTGCTCAATTGATGTCGAAAGGGCGCAACACGGGGTGAGCAAGATCTCCACCAAGTTCGCCGGCCAATCGCTGCCGGACAAGATCGCATATCACACGGTGCGAACGATCGTCACCGTGTTCTGCCGTGTGTGGTGCCGAATGACCATCGAGGGGCGCGAAAACCTGCCGACGAGTGGGCCATTCATTCTTGCGCCCACACATCGCAGCATCATCGACACGCCGGTTGCCTCCGGGGTATACCGCCGGCGAATGCGGTTCATGGGTGCCGACAAGTGGTGGAGCAATCGATACTTCGGCAAGTTGCTCACTGCGCTGGGCGGCTTCCCGGTCAGCCGTGGCAGCGCTGACCGGGAAGCGCTGCGCCGGTGCATCTCCGTGATCGAAGGCGGTGAGCCGCTGGTGTTGTTCCCGGAGGGCGAACGCAAGAGTGGCTTGGTCGTGCAGCCACTGTTCGAGGGAGCGGCCTATGTTGCGATGAAGACGGGTGTTCCAATCATTCCTGTCGGCATCGGCGGGTCCGAGCGGGCGATGCCCAAGGGAACGAAGTTCATCTACCCACGCAAGATGTACGTGATCGTCGGCGCGCCGCTCACAATCGCGCCGACGGACTCCCCGAAGGAGCAGCGAGCCGCCGCCCGTCAGCTCACGACGACCCTGCACGCGGAGCTGCAACGGTTGTTCGATGCAGCGCAGCGTCGCGTGTGATCAGGCGCCCTCGAAGTAAGTGGTGAGGGCCTGGGCGAACCACGGCGGGTCTTGCGTGCCACACAGTTCGCGAGCGCTGTGCATGCTGAGCTGCGCGATGCCGACGTCGACGGTGTCGATGCCCAAGCGCGTTGCGGTGATTGGGCCGATCGTGGTGCCGCACGGCATGTTGTTGCGGCTGACGAACACCTGCCAGGGCACACCCGCCGACTCGAAGACGCGTTGCAGCATGGCTGCGCTCGAGGCCGACGTGGCGTAGCGCTGGTTGTTGTTGAGCTTGATTGCCGGACCGCGATTGACGAGCGGGCGGTGGCCGGCTTCGTGACGGTCGGGGTAGTTCGGGTGCACGCTGTGAGCGTTGTCGGCCGAAATGCACGAGCTCGCTGCCAATTGTGCGAGGAACTGGCCACGGCCAGCCCCGTGCGCCAAGGCCAGACGTTCCAGGACATGTTCGAGGAGCGGCCCGGCGGCACCGCTGACGCTCTCCGAGCCAACTTCCTCGTGATCAAAGAGCGCGATGACAGCCGTTGCGGCGCCGGGGTCTGTGATGGCACAGATCGCGCTGGTGGCGGCCCAGCACGACACCTGATTGTCGAGTCGGCCAGATGCCAACAACGACTGGTCCGCTCCGAGTACCGCAGCGTTGGTGACATCGAAGAGACAGAGGTCCCAACCAATGATGTCGCCGGCGGCGACGTCGGCCTGGGCTGCGATCCACTCACGGAACTCGCCGTCGTGGCTGGTTCCGACACCCCAGACCGGGGCCATGTGCATCTGCTTGTCGAGGATGACGCCGCGCTCGTTGACGTCGCGGTCAAGGTGGATGGCGAGCTGCGGCACGCGAGCGATCGGTTGCCCGACGGCAACCAGGCTTGAGCCTTCACGCAGTTCGATTCGTCCAGCCACACCTAGATCGCGGTCGAGCCACGAGTTCAACAACGCGCCGCCGTAGACCTCCACGGCCAGCTGCTTCCATCCGAATCCACCAGCGTCCGCACGTGGCTTCACCTTGAGGCACGGCGAATCGGTGTGCGCGCCGACGATGCGTATCGGCGAGGTGGGACCAGCCGTCGAACCGCGGTGCCATGCGACCAGAGCCGCACCACGCTGTACGAAGCCCTTTGGGGGTACATCGAGAAGCGGGTCGGTGGCCGCCACTTCGGAAAAGCCAGCGGTCTCCAGTCGCGCAATCGAGCTGGCGGTTGCGTGCCATGGCGAAGGAGAGCTGTCGAGGTAACTGATGAGATCGGACAGTGTGGCGTTCATGATGTCTGCATCAATCCCATAGGAAGCCCGGTACCGCGAAGGTGCGAGGTTTCGTTGATGGTGACCACGCTGCGGTGGCCGCGACCCGAGGCAGCAATGCGATGGATGCTGGTGTAGTTCGGGTAGAAGAAGCCTTGGCTCACGGGCAGGCCGAGGATGTGCAGCAGGTATGCGTTGATCACGCCACCGTGGCACGCCACTGCGACGCGGTGGCCGGAGTGAGCGTGAATGACTGCCTCCAGGGCCGATACCACACGCGCTGAGAACTCCGCCGGCGACTCTTCATGAGCCGACCAGTCGCCGCGCATCATGGCCTGCCAGCGGGGGTCATTGCTGGCCTTGAGTTCCTCGACCGGAACGTACTCGCTCGAGTTTCGGTCCCATTCGGCGACGTCGTCGATGGTGGTGATGGCGAGTTGTCGTTCCGCAGCAAGTGGTTCGGCAGTCTGATGCGCGCGCCGTAGCGGGCTGGCGAAAATGGCGTCGATCGACTCGTGGTGAAGGTACGCCGCAAGGTGACGAGCCTGAGCGTGGCCCGCCTCAGCCAGCTCCGGATCAGCGATACCCTCGCTCAGCTCTCGCCGGACTGGTAAACCATGCCGTATCAACATCAACTCCATGCCGACTAGATAAGCACCTCATGAACCCTCTCGCTGATACTCGAACCAAGATTGTGGCCACTCTCGGACCTGCCAGCGAGTCACCAGAGGTACTGGACGAGTTGCTCCGCGCCGGTGTGGACGTGGTTCGCCTCAACCTCAGCCACGGCACTCTGGCGTCCCACCTTGTACGGATGCAGGCCGTTCGCGATTCGGCTGCACGCGTCGGCCAAGTGGTCGCGGTGCTGGCCGATCTGCCGGGACCGAAAGTTCGTTCAGGCCAGTTTCCTGAGGGCGGTGGCCTGCTTGTTGGCGGCGCCTCCCTCGTGCTCACGCCAAAGGACGGTCCTTCCACTGTCGAGCGCATCACGGTCGACTATCCGACGCTGCTGGTCGATCTGCAACCCGGCGATCGAGTTGTCCTTGGCGACGGGGCGATCTCGTTGCGAGCCGAAAGTGTCGATGAGCACGAGGTGAAGTGCGTGGTGTTGACCGGCGGCACGGTCCAGGGCCGACCTGGCGTCCACCTGCCGTCCGAACGGCTACGGCTGACGACGCCGACCGAGGACGACCTGGTGTTGGGGAAGGCGATGGCCGAGGCAGGCGCCGACTTCCTGGCTGTGTCGTTCGTGCGTGCAGCGCACGACCTGCGGGTGGTGCGAGAGGCCATCCTTCCGCACACGACACGGTTGGTGGCGAAGATCGAAACGATGCCGGCGGTGGTTGCGCTGGAGTCGATCGCCGCCGAAGCCGACGCAGTGATGGTGGCTCGCGGTGATCTCGGTATCGAGTGCCCGCTCGAGGATGTGCCGCACCTTCAGAAGCGAATCATTCGTCATTGCGTAGAGGTGGGTGTGCCGGTCATCACGGCAACGCAGATGATGGAGAGCATGATCACTTCCCCGTCGCCGACGCGTGCGGAGGTCAGCGACATCGCCAATGCAGTGTTCGACGGCACCGATGCCTTGATGCTTTCTGCGGAGACCGCCATCGGCGCCGACCCCGCTGGCGTGGTGCGCACGATGAGCCGAATCGCGGGTCGTGCCGAAGCCGAGGCCAGCTATGAGCAGTGGGCATCGCGCCTTGGGCGCACGCAACGCGAGCAGTGGCCCGACGGGCCCGCGCGAATCACGATGGCCATCACTCACGCTGCTGGAATGGCGGCGGCGGACTCCGGTGCCTCGGCAATCTTGTGCTGCACCACCACGGGGCGCACAGCTCGGGCGATGGCTCGGTTCCGCCCGACGCCGGTGCTCATCAGTCTTTCGCCAGACCCGGCAACGGTGAGGGCGATGGCGCTGTCCTGGGGCGTGCGGTCGTTGGAAGTCAGCTCGTATCACAGCACCGATGACCTGGTCTGGTTCGCCGTTGAACGCGCTGCACAGAGCGGCTACATCGCTGCCGGCGACACAGTATTGGTATTGGCGGGAGCACCTGATCGGCCAAGCGGCGCCAGCACCGACGTGCTTCGTATCGTCCGCGTCTCGTGACTCAACTGTGGGCCGAGGAGGCCGGCGACGCAGCACAGCCGCTGATCGTCCTGGTCCATGGGGCGATGGACCGGTCGGCTGGCATGTTGCGGCTGAGCCGTCGCCTCGACGAGGACTTCCGCGTCGCCCGGTACGACCGCCGCGGGTATGGCAAGTCGACGCCGCACGCGGGCCCATTCAACATGGCCGAGCAGGTCGCAGATCTTGTCGGCGTGATCGACGGCCGTCGTGCTGTGATCGTCGGTCACAGCTATGGCGGCAATGTCGCACTGGCAACCGCCGAGCAGCACCCGTCGCTCGTCGCTGGAGTCGCGATCTACGAGACACCGCTCTCGTGGGAGCCTTGGTGGCCCGGGTCGACCGCTGGCGCCGTTGCGATCAGGGCCGCCGGTCAGCCCGAGGAAGCGGCCGAGGCGTTCATGCGGCGAATCATCGGCGTCGAGCGGTGGGAGGCGCTGCCCGAGCGAACTCGTGCCACTCGTCGCGCCGAGGGAGTGGCATTGGTGGAGGAGCTGGCTGACCTTCGCGAGCACCGGCCGTGGCACGCCAATCAGATCTGCGTGCCGGTTGTAGTCGGCTGCGGCACTCGGGGAGCTGCACACCACAAACAGGGCATGGAGCTGGTCGCGGCGACGATCCCCGGTGCCGAGTTGGTTGTCCTCGATGGCTGTGGCCACGCAGCGCCGCACACCGACGCCGCCGTCTTTCGCGATCAGCTCCTCGCTCCGCTGCTCGCACGCGTCGGCGCCCCCTGGTCGGCATAGGTCGCCCGGAACACTTCGAACGGGCGCGGTCGAGGCGTCAGCCGACGTTGATGCTGGTGCCAAAGAAGGTGCAGGTGAGGCCGGCGACGTCGAGGGCAGCTGCCTTGGCTTCGGCGCGATCGGCGCAGTCTTGAAGACTCGCACGCTGCGTCCAAACGCCAAGTGCAAGACCGGCAAGCACCAGGACCATGATCAGCTTGGTGACGATGCTCTTGATCACCAAGGCCGAGATCACGGAGAGCACGACGAAGCCGATGACCACCACGATGGCGATGGTCTTGGCAGATTCCAATGACAGTGCGATCATGCGCGAACCCTAGGCCGTAGGGTGGCCCAGTGAGTGACCAACCGATCCTGCTGACCTCTCAGGGCCCGCCCCGCACTGTCCTGCCCATGGAAGATGCGGTCGTTCGTCACGCTGCCCAGCAGGTACTTGCGGCTCCCGCCCAAGAGAGGCGAACGTTGGCAGCCGCAATCGTCGCCGGCAACCCGCGATCCTTGATCGGCTGGTGCACCCTGGGCGACGTAGCCACCGACACGGTCGAGCGCTACAGCGCGTACCGCGTCGGCTACCACCGCGGTCTCGATACCTTGCGGGCCAACGGCTGGCGGGGTTCGGGCTACGTGCGTTGGGCCGACGAGACCAATCGGCCGTTCCTCGGCTGCCTTCGCGGGCTGGGCGCGATGGCGTCGGTCATCGGTGAGCATGACGAGGCCCAACGGATTGCGCTGTTCCTCGCCCAACTCGATCCCTCCGGTGGTGCTGCCTGAGCGACGTCTCGCTTGCACCGCCCGCCGGCGCAATCCTGTGCGGCGGCGCCAGCAGGCGGATGGGTCGCGACAAGGCGCTCGTCGAAGTCGAGGGCGAGGCAATGGTGCTCCGAGTTGCGAATGCATTGCGTGCCGCAGGCTGCGCGCCCGTATTCGCGGTCGGCGGAGACCGTACGGCGATCGAGGCGCTCGGTATCGAATTCGTCGCCGATCAGCACCCAGGCGAGGGGCCGCTCGGGGGACTGATCACTGCCCTCGACACGTGCCAGTCGGCAGCCGTTGTCGTCGTTGCCTGCGACCTCCCGTTTCTGACAGCGGACACCGTGAAATCCCTGATTGACCATCATCGTGGAGCCATCGCGACAGCCGCGGCGACGGACAGGATGCAGCCGCTCTGTGCGGTGTGGTCGCGCAGCGCGTTGGCGCAAGCGCGCGACGTGTTCTCCACGGGAGAACGACGACTCGCGACGGTTCTCCACGACGTGATTGCCACTCAAGTGCGTGTAAATCCTCAAGATCTGGCCAACGTGAACGCGCCCAGTGACCTGCCCCAGTAACGTTCCTCCTCGTGTCGATTGTCGAAGTCAGCGTCGAAGAGTTGGAAGCTGCCCTGGCCAATGGTGCGCGTCTGATCGATGTCCGCGAGACCGACGAGTACGAGCTTGGTCACGTCGCCGCCGCCGTGCACATCGCACTGGGTACGGTTCCCGACAACGTTCCGGCGTTCGATGGCGATGCCCCGACATTCGTGATCTGTAAGTCCGGTGGCCGCAGTATGCGCGCCTGCCAGTTCTTGGCAGAGCATGGCATCGACGCTATCAACGTCGCCGGCGGAACGGTGGAGTGGATCGTCAGCGGCCGTCCGGTCGTTGCAGGAAGCCAGCCTCTGTGACATATCGCTGGATCGACTCGTCCGACGAGGTCGCGGAGTACGTCCAGCGCTTGCTGAGTGAACCTCGATACGCGTTGGATACCGAGTTCCATCGTGAGCGCACGTACTTCCCCAAGCTCGCGCTGATCCAGATTGCGGGCGCCGGCGAGATCGTGTTGATCGATCCATTGGCGTGCGATCTCTCGCCGCTGAAAGAGCTGTTCGCAAGCGACTCGGTGTGCGTCGTTCACGCCGCACAGCAAGACCTCGATGTGCTCACGCACGCTGTTGGCTCTGTGCCGCAGCGGCTGTTCGACACGCAACTGGCGGCGGGCTTCCTTGGCTACAGCACGCCCTCGCTCGTGTCGCTGTTGCACAGTGAACTTCGCATCACTGCCGCCAAGGGCGATCGGCTGACCGACTGGTTGCGTCGGCCGCTCAGCGCCGATCAGCGCGACTATGCGGCAAGTGACGTGGCGTACCTCTTGGAACTGCAGGACAAGCTCGAAGCGAAGTTGGCCACCGATGGTCGAACCGAGTGGGTGGCCGATGCCTGCGAGGAGCTTCGTACCCGCCCGGTCAGCGGCACCGAACCAGACTTGGCGTGGACGCGCTTGAAGGACGTTCGCGCCCTGAAAGCAAAGGCGCGGGGTGTGGCGCGCGCCGTCGCTGCCTGGCGCGAACGCCGCGCAATGTTGCTCGACTCGCCTGTGCGTCAGGTGCTACCCGACTTGGCAATTCTGGGTATCTCCCAGAAGCAACCGACGTCAGTGGTCGAGCTGAGCCAGTGCCGAGGGGTCGACGAGCGCCACACCCGTGGCGCCATCGCCAAGGACATCCTCGCCGCCGTCGAGGCAGGCAAGTCCAGCGAGGCATCGATGCCGGCAGGCGACGGCGAAGAACTCGACCGAGGCCTGCGCCCGGCGGTGACCCTGGTGTCAGCGTGGGTCAGCGAAGTGGCCCGCCAGCGCCGAATCGACACTGCGCTGCTCGCTACTCGCAACGATCTAGTCGCTTTTCTGCGCGGCGATGCCGACGCGCGTTTGGCCACTGGCTGGCGTGGGGAGTTCTTGGGTGAGGGCATCCGTCGGCTGGTCGCCGGGCAAGCAGCTCTGACCTTCGACGGCCGCGGCGGGCTCAGTCTGATCGACGTGGTGCTTCCAGACATCGAGACGCACCAGCACGACAACGACGCGGAAGCGGTCGACGAGCGGGAAGCTGTCCAGTCGTAGCTACCTGGTGATGCGTCGAAGCTTCGCCCACAGCTTGTCGAACGCCTCCGAGACGTCGGCGCTTCGCGCCCCATAGTTGTGGATCGGGCGGCGATCGCCAATTGCCTGGTTGACGATGACTCGCTGGGGGATCACTGGCTGCCAGATGGCGCGTTTTCCAACAATGCGGGCAAGCTCGTCATAACGACGATCGGCCTCGCTGCTGATCGCGGGCACCTTGTTGACGATGACGCCGGACAGCTCAAGGTCCGGATTGTGTGTGTCCCACACCTCGTCGACTAGGTCTGCGACGGCCCCGATGCCGCGCAGGCCGAGCGCGGAGGGCTCGACAACGATGAGTGCGTGGCTCGCTGCCGCAAGGCCGTTGGCGCTCAGTGAACCGAGAGACGGCGGGCAGTCGATGATCACGGCGTGGAACTGATCGCTGATCTCAGCCAACGCGTCGCGAAGTCGGGTTGGGTTCCCACCATGGTCGCGTCCGAGGAGCCTCGGCGACGCAGGGATGACCCACACCTCTCCGCCCCACGCAGAGGGAACCATCGCTTTCCCGGCCGGTGTGCGGCTGAGTACATCTGCAGACGACACTTCCACGGTGAAGGGATCGATCCCCAATACCCACGTGCTCGAGCCCTGCGGATCAAGATCGACGACCAGTACACGATGGCCGGCAGCTGCGGCGGCGGACGCGAGGCCGAGCGTGACGGTGGTTTTTCCGACCCCGCCCTTCTGATTCAGAACAGCGACGACTCGACCCATAGGGCTACATCGTGCCATCTCTGCGCGCGAGAAAGGCAACGCGGGGAGGCAGCTCGTCGCCCACGAGCGAGCCCTCCAATTCAGGGTCGGTGGAGATCACGATGGTGGCCCCCCTCATTGTGCCGCCATCTCTTTGGGGGGTCTCGCCTGGGTTGACGTAGGTGAACCACTTCGTGGCGCCATCGCTGCGCGCCCACGCCAGCAGGCCCGGGGTGCCGTCCAACATGGTGAAATCTGCGATGGCGAGACCACGACGTACCGCGAGGAGACGGCGATAGAAGTGCAGTATCGAGCCGGCATCGTCGATTTGATGCTCGACATTGCGCACGTCGGCTTCCGGAGGAAACGGCAGCCACGGGTCGGTCGTCCACCCGTGCAGCTCAGAGCTATCCCACGGAATCGGTGCCCGACATCCGTCGCGCAGGCCAGGGTCGACGACTCGATCAGGTGGCACGTCGGCGTCGAGCAAACCGAGTTCCTCGCCCTGGTACATGAAAGGTGTGCCCGGAAGGGTGAGCAGCATGATCGCGGCCATTCGAGCCTCCAGTTCGCCGCCGCCGTAGCGCTGGCGATGGCGAGGCACATCATGGTTCGAAAGCACCCAGGTGGGCCATCCCCCTCGCTCGGCGAGCAACCGGACCGTGCTGCGGATGCGGGTGGCAAGCTCTGCGCACTCAAATGGCGCCCACAGAAACCTGAAGTTGAAGCTGAGGTGCAGCTCGTCGCCATCTCCGTAATAGGCGGCCATCGCAGCCTCGTCGAGGAGATAGACCTCCCCGACGCTCATTCGGTCACCGTCGTACTCCTCGAGAACGCGGCGAATCTGGCGCAGTCGCTCATGAGTGATCGGCTGATCGTTGTAGGGAACGTGGCCCCACACCTTCTCCTTGCAGATCGGCGGGTCGTCAAGGGTCAGGTCTTTGCCGAGAAGATGCACCACGTCCATGCGAAAACCATCGACGCCTCGATCCAGCCAGAAGCGCAACGTGTCATGCATGGCGGCTTCGACGGCAGGGTTGTCCCAGTTCAGGTCCGGTTGCTCCTTGAGGAAGCAGCGCAGGTAGTACTGCCCGCGAACCTCGTCGTACTCCCACGCCGACTGACCGCGAGGAAACGAAGCCAGCCAATTGTTCGGCGGCTCGTCGCGCCACACATACCAATCCGCCTTGGGGTTGGTTCGATCGCGGCGGCCCTCCTGGAACCACTCGTGCTGGTCGCTGGTGTGGTTCGGCACCCAGTCGAGAATCACCTTCAGGTGAAGTGCATGAGCGTGCGCAAGCATGTCGTCGAACTCTGCCAGTGTCCCGAACGTGGGGTCGATGTCGCAGTAGTCGCTGATGTCGTACCCGAAATCCGCCATCGGTGAGCGAAAGATCGGCGAAAGCCACAATGCGTCGACGCCAAGCCACGCGAGGTGGTCGAGCCGTTCGGTCAATCCAGCCAGTGTGCCGACACCCGGCGTCGGGCTCGGTGCCGAGCTCGATTCGGCAAACGAGCGGGGATACACCTGGTACACGACGGCTGTTTTCCACCATTCGGGCTGTGAGCTGGCCATGAACGTCACCATACGCTCCGAGAACCTTTCTGGTCCCGCTCAATCGAACAGACAGCCGATAGAGTGACGCCCAATGTCAACTCTCTAGGTTCGGGAGCCCTACTGTGAAGAAGGGTCGTCACCGTCGCTTCGAAGAAGCACGGAAACTCAAGCAGGCTGGTCCCAGCGCATTCGATCTGGGGTTCGGCGGCAGCGATCAGCGTCCAAGCACTGAAGATGATGAGTACGCCGCGTTGGCGGAGAAGTACGGTGTCACCTTCGACGAAGACGACGACGAGTCCGACGACTGATTCTCACCGCGCGGCTGCCGAGCCTGGTCCTCATCAAGAACCCTGGCTCGTATGTCCTCGCTGAAAACCTCCCAAATTCGTAACGTCGCTCTGGTCGCCCACGTCGACCACGGCAA
>JANLPB010000215.1:0-4310 GCA_031366885.1 Ilumatobacteraceae bacterium
GCCAAGGTGGCTTCCGGGCTCAACCGACGGTCGCGAAGAAGGCCCTCGGCAAGGTCGGGAACCGCGTCGTACAGCAGCGCCCGCAGACTGACCGTTGTCTCCCAGCAGCCGACGCTGCCGCACGCACATTGCAGTCCGTCGGTTTGCACCGTTGTATGCCCGACCTCACCGCCGGCTCCGGATGCACCCCGAAACACCCCACCGTCGATGATGATGCCGGCGCCGACACCGTTGACGGCCATCAGGTACACGAGATGGTTGGTGCCGGCGTGGGGGCCCACGCGATACTCCGCCAGCGCACCAAGGTTGGCTTCGTTGTCGATCGTGATCGGTAGCTGCGAGCCCAGTGCGGTCTGCAGGCGCTCGCCGAGTGGTGCCATGCGCCAGCCGAGGTTGGGAGCCCGCGTGACGACCCCGCGTTCAAGATCGACGATGCCGGGCACCGCCACGGTCAGCCCAACCACTCGACGTCCGCCGGCCTCGACTGCGTCGATCGCGCGACGGAGTTCTTTGATCAGGGTCGGTACCAAGTCCTCAAAAGCAAGAGAGGCTCCGCTGATCTGGCGACGCCGTTGATACACACAGTTCCCCGCGAGGTCATTCGCCAACACGGCGGTGGACCCGACGTCCATCTCCATGCCGAGCGTGACCAGTTGGGAACCATCCAGTTCCAACATCGTCGCCGGCCGCCCCACACGCTGATCCGACTCTGGACCGCCCTCTTTCACCAAGCCGCGCTCGATGAGGTCGGCAACGAGGCTGGACACCGTCGCCCGCGTCAGACCGCTGACGGCGGCGACCCCGGCGCGGCTACGTGGGCCCTGCGAAGCAAGTAGCCGCAGCACGAGTGACAGGTTGTGACGCCGCACATGCAGGTGCTCGACAGGTGCGTCCGGATTCGTCACGGCGCGGACTGTAGCGAGGCGCACAGCACAATCGTGACTACCGTGACGTGCGATGAGCACGCCGGGCACCAGCGGCCGCCGAAGCCAGCATCCGAGAATGGACGATGTAGCGGCCGCCGCCGGTGTTTCACGCGCGCTGGTCTCGCTGGTCATGCGCGACTCCCCGCTGGCCAGCGCGAGGGCGCGAATCGTGGTGATGGAGGCCGCCAATCGCCTGGGGTACCGACGAAACATCGCCGCCAGCAACCTCGCCGCCCGCCGCACGAAGACGATTGGACTGCTCCTCAACGATCTGCACAATCCCTGGTATGCGGAGGTTTCGGATGGCATCCACGCTGTTGCCGAGCGCGCCGGTTACCAGGTCATCCTCGCCGCTGGCCGACGATCCCCAGCCGTCGAATCGCGTGCGCTCGATGCGTTCTTGTCGTCCCGCGTCGACGGCATCGTGGTGGCGGGCTGCCGAGTGCCACTCAGCCGTCTCACGACGATTGCCGGCGAGGTGCCCTTGGTGTCGGCGGGCCGATCCCTCGTGGGGAGCGCAGTGGGTTCGGTGAGCGCAGATGACGGGGAGGGCGCTCGCCTCGCGGTCCAGCACCTCCACACGCTGGGCCATCGCCACATTGCGCATATCGACGGCGGCCGCGGTGCCGGTTCGGCGCCACGGCGCGCCGGTTATGTCACGGCGATGCGGGCGCTCGGGCTCGGCGCCAACGTGCGCGTTCTCAGCGGCGACTTCACTGAAGAGGCAGGAAACCGCGCCGGCCGCCGCGTCGTACGTGAGGACGCCGTACCCACAGGCTTCTTCGCCGCCAACGACCTCTCTGCGGTGGGAATCATCGACGCGCTGGAGGCCTCCGGACGGGCTGTCCCGGGAGATGCCTCAGTTGTCGGGTACGACAACACCGCCTTCGCAGCGCTCAACCACATCGGTCTGACGACGATCGATCAGCCGCGAAACGAAATGGGCCGGGTTGCCGTCAGCATGTTGCTCGGTGCGCTGTCCGGCGAATCGGAGCTGCAGCATCTCCACATGCGTCCGCAGCTGGTGGTGCGTTCGACGACTGGTCCGACCGATGCGCTCGAATAGTCGTCGACTGGCCGTCATCGTGGTGTGTGCGACCGTCGCCCTGGCCATCACGGGTTGCGGCAACGAGGACGACGATCGCGTGCAACCGCAGGCCGGTGGCGCAGCACTGACCGCAGCAGTACAGGTGGAGGCGAGCGGGTGCGGCAACACGGCGTCACTCGGTGCGGGCTCGTTCCTCGCCGAGGAGCGAGTTCTCACGGTGGCGCACGTGGTTGCAGGCTCGCACACTGTTCGCGTAGTCCTGGCGAACGGAAAGCGGGTCGACGCAACCGTCGTTGCCATTGATCGCAGCAAGGACCTCGCAGTACTGGCCGTCGATGCACACCTCTCGCCGCTGAAACTGGGCTCGATGCGACGCGGTTCGACGGGAACGTTCGTGGTGTACCGCAACGGCACAGCGATGCCGCTGGCATTCGAAGCAGTCGCAGCTGTGGAACTGAACGTCGCCTCCATCGATGGCGACGGGTCGTCGGTGCGCAGCGGCTACCAGCTCAAGGCCAACGTCGAGCAGGGCGACTCGGGCTCGGTACTGGTCGTCGACGGCGTCGCGACCGGGGTCGTCTTTGCACGCAGTACGTCGACGGGCGGCAAAGCGTGGGCAATCGACATCGCAGAAGCCAGCGATCTGCTGGCGAGGCGCGACGTTGCGCCGGTAGACGTCGGAGCGTGCGTCGACCAAGGGTGAGTGAACGAGCGGTTAGTGAACTTCGGCGAGCAGTGCCGCGCCGACGGCACCGGCTCGCTCGCCGAGGCGAGCGAACACCAGCGTGGGGTGCGGCCGCAGATGCGGCGCATACAGCAGCTGCGTGAACCACTTCTGAATCGGGCCCAGGTACAGGTCGGCGCTGGCAGCCAGACCTCCGCCGAGTACGAACGACTCTGGGTCCAAGATGTTGGCCAGATTGACCAGGCCCAACGCGACCCAGCGACCAAACAGATCAATGACTTGCAGCGCATCGGTGTCGCCTTCGCGAGCGGCGGCCTGCACGTCCTCGCCACGGACCTGTTCGGCGTCACCGCCAGCCAGCATCACGACTCGCTCAAGCCGGCGGCCTACGGCTGCCTCGCGAGCGAGGCGGCCCAACCCAGACCCCGAGGCATACCGCTCCCAGCAACCTCGACGCCCGCACGGGCACGGTGGGCCGTCGGGGTCGACCACCATGTGGCCGATCTCGCCGGTGAAGCCGTTGGCGCCGCGAATCAACGAGCCGCCCGCGATCACTCCGCCACCGATACCCGTACCAAGGGTCACCATGACGAAGTCGTCGACGCCGCGCGCTGCACCCGTCTTCCACTCGGCCGCTGCCGCACAGGTGCCATCGTTGTCGACATGCACAATGGTGCCCAGCTCGGAGCTCAGAAGTGCTCCGACCTCGAAGTTGTTGATGTCGACAAGATTTGGAGCAGCGCGCAACACGCCAGTTCGGGTGACCAGACCCGGTACCCCGATGCCGATGGAACTCCACGGGCCCATCGAGCGTGCCAGCTCGGCGAGGGTCGCGATGATCGCGTCGGGACCCTTGGGTGTAGGGCGACGCTGTTCCTCGATGACTTCCCCTGCCGGGTCGAGAATGACCCCGAGGCACTTGGTTCCACCGACGTCGATGCCGAGGCGTCGACTGGCGGTCATGCTTCGGCGCGGATCTTCAGCTCGCGAACGGTGTTGAGGATGCGGACTTCGGCACGCCGCTTGACGAAGCCGGGGAGCGGCACGACCAACTCGATCGCAAGGTCGTAGCGCACCTCGGTACTGCCATCGGGGGCAGCGACAAACTGGTAGGCGCCATCAATGGTGCGCATGATGTCGCCGCGCAGCATGCGCCACGCCAGCACGTTCGGCGACTGCGAATAGTCGTACGCCAGTGTGTAGTGCGTGCTGCGGCCCAGTGCAGACGTGCGGTACTCCACCTCATTGGGACGACCCTCTGCGTCGCGCTTGCGTACGACCACGTCCTTGACGTCCTTCGCCCATTCGGGGTACCGCTCAAAGTCCACCGCGATCGACCAGACGCGCTCGGGAGCGGCGGCAATGATGATGGTTTGGGAAGCCGTATCAGCCATGGAGATGTTCTACCCGATCTTGCGGTTGGAGGGTTTTGCCGTCGGAGTGACCCGCGGCCCGTAGGAACCGTACCGCGCGGCCCACGCACCGTTCATGCCAATGCCGAACATCGGCACCAGGACGCCGAACGCCAGGGCGTTGATCTCGTTGTGTTGCAGCCCCGCGACGCCGACGCTGGCACCGACCAACGCCGCGACCACCTGGACGGCGAGCGCTGCGGACATCGCCCGTTTCACCGCTGCAGGGGCGGTGCCGC
>JANLPB010000252.1:0-6176 GCA_031366885.1 Ilumatobacteraceae bacterium
GGTCCTATGCCGACTTCCACCCCGACCGCGTTGCAATGCAGGACGCCACGGCGCAGATGGCGCTGCTGCAGTTCATGACGGCTGGGCTGCCCACCACGCTGGTGCCCACCACGGTGCACTGCGACCACCTCATCTCTGCCAAGGTCGGCGCCAAGATCGACCTCGGCGTGGCCATCGACACCAACCGCGAGGTGTACGACTTTTTGCGCAGCGTCAGCGCCAAGTACGGCATCGGATTCTGGGGGCCGGGTAGCGGCATCATCCACCAGGTCGTGCTCGAGCACTACGCCTTCCCCGGCGGCATGATGATCGGCACCGACAGTCATACCCCCAACGCCGGCGGCCTGGGCATGGTCGCAATCGGCGTTGGCGGCGCCGACGCCGTCGATGTGATGACCGGCTTCCCGTTCAACGTGCGTTGGCCGAAGGTCATCGGCGTCAAGCTCACCGGCACCCTGTCCGGCTGGTCATCGCCGAAAGACGTGATCCTCGAGGTAGCCCGCGTGCTCACCGTGGAGGGCGGCACCGGGGCCATCGTTGAGTACTACGGGTCGGGCGCCGACAGCATCAGCGCCACCGGCAAGGCAACCATCTGCAACATGGGCGCCGAGATCGGTGCTACCTGCAGCGTGTTCGGCTACGACGACAACCTGGCCCAGTACCTGAAGGCCACCGGTCGCGAAGCCATCGCCGACGCGGCCGACAAGGTCGCCGAGCACCTGCGCCCCGATGACGGCGCCTTCTACGACCAGGTCATCGAGATCGACCTCGACGCACTGAAGCCGCTGATCAACGGCCCGCACAGCCCGGACCGCGCCAACCGCATCGGTGCCGCAGTTGGCGCCGAAGCGCGAGCCAACAACTGGCCGCTCGACATCAGCGCCACGCTCATCGGTAGCTGCACCAACAGTTCGTACGAGGACATCACCCGTGCGGCATCCATCGCACGCCAGGCCTCAGCCCGCGGGCTGATGGTGAAGACGCCGCTGCTGGTCTCGCCCGGCAGCGAGCAGATTCGCGCCACCATCGAACGCGACGGCCTGATCGCCGATCTCGAGGCCATCGGCGCGACCGTGCTGGCCAACGCGTGCGGCCCATGTATCGGTCAGTGGGATCGCCCCGCCGAAGCGAACAACAAGCCGAACACCATCGTCAACTCTTTCAACCGCAACTTCCCGAAGCGCAACGACGGCTCGGCGCTGACACTGTCGTTCGTGACCTCGCCCGACACCGTCGTGGCGTTGGCGCTGTCCGGTCAGCTCGACTTCGATCCCTCGGTCGACACCATCACCGCACCTGACGGCAGCGAAGTCACACTCAACGCCCCCATCGGTGAGGTGTTGCCCTCGCAGGGTTACGACCCGGGCAAGGACACATTCACCGCTCCCCCGGCCGACGGCAGCGACGTGTCGGTGGAGGTCTCTCCCACGTCCGATCGCCTGCAACTGCTCGCCGCGTTCACGGCATGGGACGGCGAGGACTACCACGCACTGCCCGTGCTGATGAAGGCCCAGGGCAAGTGCACCACCGACCACATCTCGGCGGCCGGCAAGTGGTTGAAGTACCGCGGCCACCTGGAGAACATCTCTGGCAACTTGTTCCTCGGCGCAGTCAATGCGTACTCGCAGGCTGACGGCAGCGAGTACCCGGTCGGGGTCGGCAAGGACTTCCGTGACGGCAGCCACGACACCTACCCCAACCTGGCGAAGAAGTACAGCGAGGCTTCCGTGCGCTGGGTTGCCATCGGTGACCGCAACTACGGTGAGGGCTCGTCACGCGAGCACGCGGCGATGGAGCCCCGTTTCCGTGGCGGCGTTGTCATCATCACCCGCAGCTTTGCTCGCATTCACGAGACCAACTTGAAGAAGCAGGGCCTGGTGCCGCTCACTTTCGCCGATCCGGCCACGTACGACCTCATCGGCGAGGACGACCGCATCAGTGTGCTCGACCTTCCCCCCGTGCCCGGCAAGAACGTCCGCTGCCAGATCGTGAAGCCGGACGGCGGCACGGTCGACTTCGAGGGCGTGCATACGTTCAGCCCGGAGCAGATCGAGTGGTTCAAGGCCGGCAGCGCCCTCAACGTCGTCCGCAAAAAGGTCGCCGAAGCCCAAGCCTGACGCCGGCTGAGTGTGGCAGAACGAAACGCGTAGTCTGCCGAGATGGACCTGTTGGAGACACTTCGTTCTACTGGGGCGGTGCGTGGGTTCACGGAAGACACCGTCAGCGACGCCACCGTTGCATCGGTACTGGAGACCGCCAGTTTCGCGCCCTCCGGTGGCAACCGTCAGCCGTGGAAGGTCGCCGTCATCAAGGACCCCGATCTCCGCCAGACACTGTCTGGGTTGATGCGGCCGGTGTGGCAGGAGTATTGCGGTGCCAACGCTGTCGGACAGCGGCCATTCGCATTCGGTAAGTCGATCGACACACCGCCGGTCGACGCACCCAACGCGCTCATCGACGACATTGCCAGCGTTCCGGTCGTCCTCGCCATCGCCGCCGACCTGCGCGACATCGCGATCATGGACGGCAATCTCGATCGCCCACCGATCGTTGGTGGCGCAAGCATTTATCCGTTCTGTTGGAGCATCGTGCTGGCCGCACGCGCGCACGGGCTGGGCGGTGTGATGACGACGTTTCTCAGCCGCGCGGAACTCGGTGCCGCAGAGCCCCTTGGCCTGCCAGAAAACCACGCACTCGCCGCGACCATCTTTCTCGGCGTACCCACGCACCAGAACACCAAGTTGCGCCGCAACCCGGTGAATTCGTTCGCGTTCATCGACGGGTTCGGTGGAGAATCGCTGCAATGACCGACCTGCACCCACTGCCACCCGTCATCGCCGACGAACGCACCACACTCACAGAGTTCCTCGACTACTTCCGATCCGTGCTGCTGCGTAAGGCCGATGGCCTCAACGACTCGCAGGCGCGGATGCAGATCGGTGTCAGCCAAATGGACATGCTCGGTCTCATTCGCCACATGGCCGGCGTCGAGCGGTGGTGGTTCAGCCAAGCGTTCATCGGCAGCGAGGAACCAGACGTGTGGCCCAGCGACGACGACGAGGATGCCGATTGGCATCACGGCCCGAACGACACGCTCGCGGAAGCGCTCGCCGCGATGCACGAGGAGATTGCCAAGGCACGAGGGATTGTCGCAGCGACAGATTCTCTCGAACAGGTCACTGCCATCGACGTCGGCCCGCCCGACAACCCCGCCCGCTTCGGCCGCCGATCGTTGCGATGGGTGATGGTCCACATGATCGAGGAGTACGCCCGCCACTGCGGCCACGCCGACGTGATTCGCGAAGCCATCGATGGAGCTGTGGGTGACTGAACCCACGGCCCTTCCCCTCGACCCGGAGCAGTTACCCATCGGCGACGAGGCGCAACTGTTGCACTCCTTTCTCGACTGGTACCGCGTCGTGTTCATTCGCAAGGTCGAGGGTCTCAGCGAGACTGGCGCCCGAATCCGATTGGCACCCAGCGAACTCACGCTGCTCGGCCTCACCCGCCATATGGCGGAGGTGGAGCGAGGCTGGTTCCGCCGGCGATTCACCGCCAACGACGCACCGATGCTCTACTGCAATGACGCGGACAACGACGCCGACTTTCACCCGAGTGCCACCGACACCGTCGCCGATGCGATCGCCGCGCTCCGCTCGGAGATCGAATTCGCGCACGCGGCCACCCGCGGCGTCGCCATGGACACATTGGCAGCGGCGATTCCCCCGAACCAGCGGATACCAGGATGGCAACCATCGCTGCGCTGGATCCTGATTCACATGATCGAGGAGTACGCCCGCCACTGCGGTCACGCCGACCTGTTGCGCCAGGCGGCCGACGGAGCAGTTGGCGATTGACGCTCGCTAGTGTCGGGCCATGCGCGTCGGTCTCATCATCTTCCCCACGGACAAAGGCATTCAACCCCTGGAGCTTGGTCGCGAAGCTGAGGCTCGTGGCTTCGATGTGCTGTGGTTTCCCGAGCACTCGCACATCCCGACCAGCCGTCGCACTCCATGGGGTGGGCGCGAGGGGGCACCGCCGCTGCCAGAGGAGTACTGGCGCACCCACGACCAATTCATTGCGTTGGCCGCCATCGCTGGTGCCACCGAGCACATCAAGTTGGGAACCGGAATCACCCTCGTCGCGCAGCGCGACCCCATCTGGCTCGCGAAGGAGATCGCGTCACTGGACATGATCTCGAATGGCCGCGTCCTGTTCGGCGTCGGCTACGGATGGAACCACGAGGAGATGGAGAACCACGGAGTCGACCCCACGACTCGCCGGCGACTGGTTCGCGAGAAGGTGTTGGCGATGAAGGAACTGTGGACGAAGGACGAGGCCGAGTTCCACGGCGAGTTCGTCAACTTCGAAAAGAGTTGGAGCTGGCCCAAGCCGGTGCAGCAACCGCACCCTCCGATCATCATCGGTGCCTCACCGACGCCGCTGCACTTCCGTCACATCATCGAATACGGCGACGCATGGATGCCGATCGAAGGCCGCTTTCCAGTCGACGACAAGTGGATCGAACTGCGACAGGCGGCCGCCGAAGCGGGACGCGATCCGGCAACGCTGCAGCTCGGAGTGTTCGGCGCAAAACCCGACGCGGCTCATCTGGCCCACCTGCGTGATATCGGGGCGTCGTTCGTCGCGCTTGGTTTGCCGGCGCTGGATCGCGACGGTGCGTTCACAGCTATGGATCGCTACGCGCCGCTCGTCGCCGAGTTCAACAGCTAGCCATCCAACCCGACGACTGATCCGAATAGTCGTCATCATGACTTACTTCACCGCGCCTATCAACGCACGCGCCTTTTGCCGTCACTATGGTTCGCGATCGTGAGTGCCTTACAGCGCCGAGCCGTCAGCATCCCCTCACTGTTTCTCGCCGCAATCGCCCTCGTCGCGCTGCTGCCAGTCTGGTTGCCATTGGCGGCGCTGGCCGACCTCGTCCGCCTGCGCTGGCGGTTGCCGACCGCGAGGCTCCTCGCGTTCGCCGTGTGCTGGACGTGGCTCGAACTGGCGGGAGTCATCGTCGCCGCGATGCTGTGGGTCACCGGTCAGCGGCGCAACCAACGCGCACACTTCGCCCTTCAGCGTTGGTGGGCCTCTCGCCTGATGGCCGCATTGCAGCTGACCACCGGAATCCGTGTCGACGCGGCGGATGCGAGCAGCATCTCCCCCGGCCCCGCAATCATGCTGTGCCGCCATGCCAGCCTGGCCGACAGCCTGCTGAGCGCCTGGGTTGTGACGTCGAAGGCCCGCATGAACCCGCGCTATGTGCTCAAGAAGGAGCTGCTCGCCGACCCGTGCCTCGACGTTGTGGGGAACCGGCTGCCGAACTACTTCCTCGATCGCGAGGCGCCCGATTCCGCTACCGAGCTCTCCGCGCTGCGAATTCTTGCAGCTGGCCTCTCCGATGATCAGGTGGCGATCATCTTCCCGGAAGGCACCCGTTCGTCACCCAAGAAACGCGAGCGGGCGTTGGAAAAGATCCGCGAACGAGACCCCTCTCGGGCCGATCGGTTGACACCGCTTCAGCACCTCCTACCGCCACGACCAGCGGGCACACAGGCACTCGTCAGCGGCCGACCCGACGCCGACGTGATAGTTGCCTGGCACGTCGGCTTCGATGGTCTCGACACGTTCGGCGGCATCCTTCGCTATCTCGCGCGCAGCCCACAACCCGTGCAATTTCACGCTCGCCGCATCCCTCGGGCTTCAGTGCCCGAGGGACCAACGTTCACGCAATGGCTCGACGACCAATGGTTGCAGTCCGACCACGCCGTCCACGCCTTGCTTCACCCCGAAGGGACACCATGATCGCATCGGCAACCTCCCTTGCTCTCTCCACCGCCGGCATCACCATCGCCGCCCTCATGCTGACGACCTGGGTGGTCAGTGTGGTCGTGAAGAACGCATCCATCGTCGACATCGTGTGGGGCTTTGGCTTTGTCTGCGTGGCCTGGGCCGTGAGACTTCGGGTCGACGGCCTCGATGCACGGCAAAACCTGCTGGTGGCGATGACCACCGTGTGGGGGCTGCGTCTTGCGATCTACCTCTTCATTCGCAACCACGGCAACGGTGAGGACTACCGCTACCGACGGATGCGCAAGCACTGGGGTCCTCGGTTTCCTTTGATCTCTTTGGGAACGGTGTTCGCAACGCAGGGGCTGTTGATG
>JANLPB010000283.1:0-3313 GCA_031366885.1 Ilumatobacteraceae bacterium
CGCTGAACGGGAAGCAAATCCCTCTCGTTCGGCGTAGGTGTCAAGGAACTCGACATCATCATCGGGGAGGCTCACACTGACCTTCATACCGTCATACTACTGATGGTCCTACCCAAGTGGCAAGCCCTCATTGGCGCCCTATCTGCCGCTCTGCTCGCTGGACAAATGGCGCCGCACTGGGCAATAGGGCGCCACCCTCGGATATCAGACGTGCGAGCGTGTATTGCCTACGGCGCTCGACTCGCCGATGTCCGGTTCGCCGACCTCGACGCTGCCGGGTGAAGTTCAAGCTCGACGAGAACCTGGGCGAGAGTGTCCGTCGTCAGCTCGATTCTGGGTGCGATTCGTCCCGGCTTCCGGAACTGCATTCGCCCAGAACGTCGCGCCACATCTGCCGATCTGTCGCTGGACAACGCCCGCCACTTCGGGCAACCTAGGCCTGCGGATCTTCGCAAACAAGGAGCCGATCAATGCCCGTTTCGTCTGGTCTGAGCCATGTCGCAATGAGCGTGCCGGTGGGGACCCTCACGGACGAGTACCGAACGCTCCTGTTGGAGTTCTTCGGAGGGCTACTTGGCTGGCACGAGATCAAGTCTTTGCGACTTCCCGATCGGCTTACCGTCGCCATCGGATCCTCTTCCTATATCAACCTCCGGGAGCGGCCCGAGAGCACCACGTTCCATGACTATGAGCACTTCGGCGTGCTGGTTTCGTCGGCGGAGGCCTTCCAACAAGTCTGGACAGATCTGGCGAGCGGACAGCTCGACGTCCAACTTGAACCTTTCGCGACCAACGAGGACGGCGAGGGGTCGTTTCGGTTTCGGTATCTCCTACCGATGGCAGTGGAAGTGCAGTATTTCCGAGCGGCTTCTGGGACGACGACCCCGTAAACGTTGGCGAGTTGTCGGGTGCCGTTGTCGGTTCGTGGGCGGTGGTCTCGTTATGGGCGGTGTCGGCCTCCTCGAGACGGTTCTGGTCGATCGGTCTTCCGGCGGCCCAGTCGTGCCAGGTGTGCAGGGCGTCGACGTGGGCTTCGGCGGCCGCAGCCTCGTCCAACGTGAGGAAGTCCGGCGGGGCCGTTGGAACAGCCGCTGTGAGCTCGACCATTGGACTCGTCGGCAACACGGGCGCGGCCTGCGTCACTACCACCAACACCATCTCCGCGGTGACCTTGTCCAACCGCACCACTTTCGTCTCTGCGTCGTGCCCGTCGCTCGCCACGCTGGTTGCCCCCGCGAGCATCGTGGTGCCAGCACCTTCCGGTACCCGACCCCTCGTCTGAGCGCTCCTTGGCGATAGCTGGTTCGGAAGGCTGGCACCACCACGCGAGGGGTGTGCTCGCATCCTGGCGCCTTTGGCCCCTGCCCGCGAGGATTGGGCGGTGGAGTTCCTTCGCTATTGGTGGCTCATCACCGTTCGGCGGAACGGTCGCGAGTTGCTGGCCATCGTGGTGCTGCTCGGCGTGTTCGGTGGCGTTGCACTCTTCGCGCTCGCTGGCGCGCGTCGCAACCAGTCGTCCTACCCCCGCTTCGTTCGGGCGTCCCATGCATCGACGATGGCGATCGACCCTGGCCAATACGACCCAGCGGTCGACCGGGCGTTGGCCTCTCGGCCTGAGGTAGTGGAATCTGCGACGTATGTGGCGTTCCAAACGGGCGTGATGGACGGTGACCTGCCTGACTTCGGCCAGGACTTCGAGACGTTGGGAACGTTCGATGGTCGGTTCTTCACGATGGACCGGTTCGCTCCAACGCAAGGCCGTCTGCCCAACGTCGATCGGGCGGACGAGGTCGCGGTCAACGAGGTAGCGGCGAAGCGCTACGGATACCACGTCGGACAGCACCTCGATCTCGGCACCTACTCCGCCGCGCAGGTCAATGACGAACAGTTCTTCGAGCATCCATCGCCGCCGATGATCCGGCGCGAAGCGACCATCGTGGGCATCGGACTGTTCATCGATGAAGTCGTGCAGGACGACACGAACCGTATGCCGCTGCTGCTCGTCACGCCTGCCTTCACCAAGGAGGCCGCCCCGTGGGTGAGTTACGCGTGGCAGGGTCTGCGGTTACGGAACGGTGACGCGGATGTTGCCGCAGTGAAGGCGTGGTACGTCAGCCAGCTCCCTGCAAACTCGGCACAGTTCTTCAGAGTTACTTCGGTCGATACATTTCACGCGCTGCAGGCAGTACGCCCGGTGTCGCTCGCGTTGGCGCTCTTCGGCGGCATTGCGTTCGTGGCGACGCTCATCCTCGTCAGCCAGGCCGTGAACCGACGGTTACGGCGTGGTCGAGCGGATCAATTCGCGCTGTTCTCGATGGGAGCTTCCCCTCGAACGCTCGCCGCCGCAAGCTTCGGAGGCCCCGTCCTCGCGATCGTTGTCGGCGCGCTGCTGGCGGTTGCACTGGCATATCTCGCCTCGCCTCTGATGCCGATCGGGGTGGTGCGTCGAGTTGAGGTTGCTCGCGGGCTTGATGCCGACTGGACGATGCTCGGCCTCGGTGCGGTTGCCTTCATCGTTGCGCTTACGATTGTTGCCGCCGTCACCTCCGTGCGCATGCTGCCTCACCGCCGCGAGACGCAGAGGGGTTCGGCTAACCGGTCGCGCGTTGTCGACGCGGCCAGCAGAGCGGGATTCTCCCCGTCGGCAGTGACCGGCCTGAGACGGGCGTTCGAGCCGGGCGACGGCACAACAGCTGTCCCCGTACGATCAGTCATGCTCGCCAGCATCATCGCGATCATGACCATCGTCGCGGCACTGACATTCGGGGCGAGCTTTCGGGGACTGCTACGCACCCCGTCGCTGTACGGCTGGAAATGGGACGCAACGATTGTGGATTCGTCCGGTTACGGACAGTTGGACGTGGAAGCCACCCGGCAACTCCTCGCGAATCGGCCAGAAATCCAAGGGTGGTCCGGCGCGTACTTCGGCGCCGATTCGATCGAACACACCAACGTTGCCCTACTCGGCATGGAGCCCGGCAGCGCGGTGTTTCCACCGCTGGTGGAGGGTCGGATGATCGCCTCAGCGGACGAGGTGCTGCTCGGGTCGGCGACGGCATCGGCTCTCGGCAAACACGTCGGCGACACGGTGCAGATGGGCACCGGCGCAGAGGCCACCACCCTGCGCGTGGTCGGCATCGCGACCTTCCCAACCATCGGAATTGTGCACGGCGCTCACACTTCACTGGGCGTCGGCGCACTGGTGACGCCCGACCTGGTGCCAGGATTCGATCGACAAAAGTCAGGGCAGGGTCAGCCGGGATCCGACGCTGGCACGTTCGGACCGCCGGTGCTGTTCGTCCGGTTCACCCCG
>JANLPB010000306.1:0-17921 GCA_031366885.1 Ilumatobacteraceae bacterium
CGACACCCCCGGCCAACACCACCACGTCCTCACAAAGGGCAGTGACGTCCTCCGTCTGGTGCGTCGACAGCAGGACCGTTGGGAGGTTGTGCAATTGCGAGACCACCTCGCGGAACCGCAGCCGTTGCTCAGGGTCCAACCCAGCGGTCGGCTCGTCGAGCACCAGAAGATCTGGGTCGCCCAACAGCGCTTGGGCCAGTGCCAGCCGGCGACGCATGCCACCCGAGAGCGCCTTCACCCTTCGGCTGGCGACCGACTCGAGGCCGACCATCGCGAGCACTCGATGTACCTCGTCGTGGCGGCGTCGACGGTCGGTCATCTCCTTCAGAATCGCGATGTAGTCGACGAACTCGAAGGCCGTGAAGTTCCGGTAGAACCCGGGTTCCTGCGGCAGGTACCCGAGGCGTCGGCGGATGTCCACTCGCTCGGAGGGGTTGGACGGGTCGCCACCCAGCAATCGCAGCCGGCCACGATCCGGGGCGAGCGCCGTTGCCACCATTCGCATCAGGGTGGTCTTGCCGGCGCCGTTGGGCCCAAGCAATCCAGTCACCGATGGCGCAACCCGAAAGGTCACCTGCCGCAACGCCCTCACCGACCCGAAGGACTTCTCTACGTCGTCGAACTCGATAGTCGTCATTGCGTCTCCAATGCATCCCTGCGAATCATCAGGACCGCCGTCGACATCGCCAACAGCACGCCCACAACTGACTGCCCACGCGGACCGAAAGCGGCCAACGGGTCCGAACCGGAGGCCGCCAGCAGCGCGATCAGCCAGGCTGCGCACACCCCTGCACCCGCCCACTCGGTCGCCACCCCCGCGGTCGCAACGGCCAGGGTCAGCATGGTCAGGGCCAGCGCCGGCAACAGCCACGCTGCCGCCGCCCACCCTGCACGGGGAAGGCCAATTGACAACAGGGCGGTTACCACGATTGAGGTGGCCACCACGGACACCGACCGAATCAGCGTCAGGCGCAACCCACCTGTCGCCGTCGTTCTACCGATCTCCCTCACGGGGTCCCGCGTACCGCCGAACGACCACGCCACGCCGACGACCGGAACGACCGGGGCGACGACCAGGAACGGCAGGTTTTGCCCGCCGAACATACGTGAGGCGACCACCGCGAAGGCGAGACTCGCGAACATCGAGGCCAACCATGACAGCTGCAGCGAAGGGGTGACTACCAGCAGTCGCGCGGTGTCCTCACGAACACCCAGCCTGGTGAGCACGCGTTCGATTCCGCGACGGCGAGGAGCAAGGACGACGTCGCGCACACCCACCCACACACGGTCCAGACGCACCGAGTCGACCAGGGACGGCAACGCACCGCGGCATTGCAAGCAAGAGGCGAGGTGGGCCTCGATGGAGAGGACCGAGGCGTCGCCCAAGTCGCCGCTCACGTAACGACCCAACATCGTTTGGTCCGCATGCCACGTCATGCCAATGCCTCCCGCAATTGTCGCCTGGCTCTCATGAGCCGCGTCTTCACCGTGCCAGACGGAACCCCCAGCAACACCCCGGCCTCCCTCGCCGTCAGGCCCGTCGAAGATCGTCGCCCGCACCACTTCTCGCAACTCGGGTGAGAGAGACGGTCGATCGCGCCCGCAAGGTCGCCGTGCTCGATGCCCAGCAGCACCCTGTCCTCTGCCGATGGCTCGTGGCTCTCACGTGCGATCGCAGGCAGCACGCGGCGCCGACGCAGGTGGTCGACGCAACGCCGAATTCCGATTCCCCAGATCCAGGCACCGACGTCGCCCGTGCCCTCGTAGCGGCGAGCGCCCTTCCAAACCGCGACGAAGGTGTCCTGCACGACTTCGTCCACCACCACCACATCCCCAAAACGCCGCGAGAGCCGTACGACCAGCCAGGGCGCATGACGTTCGTACAGGGCCCGCAGCGCATCACAATCGCCACGACCGACGGCTGCCACGAGGTCCTCGTCGGACATCGGTACCGCGCGGTCAAGGTCCACACAAATCCTGTCGTGGGAACTCTCTCAAAGGGTTCACACGGTGATTAGCGTACGCGCGATGGAAGGGCTGGTCGCGACCGATGCGTACGGAATGGCGGCTTACAGGTGCACTCGCGATCAGCAACATCTCGAACCGATTCCGGAGTCGGCGGGCGTCTTGCGCTGCCCCGCATGCGGGCACCGGACCGACGAGACGGGGGCCGGCACACTTGGCGACGCGTTCGACATCGAACACCGACAGTTCGGGCTGCGCGGCGACTTTCACGCGTGGCACGCACTGCGTGAGTTGGTCGCGGCGACGCCGACGCCACCGACTGCGGAGGGTGTGCGCGCAGCCTTTGTCGACGCACTACGACAGGTCGCCGACGTCGACATCGATCACAACGACGAACAACGGGTGTACCGCGAGCATCTGAACCACGGCGGGATGTCGGGCGGTTTCGTCCACATCGAATGGTGGCGCACCAAGGGCATTCCACTGCTCGTGAACCGCGCCGTCACCAAGCACCCACCGGCCACTTCGGCCGCCCCCGCCACTCTCGCCGCTCCCGCCGCCCGCAAGGGTGGAGGCGTGCTCGGCACCATCCTCGTGTGGCTGGTGCTGCTTGCAATCCCGGCCGCGCTGGTCGGCGGTGGCGGCTGGCTGCTCTATCAGCGGGCCTACGGCACCAGCGTTCACGCCACCGTTCTCGAGTGCGATTCGTCGGGCACCGTCGTCAGTGGCGCCTCCACGTATCGGACCGACTGCATCGCACAGTGGACCATCGACGGGCGGGTGGAGATCGGTGCATTCAACGGCGGCAACGGCACGTCCGACGTCGGCAAGACAGTCGACGCCACGGTGCGCAACGGCGTCGCCTACAGCCGATCTCTGGCGCTGCCAATAGTGCTGATCGTGCTCGGGCTGCCATTCCTGATCCTGCCCGTCAACGCCATCACGCGCCGGGTGCGCCAAGGTCGATCACAGCTCGGTCAATAGGCCGGCCTGCCACTGCTCGCGGAGCTTGAACTTCTGGATCTTGCCAGAGCCGGTGAGCGGGAACTCGTCGAGCTCGAACCAATGCTTCGGTGTCTTGTGGGGCGCCAGGTTCTCTCGCATGTACGCGAACAGTTCGTTCTTGTTGATTGCGGCGCCCGGCCGCGGGCGCACGAATGCCGCCACTGTCTCACCCCATCTGTCGTCGGGCAGACCAATGACCGCCACAGCTCCGACGGTCGGGTGGGCGAACAACAACTCCTCGAGCTCCTTGGGGTAGATGTTCTCTCCGCCGCGGATGATCATGTCCTTCAAGCGACCCTCGATGCTGCAGTAGCCGCGGTCGTTCATCGCGGCCAGATCGCCGGTGTGCAACCAACCGTCGGCGTCGATTGCCTCCGCTGTCTGCTCGGGCATGTCGAAGTAGTTGTGCATCACGTGATAACCGCGAGTGCACAATTCGCCGACCACGCCGATGGACACCGTGTCGCCCGATTCCGTATCGACGATCTTCACCTCGACGTGCGGCATCGGGGCACCGATCGTGCTCGACTTGTCCTGCATCGTGTCGTCCGGCGCGGTCATCGTTGCCACCGGCGAGCACTCCGTCTGGCCGAACACGATGGTGAACGGAGCGCCCAACTCGCGCTCGAACGTCCGCACCAACTGTTCCGGCACCAGCGAACCGCCCGAGCACACGGCGGTCAGCGCCGACAGGTCCGTGTCGCCGAATCGGGAGTGCTCCATCATCGCGATCAGCATCGTGGGCACCCCGAGAATCGCGTTCGCCCCGTATCGCTCGCTGAGGCTGAGCGCCAGTCCCGGTTCGAACGCTTCGACCAACACCTGCGTGCAGTGGTGTGCGGTGGAGCCCAGCACGGCCATCACGCTGCCGGCGGTGTGGAAGAGCGGCATGATCGTGACGTACACGTTCCCGTCGGCCACGCCCATGCGGTGCATGAAGTGTGTTGCGTTGTTGACCAGGCCGCGGTGGTGCAGCAACGCACCCTTTGGAAAGCCAGTGGTACCCGACGTGTACTGGATCATCACCGCGTCCAGCGGCGCCACCTCGGGCAGCGGAATGGACGGGTCCCCCGACGCGAGAAACGCCTCCCACTCGGCGAACCGGATGATCTCGCGCAGTGTCGGGCAGTCGGCCTGCACCTCCTGCGCTACCGCAAGCATCTGGCTGCCTCGGAACGAGTCGACACAGAACAACGCCGTGGATTGCGACTGATTCAGCACGTAGCGCAACTCAGCCGCGAGGTAGCCGGGGTTGACGGTGACAATCACCATCCCCGCGCGTGCCACGCCGAATTCGAGCATCACCCACTCGGGGATGTTTTGAGCCCACACTGCAATGTGGTCACCCGGCGTGAAGCGGGTGAGGAGCGCGCGGGCCACTCGATCAACCTGCGCGTCGAGCTCGGCGAAGGTCCACTGTCGGCGTGTCGCCTCATCCGGTATCCCCTCGATGATGGCCGGTCGGTCCGGCGCCGCGGCGGCAGCGTCACGCAGAATCTGGCCGATCGTCGTCTCAGTCAACGATGGGGTCGACGGCCCCGTGGCGTGCGAAACAGTCAGTGTCATGGCGCGTTCCTACCAGAACCTGAGCCCCCCTCAGACCGGACCGTCGACACCCGGCTTCTGGTCGTGCTACATCGACACCCGGTGTGGATCTGGGCCGACCAGAGTTGGGAAAGCGTCAGTGATAGGTGATCGGCGAATGGGCAGCACGATCCACGGTCAGTTGAAAGATGTCCGGGCGGTTGTAGTGGCCGGCAACGTCGAGCACGCGATGGTCTGCCATCGCCTGACCGACGTCGATGTCGGCGATCACGAAACCATGCTCCTCGTGGAGCGGGCCCGCCACGATCTCCCCGCCCGGCGCGACCACAACCGAGTCTCCGGGGTTGAGCCACTCGACATCGTCGTCGAACACATGGTCGCGACCCGGGAAGTTCTGCGGAACGTCAGCCGTTCGCAGCGAGCAGCCCGAGCCGATCACCCAACAGCGGCCCTCTTTCGCGATGTGCTGCATGCTGGCGAGCCAGCCACTACCCGAGTCCCACGTGGAGGCCACATAGATCTCGACACCCTCGGCGTAGAGCGCGTAGCGGGCGAGCGGCATGTAGTTCTCCCAGCAGATGAGGCCACCCAGCCGACCGATCGGAGTGTCGACAACGCGGAGTCCGCTGGCATCGCCCTGACCCCAGATCATCCGCTCTGGATTGGTCGGCATCAGCTTGCGGTGGCGGTTCAAAATGCTGCCGTCCGCTCCAATCGTGACCAGCGTGTTGTAGAGCGTTGCGCGGCTGAACTCACCGTCGCGTTCATGAATGCCGACGACCACCACCACGCCGCGCTCGGCTGCCGCGTCTCGCAACGGCCGCAAGTCGTCGCCGGTCAGATCAACGCTGTTGTCGAGCAGCACCCGGTGGATCTTGCTGGTCAGCTGGTAGTCGGCGCCGGGCCGCAGCGACCAGATCCACACCGGGTAACCCGGAATGTAGGTCTCGGGGAACACGATCAGAGTTGCCCCAGAGTCTGCTGCTTCATGCAGATACTCAACGGCCACTCTCAGAGTGGCCTCGCGATCGAGTAGCACCGGTGGGCGTTGAACCACCGCGACCTTGAGCGACGACGTCATGGTGTCTGTCCTTTCCTAGTGATCAGTGGCCCGGCGAGTTCGGTCAATCGCGCGAGGCCGGGCTCGACGACGTTGGCAAGTGCTGCGGCTGCAGCGCGTACGGCAGGTTCCTCGCGCTGCGCAGGCGTGATGCGGGCGGGGTTGAGGGTGGTGGCGTTGGCCCAGGCCGTAATGTCTGGCTCCGCTCCGTACGCACGAGCTGCGAGCGTGCCACGCACCTGCATCTCCGCCCAGTTGGGCAGCGTGTCGGGCAGCGTGTTTGGCGGGCACACGCGATTGCGCTCGCGGTCGTCGTCACGAGTGGCTTCGACGAACCCGGCGAGCGCAGCGCAGAAACACGGAAAGCCGGCACGGATCGTCTGCAGCCGAATCTTGTCGGGGCTCCAGACAGGAACCAACGGCGGATACACCAGACCCGATGCAGCGCAGTGCACCACCAGCGCACCAGGCGCAAGGGGAACGGAGCCGGCCTCGAGGACGATCTCGTCGGCGGTCACGTACTTGATGCGCCCGAGCCGAACGACGTTCTCAATGGTGCGCAGCAGATCGAGCTCCCACGTTCCAAGGGTCGGCGTCTTTGCCATCGTCGGGGCGACGTCAGTGTCGACACGCAGCATCACCCCTGCAGCTTCGAGACGCACGAACAGTTCGTCGAGCGAGCTTGCCTCAGCAGCCGCAGCCATGGTGTTGGTCGCTAGACCGAGCGCTACCCCCGGGTCGGGCTGGACCGTCGCCCTATTGAGCATCCACGGTTCGCGCGGCCGCACCCACATGATCCGATCCGGGCGCACCCCGTGTCCCAACAGCCACACGATGCCGTCGGTCGCAGTCTTGCCGGACCCGACGATGACGTAGCTGCTCGCCGCTTCGCCCAGCGTCGCCAACTCGTTAACGGCGATGACCCGAGCCCCGTCGGCCACGCCGAAGGGCGGTGGAGTCGTCGCGGGGATTGTCGGCGACAGGTACGTGGCGTCGACCACGCGTCGCCGCACCGTCACATTCGCAGTGTCTCCCGAAACTCGCGACGTCACGAGGTGCGTCGTGCCGTCGGTCTGGTACTCGCTCCCCCCGAGGAATGTGACGCGCCCGGACCCGACGAAGCGACGATAAAGAATCCCGTCGTAGTAGTGCTGGATCTCCGATCGACGCGCACGTTCCTGCAGTCCCGACTCGGGGCCGTCGTGCTGCAGCGCGCCGCCGCCCAACACCGTCGACGCAACGCCGTAGAACACTGACGCCTGGTGCAGCCGCACGAACGGATACGCATCCTGCCAGTGGCCACCCGCCGCGTGGCGACGATCGACGAGCGTGACATGTACATCGGAATGGTCGATGAGCGCATCGGTGAACGCCATTCCCATCGCGCCCGCGCCCACAACCAGATAGTCGGTATCGATAGAGCGCGACTTCATCCGACGCAACCTCCCGGGTGGACGAGTTGGCGTTGGAACAGTACATCCTGAATTTCAGGCGACTTCATGAGATGGTCATCTCATCTTGACACGGCCACCTCACGCGCTCATGCTGGGAAGTGTGGCACTGCGAGACGAACAGCGAGAACTCACTCGACGAACCATTCTTGGAGCGGTGATCGACCTGGTCGCACACGGCGCGCTCGACGAGCTGTCGGTACCAGCGGTCTCGCGGCAGTCAGGTGTCTCGTTGGCGATGATCTACCGCTACTTCCCTACCAAGGACGACCTTCTTGCCGCCGCCGCCGCAGAGCCGTCGCGTCGCGCGCTGGATGCCGCTGCGTCGCGCCGACCCGAGGATGACGATTTCGCCGCTTTCCAACGTGCGATGTGGAACGACTTCTCGCACAACCTGCCACTGCTTCGTCATCAACTGACGTCGGAGGCCGGACGATCGATGCGCGAAACGCGCCTTGCGCGCAGCCGAGAGCTGCTGTCCGACTATGTCCGAAGCCACGGAGTAAGCCCCCACGGCGCCGAAGGACAACGGTTGATTGCGATGCTGCTGCTCGTCAGCGGCTCGCTCGGGCTCGTGGAGCTTCACGACCGTCAGGGGCTGGGCATCGACGAAGCGATCGACGTTTCACTGTGGGCGACGCGCGCCTTGATCGCCGCGTCGACCACCACCACAACCTTGAAAGCGACCCCGAACACGACACTGAAGCGAGGAAGAAAATGACGACCAACGTCGAGATCGGTCCAGAGCCGGACAACTCATTCGTCGCGCCGGGCCCCGGTAGTTGGCAACGACTGGCCGATCATTTCCCCGACGCCGTCACCGCGGAGTATCAACTGTTGTGGGCCGAGACAGCACCGCCGGCAATGGCAGCGATGTTCGAGCGGTACGGCGTACTCGCCGCCGGCGTGGACGTTGCGTACATCAACGGCCATCTCTTCATCGCGCCAATCCCGCTGGTCGGCCCGCGGGAGATGAAGCGCACTCCGCCCAGCGCTCTTGTGTGGATGCTGTCGCGAGCCCATCCTGCTTTTCGCAAGCGAACCAAGCGGGCCCGCCTCGCACTTGAAGCCCGCCCCTGGCGCGCTGTGGCCCGGCACTGGTTCGAGGTCGAACGGTTCGAGTGGCAGCAATCGAACAACGCGTTGCAGTCGCTGGACCTCGCTGCCATGACGCCCAGTGAGCTTCGTTCCCACCTCGCCGCCTGCCGTCGACACATCGTCCAGGGGTACAGCCGACACTTCGCACTTCACGGCGACGACCTGCTGCCTGTCGGACTGCTGATTGTTCGTTGCAGTGAGTGGGGTATCGAGCCGGCTGCCGCGCTACGCGCACTCGATGGCGCTGGCATCGGTGACACGAACTCGGACGCGGACGAGACACCGGCGTGGCAACTCGTCACCGGATACGACCTCGACGCGCACGCCTGGGTTGAACTGAAGGGGCATCGCTCGCGCACGGCTCGCACGACCCCGGTGCCGGCCGATCTCTCGTCGCTGGTTCCGGTGGACCAGCGCGCCGAACTTCGCGCACTCGTCGACGATGCGCGAACAGCAGCCCGGTTCCGCGACGACAACGGACTGCTCACCGGCGCCTGGCCGATGGGGCTACTGCGCCGAGCGATGCTCGAGGCTGGTCGCCGCCTCCGGTTCGAGGACCCCACGCTCGCGATCGAGATGACCGTCGCCGAACTCGTCACCGCCTTGGAGCAGCCCGATCAGCTCGACGTGCAACTGATCATGCGACGACGCAACCTTCGCCGTCGTCACTCCGCGCTCGACGCACCCCTGATGCTCGGCCCGAGCTTTCCGATCCCCACACTGTCTGCGCTGCCACGGCCGCTGGCGCTCATCGGTGCCGCGCAACTCGCCGCCGCCGAGCACATGACGGGTATTGGCGACGGGCCCGTCGGCATCGGGACTATCAGCTTCACCGGCAGAGCGCTCGTCGTCGAAGATCCACTCACCGCCTTCGATCTCTTCGAGCCCGATGACATCGTCGTCACACGGTTCACCAGTCCTTCGTGGAATGCGTTGCTGATGCATGCAGGCGCGCTGGTCACGACGACCGGTGGTCTGGCCAGCCACGCCGCCACTATCGCACGAGAACTGGGCCTACCCGCGGTGATCGGCGACGCCACCGCGGTCGTACGATTCCGCACCGGCGATCGCGTCACGGTCAACCCGGGTACCGCAACCGTGGTGCACGCGGAGACCTAAGCGTCGTTCGACCGTCGTGAGAGGACACGAATGACATTGCCGTCGGGGTCGGCCATGTCCATCCGCTCGCCGTCGCGTCCGCCACCATCGACGAGGGTGGCTCCTAGAGCGATCAGGCGGTCGAGTTCGGACAACGGATCGTCCTCAGGCCCAGATGCAATGTGAAACCGCACCCGGTCCTTGCCGATCCGTGGCATCAGCGGCGGCCCGCTCCACGTGATGAGCGGTCCGATGCCGCCCGGCGCGCGGATGGCCGTCTCCTCGTCCTGGTCCCACACCAGCGGCCAGCCGAGAACCCCACTCCAGAAGTAGCCGAGCGCTTGGGTGCCGTCGCAGTTGACCGCACCGAGGCGCTCACATTTGGCGAGGAAGCTGTTCGTCGGTTCGATGACGCAGAACTCATTGCCCTCTGGATCGGCGAGGACGACGTGCGCTTCGCCCGGACTCTGGCCGATGTCGACATGGCGCGCGCCGAGAGCAAGCAGCGAACGCACCGACTGTTCTTGATCGTCGAGCGACGCGGTGGTCAGATCGAAATGAATTCGGTTCTGGCTCGTCTTGTGTTCCGCCACCGACCCGAACTGAATCTCGAACGGGGTGCCGTCGGTCGGCACAAGCCGCACGGTCGTGGCTGCCTCGTTGGTGACTGTCGGTTCGGCAATGGTCCAGCCCAGCGCTGTGGCCCAGAAGCGCGCAAGGCCGAGCGGATCATTCGCATCGATGTGCAGTGCCACGAGACGCCACGTCATGGGGCGTCGGCCGTGACCGCTGCCAGTGCATTGCTGGCCATGCAGCCCCTCGATCTAAATGACGTGATTGATCACCATGGCGATGAGGAAACCAGCGAGGATGAAGGCGGCCACTGCGGCCAGCCCGTCATTTCTGGCCTTGTTGCTGTTCGCTGGTTCTTGCTGTTCGCTCAATTGAATCGTCCCTTTCCTTGCAGTTGTGACAATGCTCGGTCGGCGGCGTTGGCGCCGCACATTCCGTGTACCCCAGCCCCCGGCGGCGTCGACGCCGAGCAAAGGTACGCACCATCTACTCCGGTGAAGTACGGATCGGTGGAAAAGCGTGGCCGGAACAGCAACTGTTGCACCGTCGACGCGCCGCCGATGATGTCGCCGCCGATGTAGTTCGCGTTGTACGCCGACATCTCCGTCGTCGAACGCACGGCCGTGCCCACAATCTGGCTTCGGAAGCCGGGGGCGAATCGCTCGATCTGAGTGATGATGGCCTCCGTCGCGTCGCCGGAGTAGCCGTTGGGCACATGGGCGTAGGTCCACAGCGGGTTCACGTTGCCAACCGATCGTGTCGGATCGACGAGGTACTGCTGGCCGACGAGCACGAACGGTCGGTCGGGCATGATGCCGCGGTAGACGTCGAGCTCGTTCGCAACGATTTCGGCCGCGGTGCCTCCCAGGTGGACAGTGCCGGCGCGGGAGGCCGCCGTAGCGGTCCAGGGCACATCGCCCTCGATGGCGAAATCGACCTTGAACGCTCCTGGCCCATGACGAAACTTTCGGTAGGCGCGAGCAACACGCGACGGCAGACGATCACCGAGAATGTCGGCAGCGATCGACGGTGATACGTCGAGCATCAGCACATCGTGTGGGGGAAGGTCGCTGATCGAGTTCACACGTGAACCCGTCTCCAACGTTCCGCCGTGACGCTGAATGTCGGCGACGAGCGCGTCGACAATTGAGCCGGACCCTCCCTCGGCGACCACCCAGCCGCTGGCATGCGCGGCCGCGACCAGCATCATGCCGACGGCGCTACTCATTGGTCGATCCAACCTCGTGAACGCGTGCGCGGCGACACCCGTCCACAGCGCCTTGGCTTCGGGCGACTGCAGCGCTCTCGCGACGACGGTTGCGGGCAACGCCGCGCCGATACCGAAGCGCGCCAGAGTGAGCGGATGGCCCGGAAGTCGCAGGACCGGCTGAGAGACATCTGAGAACAGTTCGTCGAACCGATTGCTCGGCCGCCCGAACATGTGCTGCCAACGCACGCCGGCATCCCCCATCGCCTCAGCAGTGCGCTCCAGCGATCGGTACAGCAGGCCCACTGTCCCGTCATCGAGGGGGTGAGCACAGTCGACCTCGGGCTGCAGCCAGCGAACGGGGCCGCCGGCTGCGAGGCCAAGTTGCACGAACAGCGGCGACACCGTCGGCAACGGATGAAACGCTGAGCAGTGGTCGTGGATCAGACCGGGAATGATCATCTCCGAGCTGCGAGCGCCGCCGCCGAGTGTCGCGCTCGCCTCCAGCACGGTCACGTCGAGCCCGGCGCGGGCCAGGCGCGCAGCGGCGGCCAACCCATTCGGGCCGCTGCCCACCACGACCGCTGTGCTCACGACCTCACCATGCCCACGTGGCCAGCTGCGTACCCCGAGTCAGGTGCGCCCACCGGAGCCGGGGTGCGCAACACCGGGCGCCACATAGCCGGGAAGCGTCCAAGTGACCGTATGCGGGATGGGACCGTTCGGTAGCCACGGTTGTTCACCATAGGCGTCGTCGTTGTGATACCAGCCCTTCTCCACGCAGCCGAGCGCAGCGTCAATGACGCGGTACTGGACCTTCTTGGAGAACGCCGGCTGCGACTCGGTCCAGGCAACGACAACATCGCCGGGTTCGTACTGGCAGCGTTCTTGCAGCGCTCCGATGAGCCGCTCGTCGATGCAGTGGCCATCGCCGAAGTTCCAGCCCGTGAGCACGTTGCTGACGAACTCGCCCTCGCGTTGGATGCGGGTGTCGAGCGAATCGACGTGGCGCATCAGCGCGGAGTAGTGCATGCGCCCCATCGGGTGCATCATCCGGAACGCGAGGGCCTTCTGAATGAAGATCTCCGAGATCTCATTGCCGAACAACGGATTGAGCTGATCGATCTGGTTGTCGGCCGCCTTCACGATCCGCTGGTTGATGCGGTCTTCTTTCTCCTTGTCCTTGAAGGAGAAGGAAGCGGCCGACCAGTTGCCGGCGTACTGCTTCATGCCGACGAGGAACGAGACGTACTGCGGCTTCAGCGCCCCGAGCACGATCGGCGCGAGGGCGACGAAGAGAACGATCGCCAACAACCACGGCGTCATGTCGCCAACCCCGTAGCCGTCACCTGCGGAGAAGTTCCCGAACAGGAAGCCAGCCGCGAAGATGAAGAACACGTTCCATTCCAGCGGCACTGCCAGCGGGATGGTCGAGATGATGAACGTGTGCAGCATCCAGATGGACACGATGGCAATCCACGTCAGCCACGGCCATGGCGAGAACAGCAGAGTCAACGGCATGACGATCTCGCAGGTGGTGCCACCAACGTGAGCCAGCAGATGAGTCAGCTTCGACGGGCGGATGTCGTTCGGGTAATCCTTGACCGTCGCCATGCGCAGCTTTTGGGAGCTGTTCCAAGGTGTGTTCTGCACCATGATTGCAACGGTCGACGAGAAGCCGTGTTGCAGCTTGGAGAACCCGGCACCCATCCAGATGACGACCATGCAGATCTTGGCGGCGATGACCATGTCGTGGAAGTTGGTGAACAGGCCGAAGTACAGCATCGTTGGCACGTACTGCTCGGAACGTGCCGAGAGGAACACGATCTTGTCGCGGGTGGCCATGATCAAGATAAGTACGCAGTACGTGACGAGAGCCCACTGCGGCATCACGCCCGCCGAGCCCTTCGGGAGGCCGGCAACCTGATCGCCCGACAGGAACATCATCATGACCAGCCAGAACACGATGAGCTTGTAGAGCCCGGTGTCCCATGGCGTGCGGCGGCTTCCCTTCGACCACGGCAGATGGTTCGGGTACGGCGGCACGCGCAACGTGTCGTTCTGCCACCAATAGAGGACGCCACCGATCGGTGGATCGAAGTGGAACGCCATCGGACCGCACGTCGCGGCCAGCCCGAGGATCTCCAGCAGCACGGTCCACACCATGAGCTTTTGGTACAGGATCGGTTCGTGCCACCATCCGGCGATGTTGTCGAACTCGAGGCCCTTCGTGAACGCGCCACAGAAGATGAGGCCGAACAACGCATAGAAGAAGATCTTCCACACGTAGAAGACAACGGTCTGCTTCGGCGTACCGAAGCCGTACTTCACCCAGTGCAACTGCAGGATCTTCATCCGCTCGAAAAACGGAATGTTGGCGAACTCGTCGAGGTCGACGGGAGGCAGCTCTGAGGTTCTGTAACCCATGTCAGCTACCGCCTGACACGCTTTGCCCAGGAACGCAGGCGTTGTTCAGCATTGAAGTAGTACTCATCATCCTCTTCCTTTCGGGTGGACACGACCTTGCCGCTCAACCGCGCCAGCTCGTACTCACGAACCCGCTGGCGCTTCCACTGCTTCTTCTTGTTCTTCCTGCGCAACCGTTCGATGTGGTCTTCTTCGGTCTCCGAGGTGCCTCGCAGGTAGGCGTCCTCAATCTCGTCGAGACGAAGCAGCGCCTCCTTGGCAGGGAGCTCAAGGAGGATCTGACCGCGCGCCATCAGGTACATCCGGTCGGCGTATTTCAGTGCCTTGCGGGCGTGCTGCTCGATGATCAACGCACCGGTGCCGCGCTCGTCGGCGGCAGCGCGCACGGCGCCCAGCAGACGGTCGACGATCTTTGGGGCGAGCCCCAGGGAGAGCTCGTCTGCGAGCAGCAGCCGGGGCTCGCGGCTCAGCGCACGAGCGAGTGCGAGCATCTGCTGCTCGCCGCCCGAAAGCATTCCGCCGCGCACCGAGAGCCGCGGCTCCAGCTCGGGGAAGAACTTGAGCGCCGCCTCCACGGAACCACCATTGATGCGCAGGTTGTCGCGCGCCGACAGCTTGCTGAAGACAAGACGGTCCTCGGTGATCAGCCCGATGCCGCCGCGCACCCGTTGGTCCATCGGTGTGAAGGTGGGGACATTGTCGAACATGACGATGCCGTCGACGGCCGGTATGTCGCCGGCGATGGTGAGCAGTGTCGTCGATTTGCCAGCGCCGTTGGGGCCGAGCAGGCACACCACCTCACCAGCATCGACGCGCAGGTTGACAGCACGCACCACCTCGCGGCCGAGGTAACCGGCCTTGAGTGAACGCGTCTCCAGCAGTGCAGCCTTCATGACGCACCCCCTGCGACCGGTGCCGGCGTGTGATCATCCACTGGTTGCAGATCGGAGGATTGCAGTTCATCGGCGTCGGTTTCGTCACCGAGGTAGGCGGCGATGACGGCCGGGTCGGAGCGAACTTCCTCGGGAGAACCATCTGCTATCAACGTGCCGAAGTCGAGGACGATCACCTGATCGCACACGCCCATGACGAAGTTCATGTCGTGCTCGACCACAAGAATCGCCATCCCCCAGTCGTCGGCCAAACGACGTACCACGCGAGCGAGCTCAGCGCCCTCCGCCGCGCTCAGGCCCGCTGCCGGTTCGTCGAGCAGGATGACGCTGGGATGCATCGCGACAGCACGCGCGATGGCGAGAAGCCGGCGCTTGCCGTACGACAGATCATGCACTTCTCGGTGAAGGTCCTCGTCGAGGCCGAACTCGGTGATCGCGCGGACGACCTCGGGGGGCAGCTTCGGGTTCTTCGGCCAGATCAGATCGAAGAAGTACGAGCGCAGGTCTTGCGGGTCGGCGGCGACACTGAGGTTCTCGAAGACCGTCGAGTCCTCGAACAACTCGAGCGACTGGAACTGCCGCGCAACTCCGGCTCGAGCACGCTTCATCGCCGGCGCCTTCGACAGATCGACATCGTTGAGCAGCACGCGGCCTTCCGAGACGGCGAACCCGCTGACCGCATCGATCAGCGAGGTCTTACCGGCGCCGTTCGGACCGATGAGACCGGTGACTCTGCCCGGCTCGAGGCGGAAGCTGACGTTGTTAACCGCGACCACAGCCCCGTAGCGCACCGTGAGGCCCTCGACGGTCAGCGTCCGCGCCTCGACGCGCGTGGTGTGGTCAATGCTGGTATCCGCGACGTCGGCGAGCTCGATGGTGTACGGCTGGCTCCACTTCCGCGTCTTCTTCATCTCACGCGACATGCGCAGCCATTGCGCGGCAACACCGTCCTTGTAGCTGATGAGCGTCAGCAAAATGCCGATGCCACTGATCAGTTGGATCCATTTGCCGACACCGTCCCACGTCGTCTCCAGGATCTCCTGAGTGATGCCGGCGGTTGCCAACGTCGAGCCAAAGATGGCGCCCAGGAGTTGGCCGACACCACCCAACAACGCCAGACCGACATACGTGATGGAAGTGAAGTTGCTGAACGACGAGTAGCTGATGGAGCTGAGCCGGAAGGCCAGCACGATGCCGCCAAGGGCGGCGATGGCCGAAGCAAACGAGAAGGCGAACAACTTGGCAACCATCACGTTGATGCCCAAGGCCGCCGCCGCTCGTTCGTTGGTGCGCACGGCGATGAGCCTGCGGCCGCTTCGGCCGCGTCGCACGTTGGCCACGCCGACAATCGCAACCATGAGCATCGCCAGCGTGAAGATGCCGTAACGCTCCGGATGGTTGATGGACCCGATGTCGTAGCCGAACAGGTCGGGGTTACCCACCTGCGTACCCTGCACACCACCGGTGTAGTTGCGGTTCTTGAAGAGCATCAGCTCGAGGGTGCTGCCGAGACCAAGGGTGACGATCGCGAGGCTGATGCCGCGAGTTCGCACCGCGGGAAGGCCGAAGATCAGCCCGAGGGGTACCGCCGCGGCGACGCCGGCGAGGAGCGCCAGCAGAAATGGGACGTTGTACACGGCGACGAGGCGGCCCGCCACATATGCACCGAAGCCGGCGATTGAGTATTGCGCCAGCGAGAGCTGCCCCGCGTATCCCGTCAGCACCACGATCGACAGCAACACGATGGCGACACCCAATGAGACGGTCAGGGCATCGATCCATTTCGCCTGCTTGGTCACCATCACGAACACGATGGCGCCGCACCCGAACAGCGTCCACGCCCAGTTGATACGACCGTTCCCCACCATTGGCAACTGTTGCAAGTACTGGTCGCGCTGGGGCAGCGAGCGACCACGAAACACCAGCACCACGATGATCACCAGGAACGGCAGCGATGCTCCCAGGCCTTCTTGATCGGCGAAGCGCCCAACGAGCGCTTGCCCGATACCGATGGCGAACCCTGCAGCGGTGGCGATGGGAAACGATTTGAAGCTGCCGACCAACGCCGCTGCCATCGCGGCCAGGATGAGCGCGGTCATCGACGTGACCTGCAGGGTGATGATCGGCACTACGAGAATGCCCGCGGCCGCTGCAATGGCCGAGCCCAGCGCCCAGTTCAAGAGGGCGATTCGGTTGGGCGAGAGACCTACCGCCGACGCCGACCGTTCACTCTCCGACACCGCTTCGGTAGCCAGGCCGAACTGGCTGGTGCGGTACAGCAGCCACAGGACAAGAGCGGACACTGAGCCGATGGCGAGAAGGATGAGACGGTCGACTGTGATGCCAACCTCACCCCATAACGTGATGCGGTTGGTCGGAAGCCAG
The DNA here is from genome assembly GCA_031366885.1 of Ilumatobacteraceae bacterium. Taxonomy (GTDB): domain Bacteria; phylum Actinomycetota; class Acidimicrobiia; order Acidimicrobiales; family Ilumatobacteraceae; genus UBA668. The sequence continues at coordinate 16,708 of JANLPB010000306.1, forward strand.
CTCTCGACCTGCCGCGGGTTCGACCCGTAGCGGAGCACGACGGCCGCTTGAATGGTGATGAGCACCCCGAGAGTGGCGATGACCCGCACGAGCGAACTCGCTCGCCGCAGCGGCCGCATCACGACCCAGTGCGTGAGGACACCGAGGAACGCCGACCACAGAATGCCGGCAGCGGCCGACAACAGGAATGGCCAGCCGGCCTCGGAATGCAACTCCGACTGCATGAAGACGCCAGCGATGGCGGTGGCACCGAGTGAAAAATTCAAGACGCCGGTGCCGCGGTACACGACGATGAGGCCCTGCGATGCCAAGGCATACAAGGCACCAACACCGAGCCCTAGCAACGCGAATCGAATGACTTCGTTCATCGTTCCCCTTCGTCCCCAGGTACACCCCATGTACATCGACACACACCAACGCACCCACCCTGCACCCACACCCGGCACATCAATGTGGGAGTCGGCTGCTCACTGTGCGTGGTTAAACATCGAAGCAGTCGGCTTGCTCGGCACACTATATCACTACCCGCCGCCCCACAATTACCGGAGCGCTAACCGTCAATTTGGCGACAATCGTAGATGATTTCAACCGATCCGGATCAGGCCCGGCTAACGATCGTTCAATTTCGGGGCTAGCGAACATCGGATGTATGTGCTATACGTCAAGGTGGTCAGAGCGCACCCGCGCTCGTGACATCTGCAACTGGGGGAAAATATGTCTGGATCTCACACGCGTGACCCGCGTTCGGCTTCACTTCGGTCCACGTCGCGACGTGGCATCGTCTTGTTGGCCGTTGCTGGTCTCATCGCTGCCGGGTGTGGCAGCGACTCGAAGGGCAGCGACTCGACGTCGGCCGCACCGGCCGAATCAGCCGCACCGGCCGAGTCAACCGCACCGGCCGAGTCAACCGCACCTACTGACACTGCTGCCGCCGGCGAGACGCCGACAGGAGCTCCGATCAAGGTAATGACCGTCACCACGCTGAACGCCGCTGGCCCGACCTACGAGAACATCGCCAATACAGCAAAGGCGTACGAGAAGTACATCAATGCCCGCGGCGGCATCGCCGGACACCCGCTCGAGGTCACGGTGTGCGACGAGCAGTTCGACCCGGCCGTTGCGACCACGTGTGCCCGACAGGCGGTGGAGGAGAAAATGGTCTCGATCGTTGGCTCGTTCACGTACTTCGCTGAGTCGATCGTGCCGGTCATCGC
>JANLPB010000328.1:0-5859 GCA_031366885.1 Ilumatobacteraceae bacterium
CTGGCTTGTAGTACACCAGGTGATCGGGATCGCGCATCGTCGGCATTGCCCTGATCTCCGATGCCGACATCTCGGTGATCGGACCCGTGAGCACATATTGGTGCTCTACGGCGAATGCGGGCACCCGCACCCCGGCCATCCGACCTACTTCGAGTCCCCACATTCCCGCAGCATTGACGACAACCTCACACTCGATCTCACCTCGGTTGGTGTGTACCGACGTGATCCTGCGGCCATCGACAGCAATCGTGTCGACCCGGGTGTTTTCGATGATCGTCGCACCACGCATCCGCGCGCCCTTCGCGATTGCCTGCGTCACGCTTGCCGGATCGATGTAGCCATCGGTGGGCAAGAACGCGGCGGCGAGCACGTCGTGCGTCGTCATCAGCGGGAACAGTTCCTGCGCTCGCTGCGCCGAGATGATCTCCATCGGCAGGCCGAAGCTTTTGGCCATCGTGGTCAGTCGCTTCAATTCGAGCACGCGATCCGGCGAGCAGGCCAGCCTCAGGCTGCCTACCTGATGCCAATCGACTGCCTGCCCCGTCTCGGCTTCGAGCCCCGAGTACATCTCGACAGATTGCTCCAACATTCTGGTGGTGTTGCGCGACGAGCGCAGTTGGCCCACCAGCCCGGCGGCATGCCATGTGGCACCGTCGGTGAGTTGGTGTTGCTCGAGTAGCACCACATCGTTTTCGCCCAGTTTGGTGAGGTGGTAGGCAATGCTGCAGCCGAGGATGCCGCCACCGATGATGACGATCCGGGCCCGTGCCGGAAGTTGAATCTCGGTCGTCATTGATCAGACCTTGATCCGGCTCATCGACGGGTCGTACAGCGGCCGCAGCGACACCGTTGCGGGCACCCGTTCCGTGGCGACTTCGAGCTCATAGGTCCCCTCCTGAACATAGGCGGCATCGACACCCGCCGGACTACGAACATAGCCGTACCCGATCGGCTTGCCGAGCGTGTAGCCGAAGCCTCCGCTCGTGAGCCAACCCACCCGTTCGCCGTTGCGGTAGATCGTCTCGCGTCCCAGCAATACAACATCCGGGTCCTCCACGATGAAGGCGGCGAGCATCTTCTTCACCCCTGTTGCGCGCTGTGCCTCCGCGGCTGCTCGGCCTTTGAACGGTACGTCCGTGCGCAGTTTGACCGCCCATCCGAGACCTGATTCGAGCGGTGTGTGATCCGGGCCGATGTCGGCGCCCCAGGCCCGGTAGCCCTTTTCCAACCGGCAGCTCTCGATCGCCCGGTAGCCCGCGTTCACGAGCCCGTGGCCCGCACCGGCCGACATGATCGCGTCGTACACCGATGTGGCGTACTCGACCGGCAGATGCAGCTCCCAGCCGAGTTCGCCCATGTAGGTAATCCGCAGGGCACGCACAGCACAGCCGGCAATGCCGACGACTTGGAAGGTGCCGAACGGGAACGCCTCATTGGACAGATCGGTCGTCGTGAGCGGTTGCAAGATTGACCGAGTCGCCGGCCCCATGAGCGTCAGCACCGAATAGCTGGAGGTGATGTCGAACAGTTGGGCGTTGAGGCTGGCCGGGATGTTGCGCTGAATCCAGTCGAAGTCGTGCGTCGCGAAGCCGGTGCCTGTGACGATGTAGAACTCATCGTCGGCGACTCGCGCAACAGTGAGGTCGGCCTCGATGCCGGCGCGGTCGTTCAGCATCTGCGTGTACGTCAGCGAGCCAACGGGCCGTCGCACGTTGTTGGCGCAGATCCAGTCGAGCGCGGTCAGCGCGTCGGGCCCCTTCAGCGCGAACTTGGCGAACGACGTCTGGTCGATCAGCACCGCGGCTTCACGGCACGCCTGGTGCTCGCGACCGACCGCGGCAAACCAGTTCTGGCGGCCGTAGGTCATTTCGTCATGTGGAGATTCGCCGAGGGCGGCCGAAGCGAACCAATTCGGCCGCTCCCACCCCAATTTCTCGCCGAAACTCGCGCCCCGCGCAAGTAGTCGGTCGTAGAGAGGCGATGTACGGGCCGGGCGGCCACTGTGATGTTCCTCGAACGGCCAGGCCATCGTGTAGTGCTTGCCGTACGCCTCCAGCGTGCGGGTACGCACCCAGTCGGTGTCGGCGTGAGGCCGACCGAATCGACGAATGTCGACCACCCACAGGTCGTACGGCGGAGCACCATCGTGCACCCACTCGGCCAGCGCCTGCCCGGCGCCGCCACCGGCAGCGATGCCGAACGCATTGAACCCAGCTCCGACGTAGAGGTTGCGCAACTCCGGTGCCTCGCCGAGGATGAAGTTGCCGTCGGGAGTGAAGCTCTCCGGACCGTTGATCAACGTGCGAATACCGGTGTCAGCCAGCTGCGGAACGCGGCCCACGGCCAGCTCCATGATCGGCGCAAAGTGATCGAAGTCGCTGTCGAGCAACTGAAACTCGAACGGGCGCGGAATGCCCTTGATTGCCCAAGGAATCGGGTTTGGCTCGTAGCCGCCCATCACCAGGCCGCCGACTTCCTCCTTGTAGTAGGTCAATCGGTCAGGGTCGCGCAGCGTAGGTAGGTCGCGCGGAACCTCCGGTGTGAACTGCTCGGTGATCACGTATTGGTGCTCCACCGACACGAGCGGCACGTTCACTCCGACCGTTGCGCAAAGCGCGCGTGTCCACTGCCCACCGCAGACCACGACCTTCTCGCACTCGATGCGGCCCTGGCTGCCGTCCGGTGACACGGTGAGGACGGCCTTGATCACACCTGCCTGGACCTCGATGCTCAGCACTTCCGTGTCCTCGCAGATGGTGGCGCCATGCATGCGCGCCCCTCGGGCCAGTGCCATCGTGATGTCGCTGGGGTTTGCCTGGCCATCGGTGGGCAGGAAGGCCGCGCCGACCACGTCGTCGACTTCCATCAACGGCCAAAGTGTCTGTGCTTCCTTGGGCGTGAGCAGATGCATCTCGAGGCCGAAGCTTTTCGCGGTCGTCGCCTGACGTTTGACCTCCGTCCACCGCTCGTCGTTGCACGCCAGCCGTAAACCACCGTTCATCTTCCAGCCGGTCGCCTGGCCGGTCTCAGCCTCAAGCGTCTTGTACAGCTCTACGGAATTGCCCAGCAGCTGGGTGATGTTGGCGCTGGTGCGCAACTGGCCCACGAGGCCGGCCGCATGGAACGTGCTGCCAGATGTGAGCTTGTGCTTCTCTAACAGCACCGTATCGGTCCAGCCCAACTTGGCAAGGTGGTACGCCGTCGAGCAGCCAACGATGCCGCCGCCAATGACAACGGTGCGGGCGTGAGAGGGGAGGGTCGTACTCGGTGTAGCCACGGCCGCATCTTCGCGCGCGCTGCAACAGATATGGCCGGATGTGTTGTTTTGTGTTGGAATGATCATCGTGCCGCTCTACGAAGAGGACGTGATGCACGCTGTCGCCCTGCGCGGGTCGGTGAGCGTGCGCGAACTGGCGATGCTGCTGAACGTCAGTGAGCAGACCGTCCGGCGCATCGTCAAGCCATTGGTAGAGCGTGGAGAAGTGGAGAAGGTGCATGGCGCAGTAGTCGGCAGAACTCGTCCGGGTGAAGCACCGTTCCTCGCACGCATGGCGGTGAACCAGCGGTCGAAGGTAGCAATCGCGGGCCGTGTGGCGGCGATGGTCGACGACGGTGACGTCATTGCACTCGACACGGGCAGCACCACGGGGTTCGTCGCGCAAGCGCTGCGCCAACGGCGCGGGCTGACCGTGGTCACGAACTCGACCTTCATCGCTTCCAGCCTGGCCACCATTCCGGGCAACCGGGTGTTGATGGCCGGTGTGGAGTTGCGAAACCACGACGGGGCGTCGTTCGATTCACAGGCATTCAGCGTGGTGCGCTCAATGAGGGTGCGGCTCGCCATCCTGTCCGCGTCGGCGGTGGATGCGCAACGTGGGCTGATGGTGCAAGAACACGCCGAGGCGCAGATGTCGGCGGCGATGAGCGAGATCGCGGAGGCACGGCTGTTCGCCGTCGACTCGTCAAAGTTTGGTCGCGCCGGCCTCGTCGCACTCGCGCCGATGCGGGCAGCGGATTGCCTTGTCACCGAAGCACAGCCCACGGCCGCGGAGCGAAGTGCTCTCGGCGCCGGAACCGTGACCGTCGTCTGACACGGCAGTCGAGGGACAGGCATTGCCGACGCGCGTAGGATTCCCCGAGCGTGGGGACGAATCACAAGGGGAGCGTGTCAGTGGATCCGATGATTTCGGTGAGAGACCTGTGGAAGGTGTACGGCCCGCGCGCGGAACGCATCGTGGGGTCAGCTGAGGCCGATCTACCACGCGGCGAACTGCAAGAGAAACATGGCAATGTGGTCGCGATGCGCGAGGTCAACCTCGATGTGGCGCCGGGTGAAGTGTTCGTCGTGATGGGTTTGTCTGGCAGCGGGAAGAGCACGCTCATCCGGTGCCTCACACGGCTGATCGAGCCGACTTCCGGACAGGTAGTGATCGACGGCGAAGACGTCACCGCTGCCAGCGATGATTCGTTGCTGGAGATACGTCGCCACAAGGTGTCGATGGTGTTCCAACACTTCGGTTTGCTGCCACATCGCACACTGCTGGACAACGTTGCGTTCGGCCTCGAACTACGCGGCATGGGCAAGGCGCAGCGCCGTGAGACAGCGGCCCGAACACTCGAGCTGGTTGGCCTTCCCAACATGGAGGCCTATAAACCGCACCAGCTCAGCGGTGGACAACAGCAACGTGTTGGCCTCGCCCGTGCGCTGGCAACCGACCCGGACATCATGCTGTTCGACGAACCCTTCTCCGCACTTGATCCCCTGATTCGTCGTGAGATGCAGGACGAGGTCGTTCGTCTGCGTCGCGAGCTGCGCAAGACCATGGTGTTCATCACCCACGATCTGTCCGAGGCCCTTCGTCTCGGCGACCGCATTGCCATCATGCGTAACGGCCGCTTCGTTCAGGTCGGCACCCCCACCGAAGTTGTTCTCGAGCCCGCCGACGACTACGTCGCGAACTTCGTGCGCGACGTCCCGCGCAGCCACGTCGTGCCCGTTGACGCGGTGATGTCGTCGCCATCGGAAGGTCCCTTCGCCGGTGATGTGCAAAGCGGCTCCAAGGTATGCGAGGCCGTCAATCTGGTCGCCCGCAGCGAGCTGCCCGTGCGCGTCGTGCAAGATGGTCGAAACGTAGGAACACTCGATCGCGTCGGCGTTCTTTCGGTCATGGCTACCGAGGACATCTGATGGCCGTCTCCGTCGAGACGCTTCCGGATCAGGAGTCCGAGGCGGCGGTCATCGCCCGTCGTCAGCGACGCCGACTTGGCCTCGGCTTTTTCGTAGCGTTAGGGATCTTGGCGATGGTGGCGGCGCACGATGTGCCCGAGTGGATGGACTCCGGCATCCAGAAGTGGGCGCAGGACAAGTACAAATGGTCGGTCTTGAATCGGCAATCGTCGAAGATTTTCACGTGGCTGTTCAACCCGATCGCTGACGCGCTGACGTGGGGGGTGGAGAACGCTGAGTCGCTGCTTCTGGCGCTTCGCTGGCCCGGTGTCGTTGCGATCATCGCCGCTATTGGCTGGCGTACCGGTGGCATGCGTGCCGCGGTCGCGGGCGGCGCGGCGATGTTCGGCGTTGGCGTGATTGCCGATTGGGACCACGCCATGACGACCCTGTCAATCATGGCCGTGGCAGTGATCATCGCGCTGGTCCTTGGGATTCCGCTCGGCATCCTGACTGCACGGTCGGACAAGACCGAGCGTGTTGTGCGAGTGCTGCTGGACACGGCGCAGGTCATGCCGATCTTTGTCTACTTCAGCCCGGTTCAGCTTTTCTTCGGCCTCAAGTTTCCACCAGCGGTTGTAGTGACAGTGATTTACGCGTTGCCGCCCGCTGTCCGCCTCACCAACCTTGGG
>JANLPB010000336.1:0-6788 GCA_031366885.1 Ilumatobacteraceae bacterium
GGCCAGCTCAACCTGGCCTGCCTGCACTGCCATGACCAGCGCGCCGGCCACAAGCTGGGCGGCGCGGCCATCCCGCAAGGCCACGCCACCGGCTATCCCAGCTACCGGCTGGAATGGCAAGGCCTGGGCAGCCTGCAGCGCCGGCTGCGCGGCTGCGTGGTGGGTGTGCGCGCCGAGCCCTGGGCGCCCCACGCGCCCGAGTGGCTGGCGCTGGAGGCCTGGCTGGCGCAGCGGGCGGCCGGCATGCCGGTGGAGACACCGGCCGTGCGGCCCTGAGCGCCTGAACCCCGGCCCCGTGATGCGCACCCTGCTGCAAGCGGCCCCTGCGGACCCGGCCACCAAGTCGGTGTTCATCTCCTACTCGCGCGCTGACCTGGGCCCGGTGCGTGCACTGGCGCTGGCGCTGCGCCGCACCGGCCTGCGCACCTGGATGGACCTGGACGACCTGGACGACCTGCGCCCCGGCCAGCGCTGGAAGGACGCCATCGGCAGCGCGCTGGAAGCCGCCGATGCGATGGTGTGCTGCCTCTCGGCCCTGAGCCTGGAGAGCCTTCCAGGCTCCAGCCGGTGCCCGGTGCCCGGCGTTCGCGGAGAACGGGCCCCTGGGCCTGGCTCCCTCCCCCGGGCAGGGGGAGGGCTGGGGTGGGGGTCGAAGGCCGCCACGGCGTCAACGCCGAACTCCCATCCCAAGCTTGCAGCGCGTGCCCGAGGCCCTGCGCGACCTGCAGGTGCACGACATGAGCCTGCACCCGCCCCGCGACGCCGCCCGCCTGACGGCGCACAGCATCGCTGGCGCGTTGGGTCTGCGCCCGCAGCCCACAGGCGGGCCGGGCCAGCGACGCCTCGGCGGTGTGCGAGACGGTGCTGTTCCTGATGGACCAGCCACCGCCAGCCGCCGGCCTGGCAGTGGCCCTGGGCAGCCCCAGGCGCCGGCCTGGGTTGATTTGCGCGCCAGCGGCAGCCTGCGCCTGGGCGATGTGCTGCATTGGGCCGGCCAGGCCCGCACCGCCGCGCTGCTGGTCGGCCCGGCCACCGACCCGGCGCTGGCCGGCTTGGTGCTGGGCACGCTGCGCCAGGCCTTTGGCCAGCGGCGCGTGCTGCTGGTGGGGCGCGGGGCGGTGCCGACTGCGATCAAGGCCGCTGGCCTGATGGCGGGCGTCTTGTGGGTTCGGGTTTGAACTGCTTCAGACCGCTGCAGGCCCTGCCGCAGCGACCTGGCGCCGCGCCCAGCGACCCAAGCCCAGACTGACCAACGCCGCGATCTCGGCCGGCCGGTGAGTCATGGTCAGATTCCAGCACCACCACCGGCATGCAAGGTAGCTTGGCGCTGAACATCTCACGCCAGCACCATTCGCGCGACGCGTACAGGTCGGTGCACACCGCCAGCAGCGCGCAATCCGCGCGCGCACCGGGCTGCAGATCATGGGCGCTTCGATGCTGCGGGCAAGCAATTCCCGTCGCATCTGAGTTGGCTGACTTTTTCCGCACTCGTATACTGTGTGCGAACTACGGAACACATTAAATGAGTACGGCAAAACAACCGCGTTACAAATCGTTTGGTGAAAACTTGCTCTCGCTTCGAACTGGCTGCGGACTGTCAACACAGGATGAGCTAGCGCGACTGCTGGGCGTCAAACAGCAAACCGTCAGCCGTTGGGAGAAAGGGTCGTCACGCCCCCGCGCTGACGAGATCCCGAAGCTGGCGGCGCTGCTGCTGGGCGATGCGATCATGCTCTCCCACGCTGCAGGATATGCCTCAGAGGTGGCGACAGTGTCCTTTGACCGGCCGCTGCCTCTCGCCGCGTTGAATCCCGACAGCTTTGAGTTCTTCTCGCTGGACCTCCTGGCGACCCTCTATCGCGAACAGGCAGTCGTGCACCCCGCAGGGAAGACCGGGCACAAGCAGCACGGCATCGACATCGAGGTCGTATTCGCCGACGGCACCGCGCACACGTTTCAGTGCAAGCGCGAAGCCCAGTTCGGCGCCGCGAAGGTTCGCGACGCGATCAAGTCGCAGACGATCCCTGCAAAGAAGAAGTACATCCTTCTCTCCCGCGTCGCGAGTCCGGACGCAAGGAAGGCGATCCGTAGCGCGCGCGGCTGGGACCTGTGGGACCAGGTGGATACCACCCGCATCTTTCGCACGTTGCCCAAGGTGGAGCAGGTGCGCATCGCGGACATTTTCTTCCCGTCGCAGCGTTTCGCGCTGACGGGCGAATCAGCAGCTGGACCGTGGCTCACGGTCGAAGCCTTCTTTGCGCCGCAGCTTGCCGAAGGCCGCATTTTCAATCAACGATGGGAGCTCATCGGCCGCGTCTCAGAGCTCGACCTCTTGGCCGCCGCCCTAGCCGATACCGATGTCGTGACGGTGAGCCTCATTGGGCGCGCGGGCGAGGGCAAGTCTAGAGTCTTACGTTCCGCACTCGATTCGTTCGCGACGGCATACCCGGAAGTACTCGTGCGCGTGGCCTCGCCGACGGAGGAGATCACCGCCAAGCACCTTGAGGATCTTGGCGTCGCCGGAAAGCTGATCGTGGTCGATGACGCACACGACCGCAATGATCTTGGCCAGCTGATCCGTTACGCCGCCGACGAGCGGAGTCACGCGAGGTTGTTACTCGTCTATCGACCCTACTGGACCGACGTGGTGCAGCGAGAACTGGCTCGTTTTGGGATCACTGGCAAGCTGGCCGCACCAGTGACGCTGGCCAAGCCGACAAAGCAAGACGCCAAGGAACTCGCGTCTCAGGTGCTCACGAAGCATGGCGCTCCAACGCACGCAGCCTCGGCAATTGCCGACCTCACCTACGACAGCCCGCTTGCAGTCGTGGTCGGTGCACAGATCGTTGCCAAGGAGCAGGTGCACCCGGAACTCTTCGGTTCAAACGACGAATTCCGCGACGCTGTGCTCAAGCACTACGAGAAGATGATCGCGGAGGACATCGCGGTCGGGAAGGACCAAGAACGTGTCCACTCGATGCTGCGCGTTCTCGCTCTCATTCAGCCGGTAGTACCGGATGACCGACGCGTCCTGGAGCTCCTTTCCAGCGTTGCAGACATCGACGCTCCGGACGCGTCTCGCCTTGCGCGCCTCTTGATCGACTCGGGCGTCTTGTTCAAGCGCGGAGCCAAGTACCGCCTGTCACCTGACTTGCTCGCCGACTCGATCATCGAAACGGCATGCATCACATCGAGCGGCCAGTCGAACGGCTATGCGGAACGGGTCTTCGCTGCCGCGACTCCCGAGAACAAAGAGCACGTCCTCATCAACTTGGGACGGCTCGATTGGCGACGCAATGAGGGTGATACGTCCGCAAGTGGCCTGCTCGACGGACTGTGGGGCCAGCTGGTCTGGGAGGACGACTACCAACGTGCGCAGGTGAAGGCCGCCGCTTCTGCTGCGTACTACCAGCCGCGACAGGCGCTCGCCTTTGCGGGCCGACTTGTGGACCAAGGTCACGGCCAAGATGAGGACGTCTGCCGCATCATCCGCAACGCGGCATACACCCTCAAGTTCGTCCCGGAGGCGTGCGCACTACTCTGGGAAGCCGGCCGTGGAGACGCGCGCGCGACGAACTCGCATCCCAATCACCCGATACGACTGCTCACCGATCTCGCAACACCCGAACCGCGCAAGCCGGCTGAATTCGTTGAGCCGGTGGTCGAGCATGCACTCTCCCTGCTTGACGACCCGGAGAACTGGGCCGGCCCGTACTCGCCCTTTGAAGTTCTCTGCGGCGGGCTTGCCACCGAAGGGCACTTCACATCTTCGTCCTCTAACCGCGCGATTACGATCTCGCAGTACGCCGTGCAGCGCGACCGGGTCACGGAGGTTCGCAAGCTGATCATCGCTGAGATCTTCGCAAGTCTCGCCAACGCGAATGCTCGACGCGCGTTCCTCGCTGCGCAGACCCTCGGCGATGCTCTGAGGGGACCGATCAGCGCACGTGGCGGAGACGGCGACGATTGGGGTGACGAGTTCGCCGACACCCTCACTCGGCTCGATGCACATATTGATTCCACCAAGATCTCTGCCCCGATCCTGGTTCGGGTCGCTGAGTCGGTGCACTGGCACGCGTTCTACGGCCCTGAACGTACACGTGTCATTGCGCAGCGCATCATCGCGAAGCTTGATCGAGACATCGAGACAAGAACAACTCGTGCGTTGATCGATGCCTGGGGCACAAACACCTGGCCGATCGAAAAGGATACTGGCAGACCTCAGCACGAAGCCGACACCAACTCACTTTGCCAGGTGCTCACAGACCGTTTCGCAGATCCCGCGGCACTAGCTTCCTTCCTCAATGCCCGTCTCGCCGACATCAAGGGAGCGACGGGCAACCCGGACCACGGGCTAGGACAACTCTTCATCGGCCGACTGCTGCTGAAGAACCTTGACCTCGCGCGGTACATCGTGAAGTGCCGTCTCGAAGGCGACACAGCACTCCTTTCAGCGCACGCCGGTCGGGCTCTCGGTGCACTGTTGACCGCACGGCGAGTCGAGGGAACCCGCCTTGTAACGCAGATGCTGGACGCCGGCGACACCCACCTCCTGGTCATCGCGGAAAGCTACATGTTCGCCACCCACCCGGCTATCTACGAAGAGGCCGACCTAATGGCATTGCGCCGAATCTTCCGCACCGAGAGCGCGCCTGTGTTGCGATACACATCGAACATCGCGCTCGAGGTCGCGCGCCACGATAAGTCCCTTGCGATCGATCTGCTCAGCAGCGCGAACATCCACCTCGCGATGCAATCGGCCCGTGACTACTTCATCTGGCTCGTGCACGATGACACCATACCGTTCGATCTCATTCGAGATGACCAGTTGCGTCGGCTGCTTGATGGGCTTCGGAATGTTCCTCGATTGGACGACCACTGGGTCAACACCTTCCTCAAGAAGGCGATCGGGCGAGCCCCCGGGGCCGTGCTCGATCTCGCGATGGCGCGCATCGATGCCTCCATTGCACGAGAGGACTGGTCGATGCAGCCACTCGGCAGCTTGCTCAATGATCGTGACGCGCTCGACTTGCTCGCTATCCCGGAGGGCGCGGCCCTCCTCCGCAGCCTGCTCGACTGGGCACTCGATCGCATAGGTGACTATCAGTTCAGCTATCGCTTCGCCGAGTTGGTGCAGACGCTTTGCAGTCCCTACGACGCAGCGTGCGTAGGGACCATCGAGGGGTGGCTCACTGCGGGCGGTACGCCGAATCACTTCAAGGTTGTCACCGCGATCGTTCGTGACGCGGGTCCTTCATTCGTCTCGAATCACGAAGGCTTTATCGGTCGAGCACTGCGCGCGGCGCGCTCCATCGCTCGCAAGGCGCACAAGGATCTTTCCTCCGCCATATTCGCCTCCTCGGTGAGCGGCGTTCGCTCGGGTACTCCCGGACAGCCCTTCGACGCCGATGTACGACTCAAGAAGCTCGCGGAAGAGCGTCTCGAACAGATCACGCGCGCCGATCCTGCCTACGACTTATACCTGGCGATGCGAGATCACGCGGCGCAAGACATCAAGCGACAACTTGCCGATGGGCGCCGCATGGACGAGGAGGATGCGGATGCCTGAGAGCCGGCCCGTGCTTCAGCGCCGAGGCACGTCTTGCTCGCACCTCCGGTACATCAGCACAAGTTCTGTGGGCCTGGCTGCTCGGAAGCCGCCCTTCACCGACGACTGTCCGTGGCGAACATTTGGTATCGGCACACCGCCGCTTGATGGCCATCCGACTCGGCGCCCAGCAGTCGGACAAAGGCGCTGCCACGGGGCAGGCCGGCTGGTCCACTTCCGACCCGGGATGACAGACCGCGCCGTCGCCGCTTCGACCAGCCACTGCTAAACCCCATTGCCAATAACCCCCGTGGTCCAACCACCGGCTGCCTCAGCCCCCACGCCAGCACAACCAAGCATCACAACAGCCGCCCCACCCCCACCAACGACAACCCCCCCCAACACCGCAAAGATCACGGCGGCAACGCCGTGCACCAGCGTCATCGACAGCCGCCGGGCGATGCGCTCACCCAGCAGCACCGCCGGCACATTGGCCAGCATCATGCCCAGCGTGGTGCCGGCCACCACCGCCAGCAGGTCGGGATAACGAGCGGCCAGCGCGACGGTGGCGATCTGCGTCTTGTCGCCCATCTCGGCCAGGAAGAAGGCCCCCACGGTGGTGCCAACACACCCAGGCGCGGTGGGCTGCCGGCAGCCTCGACGTCGTCCAGCCGGTCGGGGATCAGCATCCACAGCGCCATTGTCAGGAACGCGCCGCCGATCACCCAGCGCAGCAGCAGCGGCCCCATCCGCGCGGCGATCCAGCCGCCCAGCCAGGCGGCGGCGGCATGGTTGGCCAGGGTGGCCACCAGAATGCCCAGCACGATGGGCAGGGGCTCGCGGAACCGCGCCGCCAGCAGCAGCAGCGCCAGCAACTGCGTCTTGTCTCACATCTCACCCAGCGCGACGATGCCGGTCGAGACCCAAAACGCTTCCATCCCGGGGGCTCTCGCAGGGGATCGAAGGGGCGATTGTCACGGCCCCCCGGTGCAAACCCTAGATTGGGTGCCCCGGCCGCCGCCGCCCTCAGCCGCCTGCCAGCACCTTGGCCACCGGCGCCGGCCGCAGCCGGTAGGCGTCGGGCATGCCCGAGCCCTGAAGCGGGCGCAGGTAGAGGCGGAAGGCGTCGGTCACGTCGGTGCCCGATTCGCTGATGAACTCGTCCTCCATCACCCGGGTCTTGCCGGCCACCGCGGCCAGCGGCAGCAGCGTGAAATCGGCCGAGTAATAGCCGGTGCGC
>JANLPB010000369.1:0-3029 GCA_031366885.1 Ilumatobacteraceae bacterium
GCCCGAACCGCCCACATTGACCCGTTGCTACCGTCACCCCGATCGCGAGGCGGGCCGTAGCTGCACCCGATGCGGCAAACCCGCCTGCAGCGATTGCCTGGTGCAGGCGGCGGTGGGTTCGCATTGCCTGGACTGTGCGAAGGCCGCCCGTCCAGACGTCAAGACCCGCGTGCAGCTGGCCAACTCACGCGTGCTCACTCCCGCCACCTATGCGATTGTCGGCACCAACCTGCTGGTGTTCCTGTGGATGGTCGCAACTGATACCAGCACGCTCGGCGGTGACGTCACCAACAAGCACGTCGATCTCGCGCTCAACCGCACCATTGTTCACTACACCCACGAGTGGTACCGCCTCATCACCAGCGGGTTCATTCATTTCGGCATCATCCACATCGCGTTCAACATGCTGCTGCTGGTGCAGCTCGGCAGGCTGATCGAGCGGGCGTTGGGCCCGGTGAAGTTCACGATGCTGTACTTCGCATGCCTGCTGGGTGGTTCGCTGGGCGTGGTGCTGATGGATGGCACGAAGGTCGTCGCAACAGGCGGCGCGTCCGGCGCAGTGTTCGGCCTGATGGGTGCGGCAGCGGTTGGCATGCACCGGCGCGGCATCAACGTGTTCAGCACCGGCATCGGGTCCACGTTGCTCCTCAACCTGGTCTTCACCTTCACGATCAGCGGTGTCTCCATCGGCGGTCATGTCGGCGGCGTGCTGGTTGGTGCGCTCTGCGGCTGGTTCATGCTCGCCCCGACGTGGACGCCGTCGCAGAACTGGGTGGGCTACGTCACCCCGGCAGCAGTCGGCCTGGCCTGCGCTGTCGGCGCGTACTGGGTCTGCACCTCGTTGCCCGTATTCACCGGGTGACGCGCTTACGAGTGTGGAAGACCTTCGGGTAACGGTTGTCCACCTCTGGGCGATCGCTGCTCCATTTCGCCGGCGGGGCCAACACCAGGCCACACAGCTTGATCAGCACGGTGTCGTAGTTCACCCGCCATCCCACGTAGTCACGCCACGCCTGATCGAGGTCGGCTTTCATCGGGATGTCAATTGCCCGCAGCTCCACGCACAGGAGGTCGAACTCACGACGAGTGACCGAGATCGGTGAGTCCGGTGTCGGGTCCGGGTCGTATTCGATTCCGAAGTAGTCGGCAATGCGGCGCAGCGCGAAGAAACCGGTCCGCAGGACCAGGTCGGTTTGCGGGTTACGGGGAAGGTCGATAGTCGACGCTTTGATGGCCGCAGTGTCCAGCACGCAGCCCGCTGCTGTGATCCAACTGCGTTCGGGGTGCGGCGAGCGGAAGAAGACGAGCGACGGCTGACTGGTATGGCTTTCCTCCACGTCCATGAACCACTCCTCCCAACGCTTGAACAGGTCCTCGTCCATGCGGTCCAGGAGGTGAATGCGCGCGTACCGCGTCAACAATTCCGCCGGCGACGGCGGCAGCCCCGCGCGCACCTCCAACAAGCCGACCAGAGCTTCCCGCCGACTGAACGCGCCATAGATGGTGGGGAGATACGAGATCATCAGGCTGACCAACCCGAGACCGATACCGGCCTCCACGAACGACAGCACCACGCGCCCCGTCCCGACGGGGCGATCGAAACCGAGCGTGAACAACGACGAACCACTGGTGGCGAACGCCTCCGCCAACGGATAGACGCCAACCGCCCAGAAGACGCCGGTGAACCCGATGCACACCAGTGTGACCCAGGCCGCGGGGAGCGTGACCAGAGCGACTGGCGAGTAGTGAGCAAGCACCCGATCCCGGTCGGCGTAGGGCCGTCGCGGGCCAGAAAACCAGCCAAATACCTGCCGCCACGCGGTGAAATGAAGTCTGGTCAGCCACGACGCGTACCCCCGCGGTACCACCACTGTCTTGAGGGCCGAGGTGAGGGTGGCGAGCACCACCGCCGTTCCAGCCAGTCCGGCGACGATCCGCGCGAAAATCATCGGGCCACTCTGGCACCCCGAAACAGATTCCGGCCCGCCCGGTGGCACGGTGTGCGCGATTTGGTGCATGATGGGTCCGCCATTGGGGGCGCGAGCACGTACACGATCAGAGGGGATCACGTGAAGATTTCAGTCACCGTCAACGGAACGGTTCATGAGAGCGATGTCGAGCCGCGCACGTTGCTCGTCCACTACATCCGCGAGGCGTTGTCGCTCACCGGTACCAACATCGGTTGCGACACGTCGTCGTGCGGAGCGTGCAGTATCCATCTCGACGGTGAAGCCGTGAAGAGCTGCACGGTGCTCGCGGTGCAAGCCGATGGTGCGCAGATCACCACCATCGAGGGCATGGCCGTCGATGGTGTGTTGCACCCCATGCAACAGGCATTCATGGAGAACCACGGTCTCCAGTGCGGGTATTGCACGCCCGGCATGGTGATGGCCGCCACCAGCCTGCTGAAGGAGAACCCGAACCCTTCCGAGGAAGAAGTTCGCATCGGCCTCGAGGGCAACCTGTGTCGCTGCACGGGCTACCACAACATCGTCAAGTCCGTGCTGGCCTGCGCCGCGGGCGACTGAATACACATCCGCTTCGAGGTACTGGGGGTACCTGAATGACTGTCACTGACGATCGGCCTGCAACCGTGCTGGGGAGCCGGATGCTTCGCCGCGAAGACCCGGCTCTGCTGACTGGCGAGGCCAAGTACACCAACGACTTGCAGCTGCCTGGCGCGCTCCACCTCGCGTTGGCGCGCAGCCCGTACGCCCACGCGCGCATTCTCAGCGTCGACCTCTCCGCCGCACTCGCCGCGCCGGGAGTCGTTGCTGCGTACAGCGGCGCCGACCTCATGGGACTGTGGGCCTCGCCGATGCCATGTGCGTGGCCGGTCACCGCCGACATGAAGAACCCCGCGCACTACCCGGTGGCGGTCGGCAAAGTGGCCTACGTCGGCGATGCGGTGGCCGTCGTGCTGGCCACCAGCGACACCGCCGCACGAGACGCGATCGATCTCATCGATGTGCAGTACGAATCGTTGCCGGCCGTCGTCGACCTGGAGGACGCGCTGAGCGACCGCGTGG
>JANLPB010000008.1:0-7968 GCA_031366885.1 Ilumatobacteraceae bacterium
TGCCAGCGCGCGCGTTTTTCGTGCCCGCCACCATCATCGCCATGGGTCGTCGCCGCCGACGTGCACGTGGCTGAGTGAATCGTCAGCCCAGTTTGGCGAGCATCTTCTGCTGCCCGTCGACGGTGGCTTGCACGTTGTTGAAGGTGAAGAGGTGAAGGCCTTCGATGTTGAGTTCCTGCGCCTGCTTGCTCAGCGGCGTGATCAGCTTGTTGGGGTCGTAACCGCCCGGCTTGAAGAGGCGGCCGAGCACGCCGCCGTTCTTCTTCACAAAGCGCATGCTGTTGCCGATGCCCAGGCGCATGCCCATGGAGAACAGCTTCGCTCGGTCGATCACACCAGGCACGCCGATGTGCAGTGGCAGCTTGAAGCCGGCCCCACGTTCGGTCTCCGCCCACTGCTTCCAGACCGCGAGGTCGAAGCACATCTGCGTGCTTGCAAAGCCGGGGATCCCCGCCTCCTCCAGCAGTGCCTGCTTGTCGTGGAGCGCTTCGTGCACGACCTTCGCGCCGATGAGCGCATGACCGTCGGGGTAGGCGGTGATGCCGATGCGCGTGAGGCCGTGATCTGTGTCGAGAAAGTCGCGCAGGAAGGCAACAACACCGTCGTAGTCACCGACGGGCTCGGGAGCGTCGCCGGCAATCAGGAACACTTCCTTGAGGGCGTGGTTACGGCAAAACTCCGCCAGCTTCTTTACCGCAGCGACGTCGGGGGTGAGTCGCGCCGAGATGTGCGGCACGGTGAGATGCCCGAGGTCGACGAGGCGGGCCGTGAGGTCGAGCGTCGCCTGCTGGCCCTTCGCCGGACTGCAGGTCACCGACACAGACGCGCCGGCGGGAATGTGCTCGATCTGCGATTCGAGGTTCTTCATCGGAATCACTTCGTACCGTGCATCGGCGATGAGGGAGCGCTGTGTCGACATCGTTGTCGTCCTTCTGTTCTGTGCTGTTCGTAGGGTGATCGGTTAGGCGAATTCGTCGGGAAGTTCCGACTTGCGACGCTCAACGAAAGCGGTGAGTTCTTCGTCGATGGCATCGTCGAGCGCCGGCGGCTCGTACTCGTTGAGTCGCCGCTTCCATATGGTGTTGGCTCGCTGGGAGGCGTCGAGGCGACCCTCCTCGTTCCACTGCTCGAAGCTGTTGTTGTCCGCGGTGTCGCTGCGGTAGAACGCGGTCTCGAAGTTGGCCAGCGTGTGTGCCGTGCCGAGGAAGTGGTTGCCAGGCGGGTTGGTGCGCAGCGCGTCGAGGGCGAGGCCGTTCTCGCTGGCGTCGAGGCCCTTCACGAAGGTGGTCATCATGCCCAGCTGGTCGCAGTCGAGGATGAACTTCTCGTAGCCGATCGCGAGGCCACCTTCGAGCCAACCTGCGGCGTGGAGCACGAAGTTGACGCCCCCGAGCACGGTCGGCTGCAACGTGTTGGCGCTCTCGTACGCGGCCTGCGCGTCGGGCAGCTTCGATGCCGTCAACGAGCCGCCGGAACGGAAGGGCACACCGAGGCGGCGGGCGAGCGCGGCCATCGTGTAGAGCACCATCGCCGGTTCGGGAGTACCGAACGTGGGGGCGCCGGTCTGCATGCTCATCGAACTGGCGAACGACCCGAAGACGACCGGAGCGCCGGGCCGCAGGAGCTGCGTGAACGTCATCCCCGCGAGTGCTTCGGCGAGGGTCTGGACGGCAACGCCGGCGCTCGTGGAGGGGGCCATCGCACCGGCCAGGATGAACGGGGTGATGATGCACGCTTGGTTGTTCTCGGCGTAGCACTGCGCGGCCGCCAGCATTGTGCCGTCCCACACCAGTGGCGAGCTGGCGTTGATCAGGCTGGTCATCACGGTGCGATCCTGCAGGTCGCCACCGAAACCGATGCGCGCCAGATCGACGCTGTCGGCGGCTCGCGAGCCGGCAGTGACCGAACCCATGAACGGCTTGTCGCTGTACTTGAGGTGCGAATACACCATGTCGAGGTGGCGCTTGCTGACCGGTACATCGACTGGCTCACACACCGTGCCGCCGCTGTGGTGCAGCCACGGCGACATGTACGCCAGCTTCACGAAGTTCTGGAAGTCGGTGAGAGTCGCGTACCGACGGCCGTTGTCGAGGTCGTGCACGAACGGGCTGCCGTAGTTCGGTGCGAACACCGTGTTGTTGCCGCCGATGACCACGTTGTGAGCGGGGTTGCGAGCGTGCTGCACGTAGCTGGCCGGGGCGTTCTTGGAGACGATCTCTCGGCACAGACCGCGTGGGAACCGGACGCGAGTGCCGTCGACTTCGGCGCCGCCGGCCTTGAAGATCGGCAGTGCTTCTGGGTAGTCGCGAATCTCGATGCCGACCTCTTCGAGCACCGTGTCGGCGGTGTATTCGATGAGTGCGAGGGTCTCCTCGCTCGCGACCTCGAAGGGCTTCAGCGTGCGCGTCAGGTAGGGCACGCGCTCGATTACGTGCGAAGCCCGCATCGCGGCGCGGCCGGCGCGACCACCCGAGCGGCGCCCGCCCGAGCTGTGTTCCGGCGCGACAGTCGTTTCGCTCATGGTTCCTCCGTAGGAGTGAGAGTTGGTTGATCGCGGCGGCGACGTCGGCCCCCACGTTCGGCGTTGTCGGCCGAGCTGATCGGCGCTGGCAGTGTGACCACGGCGGACAGATGCGTCGCTGGCGCACTGGCATGGGGAAAGGCCATAGCGGCCACGAACAGATCCTGGAAGTCGGGTTCGGTCGCGGTCTCGACCTTGACCACGTTGCGAACAGCAGCTTCCATCTCGCGGCGAGCGGCGACGGACAGCAGTGCGCGGACAGCGCCCGCTCCCGCGGCATTGCCGACCGAGCGGACGTACTGCACCGGGCAGTCCGGCACGAGGCCGAGCACGAGCGCGTAGACCGGGTCGATGTGGCTGCCGAAAGCGCCGGCCAGTCGAATGTCGTGGACCTCGCTGACACCGGCATGTTGGAACAGCAGGTCGATGCCAGCGCGCAGCGCGGCCTTCGCCAACTGGATGGCGCGCACATCGTTCTGCGTGATGGCCAGGCGAACGCCGTCGGCTTCGTGGACGACGTAGCTAAACGTTCGACCGTCCGCAATCACGCGTGTCGAGCGCTGGGCAGCGAAGCCCTGCACGACGCCGTCGGTGTCGATGATGCCCGAGAGATACATCTCGCCGATCACCTCGATGATGCCCGACCCGCAGATGCCCGAAATCTCGAGATCCTCGGTGTCGGCAGCGAACCCCTCGTCGTCACTCCACAGATCGCTGCCGATCACCTTGAATCGCGCCTCGAGCGTGTCGCGATCGATTCGAACCCGTTCGATCGCACCGGCAGTTGCCCGCTGGCCGCAGCTGAGCTGGGCGCCCTCGAACGCGGGTCCCGTTGGGCTGGAGGCCGCGAACTGACGAGAGGCGTCGCCGACGACGATCTCGGCGTTGGTGCCGACGTCGACCAGCAGCTGCATTGTGGGGGAGCGGTGCGGACCTTCGGACAAAATGACCGCCGCGGTGTCGGCGCCGACATGACCGGCGATGCATGGCGCCAGGTACACCTGCGCGTGGCGCCCGACGATCTCGAACGCGGACGCCGGAACCGACAACGCTTCCGCCGTTGCCAACGTGAATGGTGCCTGGCCCAGCGGCGTGGGGTCGATGCCCGCCACGATGTGGTGCATGATCGGGTTGCCGACCAGCACGATCTCCAACACGTCGTCGGTCGTGACCGAGCCGTCGTCGGCGGCGTCGCGGCACAGCTCGGCGATCAGCTCGTTCAGCGCTTCACGCACTGCCGCTGTGAGATTGCGCTCGCCGCCGGGGTTCATCATCACGTACGACACGCGACTCATCAGGTCTTCGCCGAAGCGAATCTGCGGGTTCATCCGGCCGGCGCTGGAAAGGATCTCACCGGTCAGCAGGTCGCACAGGTGGCCGGCGATCGTGGTGCTGCCGATGTCGACCGCGATGCCGTACACGCGGTCGACGTATCCGGGCCACACGGCAACCACGGTCTCGCCGCGGGCAGCAACAGTTGCCGCCCGGTCTTGGCCGCCGAACGCCCGGTGAACTTCCTGCAGTGCTTCGAGCGACAACGACGTGACGGTGCGGCCGAACTCGACCAACAGCTCGGCGACGACCAGATCGCTCATCGACTCGGCGTCGCCCAAGACGCTGGGTGGCAGCTCGATGTACGACAGCGAGATGGCCGGGTCGAGCACGACATCGCTGAGGTCGAGGCTCTTTCGCACCACCGGGCGATGCACTTGGCTCTCGGGTGGCACGTCCAACACCACGTCGTCGCACACCAGCGCGCAGCACCCAAGACGGCGGTCGGGCTTCATTCCACGGCGACCCTCGTAGGTCTCCTCGGTCTCCCCCCACGGGCTCAGCGCCGCGGCGGTCGAGTCGATGGCCCATTTCGAATACAGCCCTGGCTCGAACGCAATCTGGCAGCGCCCGCAAATACCGCGACCCCCACAGACCGAGTCCAGGTCGACACCAAAATCGCGCGCAGCCTGCAGCACCGTGGTGCCGGTGGGAACCTCGCCACCGAGGCCCGACGGGGTGAAGACGACGCGCGGCACGTGTGCCTTACTGGCCTTGCCGTGCCCGGCGGCCACCACCGGCGCGACCCTCGCGTGCGCCGCCGGCAGCATCGGGGTCGCGGTTGGCGCGAATCCACGCCATGCAGTCCTGGTCGTTGCCGGCCAGCACGTCGGCGGCCATCACGATGGTTTTCACTTCCGGGTGCAGCGGGTTCATGATTGCCGAGGACATGCCGTTGCTGATGGCCATGGCGAGGAAGGTGCCGGTGATCTGGTTGCGCGCTGGCAACCCGAAGCTGACGTTGCTGGCGCCGCACGTGGTGTTGACCTTGAGCTCAGAAACCAAGCGACGCAGCAGTGCAAAGACCTGCCGGCCGGCCGTGCCCATTGCGCCGATCGGCATCACGAGCGGGTCTACGACGATGTCGCTGGCAGGGATGCCATAATCCGAGGCGCGACGGACAATCTTTTGCGCAACCGCGAAACGAACGTCGGGGTCGACGCTGATACCTGTCTCGTCGTTGCTGATGGCGACGACGGCTGCGCCGTACTTCGCCACCAACGGCAGCACGCGCTCCATCTGCTCATCCTCACCAGTGACCGAGTTGACCAGCGCCTTGCCCTGGTACACGGCGAGGCCTGCTTCCAGTGCCTCGATGATCGAGGAGTCGATGGAGAGCGGTACGTCGGTCACGGCCTGCACCAGCTGAATGGCTCGAGCGAGCAGTGCCGGCTCGTCAGCCAGTGGGATACCTGCGTTGACGTCGAGCATGTGCGCCCCAGCGGCCACCTGAGCCAGGGCGTCGGCCTGTACGCGGCTGAAGTCGCCGTTCTTCATCTCCTCCGCCAGCAGCTTGCGCCCGGTGGGGTTGATGCGCTCGCCGATCATGACGAATGGCCGATCAAAGCCGATGGTCACTTCCTTGGTGGCAGAGCTGATGACGGTATGAGTCATGAAGGTTCGTCTCCGGAATCGGTACTTGTCGTGTCGTGAAGCGTGGGCGTATCTGTGATGGCGATTGCTGCCGGGTCCCATCCGCCGTTGTCGACAAGGGTGTGCAGGCGTTCGTTGGTGAACTCGACCTCGATGGAGGCGGCGATGTCGTCGATGGTGGTGACCAGTTCGCCGGTGAGCGGATAGCTGGTGCGGCGCCACTCGCCGACGTACTCCTGGGCGGTCTTCTTGTCGGCCACCATCGCGGCGCGGTCAATTGCCTTCTGGAAACGATGGGGGAGGATCACCTGATGGCGATCGGTGCCGACCTTGCCGTTGATCTGAGCGGGAATGTCGCGCCACAAGATGACTACCACCTCACTACCACCTCGACGTGACACGGCTCAGGCCACCTTTCGGCTGGAAGTGAGATTGACCGTGACTGCTTCGGTGAACGGAGCAAGACCCACATGGCGGTGCTCGAAACGCAGCCCGAGGCGCTCGGCAGCTGCGCGGGCCGCGGCCACCACGGATTCGTCGGTGGACTGCGAGAGCAACACCACGCGTGTGTAGTGCTCGAAGTACATCGGCAGCAGTTGCGGATGCTTGTCGAGTCCGAGGCCCTGCCACATCAGCGCATCGAAGTGCTTCGCAAGAAAGTCGGTGAGATAGAAGGTGCCCAGCTCGGCGTCCTGCATCGCCTCGAACACTGTGGAGCCGGAGAAGAATTCGTAGCAGTGGTTGCCCGGTAGGCGGCGCAGCCGGGGCATCTCGGCCAGCAGCGCGTCGAGGCAGCCACCAGTTCCACAGTCGGCGTAGCCAACGAGGATTGGGCGCTCGCCGAGTGGGTCGACCTCGGTGATCAGGGTGCGAAGCGCGGGTACGATCTGGTCGGGGCGGTTGTGCAAATTGGCGGGCAGGTAGCGCACATCAACCTGTTCCGAGAGGCCGTTGGCCTTCAGAACCGCCCGCAGTTCGGCGACGAGAGCGCCGCAGGCGATGACGAGAGGCCGGTCCATGTTCGTGCGGGTCAGACGGAAGGGCCGGCGGGCTCGGCGCGGCCGCGCCGTGCGGAGACGAGTTGCTTGGCGGTTTCGGAGGCCACTGCGGCGTCGCGGCAGTACGCGTCGGCGCCGATTGCCTGGCCGAATTCCTCGTTCAAGGGCGCGCCGCCAACCAGCACGATGTACCGGTCGCGCAGACCACGCTCTTGCAGCGTGTCGATGACCACCTTCATGTACGGCATGGTGGTGGTCAGTAGCGCCGACATGCCCAAGATGTCGGGTTGGTGCTCGTCGAGCGCGGCGAGGAACTTGTCGGCGTCGGTGTTGATGCCGAGGTCGATGACCTCGAAGCCGGCACCTTCCAGCATCATCGCCACCAGGTTCTTGCCAATGTCGTGGATGTCGCCCTTGACCGTGCCGATGACGACCTTGCCAATGGGCTCGGCTCCTGTCTCAGCGAGCAATGGGCGAAGGATCTCCATGCCGCCCTTCATCGCATTCGCGGAGAGCAGCACTTCGGGAACGAACAAGATGCCGTCGCGGAAGTCGATACCCACGATGCGCATGCCTTCGACAAGCGCGTCGTTCAGTACGCGATCCGGTGTCCAGCCACGGTCCAGCAGCAACATGGTGCCTTCGACAATCTCCGGACCCATACCGTCGTACAGGTCCTCATGCATCTGAGTGACGAGCTCATCGTCGGGAAGAGATGCCAGATCCAGTTCGTCGCTGTCGCTCATCAGCTGTCCTTCGTTTGGTCATGCCGTGGTGGTCCACGATGCGGAACAGAACCGTATGGTGGAACTGTAGCACAGCTGGCCAGCGGGGGTGCAGCCCAGTTGATGCGTTACTTTAGGCCGCGTGATGCATCGCGAGGGGTTGGTCAATGAATGAGGCGCAGCGAGACGCGAGCGGGTTGATCGCTGCCGGGCTGAGCGCGATGCGGGCAGGAAGCGGCCCACTGCGTGAGGCGGAGGTCGCGCTCGCTGCGAAGCCGACCGCCGCCTCCAACGCTCGGTGGTTCATCCGCATGTTCGTGATGCCCCGCCGTAGAAAGGGCGGCGTCGATGCGACGAAGCTGTTCTGGACCAGTCTGGAGCAAGCTCGCGAACAGTTCGACTCGTGCGACACCATGTTGTTGAGGGCGTTCAGTGTCCACGGCGACATCCCCGCGGTCGCACTGCTGCAGGCCGAGTTGGGCGCCGCTGGCTACGAGCACATCAAGCCCGCATTGCATGCGCATGTGGTCGCGGGTGCGGAGGCGGATGGCTCGCAGCTCCTGCAACCAACCGTCGCACGAATGCGCTTGTGCGAAGCAAGAATGCTGGCCGCCATCCAAGCCCTCGCCACCGCCGAGTAGGACTGCAGCTGCGTTCGCTCAGGGTTCGATTCGCGCGACCGTCGTAACGCGATCACCGGTGAGGTGTCGGACGAGGATGTTCGTGTCGATGAAGGCGGTCATCGACGAGTGTCAGCGCGCGAAGCTCGGGTCTTGCGGATCACGTCGTCCCACTCGGC
>JANLPB010000064.1:0-4058 GCA_031366885.1 Ilumatobacteraceae bacterium
GTGTGTGTCGGCGGAAGCCGGCGAACTGTGGGACGTGCTCACCCGGTTATCCGACGACCATCGAATGGTGGTCGTGCTGCGTTACTACGGAGGCTACGCGGCGTCGGACATTGCGGCGATTCTCGAGATGCCGGCCGCGACCGTGCGCTCGCATCTCCGTCGGGGGCTAGCGACACTTAAAAAGGAGCTCGAGGAATGAGTCAACTCACGGCCCGTCTCGAACGCGACCTGCGTGAGATCGCCGCAGGCGCACACCCCTCGCCGTCGGCCTGGGACTCGATCGTGGCGCGCCTCGGCGACGACAGAGAATCGGAGGACGCACTTGTGCTCGCTCCCGGTCAGGACAGGTCGAAGCGCCCCGTCTGGATGGCGTTCGCAGCGGCAGCGCTGATCGTGATCACCGGATCGATTGCCGTGCTCGTCATCAGGGCTGGCGATGATCATTCGATCTCCACCGCCGAACCGGACACAACGAAGCCGACTGTTGCGCCTCCGTTCGTGGGCAACTGGGTCTCAGTCGATTCCGACGGCTCGTCCCAGACGATGGAGATCGTTCGCTCTGGCGGGGACGACTACGAGATCGTCATCCGAGACGACTTCGCGAGTACTGCGTGCTCGGGCGCCCCCGCCACGCTGATCGGCACCGGGCTACTAGCGACCGACGAGCGGCTGGTCATCGCTCGGCCCGAGCTGACCTGCGACGACGGGACCACTCCCCGTAACGGGCCCCCACCCCAAGCGGAGCTCGCCAACTTCACTTTTGACCGCGACCCGGTAGCCGACCAGCTGACAGACCGCTTCGGGATCGTATGGCGGCGGGCGGGCTCGAACGACGAACCGATCGCGGTGCCGGTTCCCGCTTCGGCGTCCGCGACGTCGGGCGCGATGTGGCCCCAGTCGACGCTCGACGACGTGCGGGCCGCCCAGGAGCTTGCCGATGCTGGGGACCCCGTCCACACTTGGCAGCTCGACTCCAAACTGGCTGCCGCGGAGGAGCCATGGGGGGCAGAGATCTTCGCCAGGTTCATCGAGGAGAAACTCGGCTGGGAGGAGTTCGTTGGCGCTTCCTTCTCGGGATACCTCTACTCAGATGGAGGCGGCCACTTCGACGGCGTGCTGTTCATCCGTTGTGCGCCCAGCCGGACGAACCCCCTGACCGCGCTGTACGCGGAGGCACCTCTCGAAATCCGCGGGTGCGCGCCGACGATCGACGAGTTCAGGTACGAAACGGTGAACATCGCCGTCACCCAGCCTGAGCGTCGTGGTCCCTCGGGAATCTGGGTGGTGGAGCGATGGGAGATACTGACGGCCCAGCCCGATCCGGGTTCCCTCTGGGAACTGGTCAACCCAGACTTCGCCGGGAGGCAGGTCCGGCAGGTGGCCCCGCCGTCCGACGCTGAAGTCGCCGCGCTCCTGGAGGCATTCCTCAGCGCTCGGGTGGACGGTGTAGGCGCCGACCAGTATCTGCTCCGCGAGCCAAGGAAGGTGTTCGCGGACAGGCAGGTGCCACTCCTCTACGCCACGACGAGCGGAGCCCCGTACGAACGATTCGAAACGGAGCGCATGCAGGGCCCGGTATGGCCGAGCGGTTGGATGGAGTACAAGGTCCGGCTCTTCGCCGAGGGCGAGACGGTGGTCGAGCAGTTCTTCCACGTTGTCCGCCAGAACGGGCAGCTCGGACTGATGTACGGATGGACCTTGAGCGACGTCCCGACGACTGAGAATGGGCAGCCCGTGGCCGTTCCGTACAACTTCCTCAACGGCGAGGTGGCCCTGGCCGCCACTCCGCCGTGGTTCGGCGAGTTCGGCGACCCGACGGTGCTGAGGTTTGGGCTCGGACGAGACCAGATCGTGATCGCGGCCGACCCCCTGCCTGTCGAGAAGGGCTGCAAGAACGGCGAGGCTCCTACCGACGCCGAGGCGCTCGCTCGTAGCATCACGGCCGACCCCGATTTCGAGGCCACAGGAACCCTGCCGGTATCCATCGCGGGGATCGACGGTTTGCAGATCGACGGGGTAGTTACCGCGAACTGGGGCAATAACTGGTCCCTCTGCTATCCGATGTGGACAACCGACGCGCAACTGTTCCAGATGCGTTTGTACCTGGTCGACTACCCCGGCGATTCGGCCCAGATCCTGACGATCGCGCTCATCGCCCCGGAGGCCGACTTCGAGCGCGTGCTCGAGGGCGCGACACCGATCGTGGAGTCCCTCCAGTTCCGAACAAGACGGCCCAGGAGTGGCCAATGAGTCGATGACCTGAGAACGCGAGCGGCTCTGAGGAAGTAACCATCAGCCCCTTGCGCGTGCGGACTCCTCGATCACGTCGGTCTCACTGTTCGTCGGCTGTGGCGGCAGGAGCTCCGTTGTCGCAGATGCAGAACTCGTTGCCCTCAGGATCGGTCATGAGGATCCAGGTGCTGCCGTGCTCGCTGCACGGCTTCTCGCTCACGGGTCGGGCGCCCAGCGAAGTGAGTCGGGCGGCCTCGGCGCGAATGTCTGGGACCTCTATGTCCAGGTGCATCCGGTTCTTGGAGCGCTTGGGTTCGTCGACGCGCTGGAGAAGCAGCTTCGGGCCGTGGCCCTCGCGTGGGCGCAGCGCGACATACGCGCCGGCCGAACCGACGTTGACATAGTCGAGCGCGTCCGCCCAGAACTGGGCGAGTCCATCCGGGTCAGCGCAGTCAAGAACGAGCCCAAACCTCCGAGGTGCAATGTCATTCATATGGTCGTCTCCTTGTTGGGTCCATGTTGCGCAGTCGGCCTCGAGCGCTCATGAGCGGTGGGCGAGGAACGCGTAGCCGTACACGTCGAATGATCGCGCCTGCGTTTCACCGGGCGCGCCGCCGAATGTGTCGACCGCGGACCCAATGACGACCTGCGCGAACCCGGACTCCTGGAGCATCTGTTGCCAGCCCGCACGGGGCAGCCCGCCGGCAATTCAACCGGTCCAGAGATCGACGTCGCGCATCGCCTCGATGGGAACGGGGCGACCGTTGGCAATGTCCGCGAACTGCAAAACCCCGCCTGGACGAAGTACGCGGTGGATCTCGGCGAAGACGGCCTGCTTGTTGGCGCAGAGGTTGATCACCCCGTTGGAGATCACGACATCGGCCCAGCCATCCTCGACGGGCATGGCTTCGGCCAGGCCTTCACGAAACTCGACGTGGCCGAACTGAAGCTGTTCGGCGGTGGCTCTCGACTTGGTCAGCATTTCGGGGGTCATGTCGATCCCGATCACCCGGCCGGTTGGCCCAGCCTGGGTGGCGGCGATGAACGAGTCAAACCCAGCACCGGAACCGACATCGACGACTCGCTCGCCGGGTTCGATCCGGCGCAACGAGAACGGGTTGCCGACCCCTGCGAAGGACTCGACCGCTCGGTCCGGAAGCGCGTCAACGACCGCTTCGTCGTAGCCGAGCCGGGATGCGAGGGGTCGGCCGGTGTGGAAGTGGTGGGCGCCATGCGGGTCTTCGGCGACGTCGCGGTACTTGTCGCGCACCTGGGCGCGAAGAGTCTCGACGTCAACGAGAGTTTCATTGGACATTGTCATCCTCCTGTTCCGGCAGCGATTGGCAGGCCGGCCCGTTTCCACTCGGGAAAGCCGTCTTCGAGACGGCGGGCGGCGTATCCGCGTTTGCGGAGTTGACGTACGGCCTCGTCGGCATACACACAGAACGGGCCGCGGCAGTAGGCGACGATCTCGATGTCCTTGGACAACGAACGAAGCCTGCGCAGCGTGCCGACGGGAACCGACGTGGCCCCCCGAATGTGGCCGGCTTCGTACTCGACCGAGGGACGTACATCGAGGACAACCGTGTCACCAGCTCGTAGTCGTGCTGCAAGCTCGACTCTCGTCACAGGCTCCAAACCACTGCGGTCACCGACGTAGGCCTCGGCAAGTTCGTTGATCCCGGCAACATGTTCCGTCGCGATGTCGCGCAGTCCAGCCCACACGTCCGCGACGCGGTCGCTCGCGAGCATATAGATGATCCGCGTGCCTTCGCGACGTGTGCGCAGCACGCCCGCTCTGGCCATCGCCCGGAGATGGTGAGAGG
>JANLPB010000079.1:0-37416 GCA_031366885.1 Ilumatobacteraceae bacterium
ATCCGATGGAGCTGCGTCGACGCAACTTCATCCGCAAGGACCAGTTCCCGTACACCGCGATGACCGGTCTCACCTACGACAGCGGCGACCACCTGGCCGCATCGCAGATGGCTGCCGGGCTGGCCGACTACGACGGTGTGCGCGCTCGCCAGGCAGCTCAAAACGTGCCGGGGGCTACCAAGCGGTTGGGCATCGGTCAGGCCAGCTACTTCGAGATGTGTGGGTTGGCACCGTCACGAGTGTTGGCCTCATTGAACTACTCCGCCGGCGGCTGGGAAGCCGCAACCGTGCGCGTGCTGCCAACCAACAAGATCCAGGTGGTCACGGGTACGGCTCCACATGGCCAGGGCCACGAGACCTCGTGGAGCATGATCGTCGCCGACAAACTGGGCGTCGCCCCAGAGGACATCGACGTGTTGCACAGCGACACCGCAATCGCTCCCCTGGGCCTCGACACGTACGGCTCGCGCTCACTGCCGGTGGGAGGCGTCGCAATTGCGATGGCATGCGACAAAGTCATCGACAAGGCGAAGAAGATTGCGGCCCATCAGCTGGAAGCCAACGAGGACGATCTCGAATTCGCCAGCGGCACGTTCACGGTGAAGGGTTCGCCCGACAAGGCGATGCCGTTGGCGGCCATCGCGTTCGCTGCGTTCACCGCCCACGACTTGCCCGACGGGTTGGAACCCAACCTCGAAGCACACGTGACGTACGACCCGCCGAACTTCTCGTGGCCGTTCGGCACGCACATCTGCACCGTCGAGGTCGATGTCGAGACAGGGCACGTTCAGGTGCTGCAGTACGTCGCCGTCGACGATTGCGGTAACCAGGTGAACCCGATGATCGTCGAAGGCCAGGTGCACGGCGGCGTCATTCAAGGCCTCGCCCAGGCGCTGTTCGAGGAGGCCGTCTACGACACCGACGGCAACCTTCGCAATGCATCGCTCGCCGAGTACCTGGTGCCGGCCGCCAGCGACGTCCCCAGTCTCACGCTGGGCCACACCATCACCCCGTCACCCACCAACCAGTTGGGCGTGAAGGGCATCGGCGAGGCAGGCACCATCGGTGCCGCACCTGCAGTGATCAACGCGATCGTTGATGCGCTCAGTGGTTTGGGCGTCAATGATGTGCTGATGCCCGCCAGCCCACAATCTGTGTGGAAGACGATTCAAGCCGCAATTCCGAAGACCCCTTCGAATGGAGACAGCAAGTGATTCCCGCAGCATTCGACTACGTCCGTGCCGGTTCGGCAGAAGAGGCCATCAGCCTCATTGGTCAGCACGGTGAGGACGCCAAGTTCCTCGCCGGTGGGCACAGCCTGCTGCCGCTGATGAAGCTGCGCCTGGCGTCTCCCAGCGTGCTGGTCGACATCGGCCGGGTCAGCGACCTCAGCTACATCCGCGATGCGGGCGACCACATTGCGATCGGTGCGCTCACCCGTCACATGGACGTCGAGACCAGTGCCGTGCTCAAAGAGCACGTGCCGCTGCTGGCCTATGCCGCAGGTTTCGTCGGCGACCCGCAGGTACGGCACCGCGGCACCCTGGGCGGAACCATCGCCCACGCCGACCCGGCCAGCGACCTGCCCGCTACCACGCTGGCGCTCGGCGCCACCTACGTGGCCCAGGGTCCCAACGGAACCCGAGAGATCGCTGCCGCCGACTTCTACCAGGGCTTCCTGGAGTCGGCGCTCGCGTCCGACGAGATGCTCACCGAGATCCGCGTACCCAAGATGGGTGGTGCCGGCTGGAGCTTCCAGAAGTTCAACCGGCGCGCGCAGGATTGGGCCATCGTCGGCGTCGCCGCATGGCGAAACAACGGTTCGTCCGGCGTCGCCTTGGTCAACATGGGCAGCACGCCGATCCTGGCCAGCAGCGTGTCAGCAGCGCTCTCTGGTGGCGCGTCGGTTGCGGATGCGGCGCAATTGGCGGCGGCCGACGCCGAGCCGCAGGCCGACCTGAATGCCAGCACCGAGTACCGCACGCACCTCGCCAAGGTCCTCGTCCGCCGAGCCCTCGAGGAATCCACCAAGTAACCCACTCGCCGGCGTTCGCCTGATCGCCGGGTGCCATGAACACACGCTGAACGGTCGGTAGCGTGGGCGACCATGTCGACAGCGGCCGAAGCACCCACATTTGTGGATCCTTCAGCGCGGCTGTCGCACAGGCTGCCGCTGCGCGCGGTGGTGCCCGACGACGAGTTCCGCGTCGTTCGCCTGGCCCTGATGTTCGAGTTCCTCTTCGTCTACCTCTGGTGGCTGCGGTTCATGGGGCTCCCTATCGACCGAATCTCGGTGGCAATCAGCGTTGGGCTCTTCCTGCTGTGCGCGTTCGTCGGCAAGAGTTGGCGGACGTGGGGCATCTTGTTGTTGGACTGCGCCTTCTACTGCGTGATGTGGCTGGCGTACGAACGCACTCGCGGTGCAGCCGACGAGGGCGTGTCCGTGTTCGGACTGTTCCGAATTCCCCACCAGCTGCAGGTCGAGTCCGTGCGAAACATCGACCGCGTCTTGTTCTTCGGCCACGACCCCAACGTGGTGCTCCAGGACCACTTCTGGGAGACGACGGTGCGCTGGTACGACGTCGTTGCTTCCACCACCTACATGACGCATTTCGTGCTCCCAATTCTGGTCATGGCGGTGCTGTGGGCAATCAGCCATCGGCAATGGGTGCGGTTCATGAAGCGATTCTCCACCCTTTTGGCGGTCGCCTGCCTGCTCTTCGTGCTCGTCCCGACGGTCCCTCCGTGGATGGCGAGCAGCCCCAAGTTCCCCTACCAGTTGATCGACGAGCTGCATCGCGACGCTGGCCGCGGGTTCCGTCACATCGGCTTTTACGGGTTCGCCAGTGACTACAAAGTTCAGCTCAGCAACGGAAACGGCTATGCCGCAATGCCGTCATTGCACGCATCCTTCGCGCTGATCGTGCCCGCGTTCTTCCTGCCGTGGATTCGTTCGAAGTGGCTGAAGGCACTGGCGCTGCTGTTCCCCGTCATCATGCTCACGTCGTTGGTGTATCTCGCCGAGCACTGGGTGATCGACGGTCTGGTCGGTTGGTGCATCACCGGCGGTTCATTCTGGTTCTGGAACCGTATGGAGCGGCGCACACGCGTGCAGCGCAGCGACCGTGCGCACGAGGCACTGGCATGATCGACCCACCCAAGGTGCTGCTCGAGCGCTCATTTCTGCAGGCCGTCGCCGACCATGAGAATCCCAACCACGACGCCGCAGCAACGGAGTACCTCGATTTGGTGCGGCGGTACGCGGCGGCGGAAATACTCCTGGTCGCCGTCCATACACACCTCGGCGAATTGGTGGGCCTCGACCGTCGCCATGTGTTCGCCCCCGTCGACCGCCTCTGGGTCGGCTTTCAGCATCGGCGCGCGGCAGCCAGGTCGCGGGTCGCCGACGACCCCGACCTCGCCATCACGCTCGTCATGGCGCAACGCCATCGGGTGCGGACCATCGCCACGTTCGACGCCCGGTTCCACGACTTCGACCTAACGGTTGTGCCGGTCACCGCCGCAACGACTGGCTAACCTGCTGCACGTTCACTCACCTCTCCGATAGCCGGTGCACCATGTCGTTTAGCCATGACGACGAATCTTCCAACTACGACGCATTCCACCTTGATGCGATCGCCGATGCCGACCCATACCCCTACTGGTACGAAGACGCTGACGAGCCGTACAGCAACCCGACATTGGTGCGCAGCGAGATCTGCGACCTCTGCGTGGTGGGCGGCGGATACAACGGTCTGTGGACCGCCATCATTGCCAAGGAACGAGACCCCAGCCGCGATGTCATCCTGATCGACGCCCACGAAGTTGGTTCGGCCGCCAGTGGTCGCAATGGCGGCTTCATGGAGAGCAGCCTCACCCACGGCGTGGCCAACGGACAAGAGCGCTTCCCCGACGAGTTGCCGTTGCTGGAGGAGTTGGGGCTCAAGAACCTCAACGACATCGAGGCGGCCATCAAGCGGTACAACATCGACTGTGACTACGAGCGCACGGGCGTCATCGATATCGCCACCGAGTTCCACTCGCCCAGCTACCTCTACGAACTGCGCGACGACTATGTGCAGCTTCGCTCGCTCGGCCAGCAGGTGGAGTGGCTGGACCAGGCCGCAATGCGAGCCCAGGTCAACTCGCCGACCTACACGGGCGGGTTGTGGCGCAAAGATCGGGCGGCCATCGTCGACCCGGCTCGGCTGGTCTGGGGGCTGAAGAGCGCCGCCATGTCGCTGGGCGTGCGCATCTACGAAGACACCAAGGCAACCGCCATCGAGAAGGACGGAGTGGGCGTACTGGTCACCACTCCGCTCGGCCGCATTCGTGCGGGCAAGGTGGCGCTGGCAACGAATGCGTTCAAGCCGCTCCTGAAGCGGGTCAGCCACTACATCGCCCCCGTGTACGACTACTGCATGGTCACCGAGCCGCTGTCGAAGCAGCAACTGGCCGACATTGGGTGGGAAGGCCGCCAGGGTCTCAGCGACATCAGCAACCAGTTCCACTACTACCGACTCACCGAAGACAACCGCATTTTGTGGGGTGGCTACGACGTCATCTACTACTGGGGTGGCAAGGTGAACTCGGAGCTGGAAAGCCGGCCCGAGACCTGGGCGAAACTGAGCAAGCACTTCTTCGACACGTTCCCGCAGCTGGAGGGCCTCAAGTTCACACACGCGTGGGGTGGTGTGATCGACACGTGCAGTCGGTTCTGCGTCTTCTGGGGCAGCGCCATGCAAGGCCGTGTGGTGTATTCCGTGGGCTATACCGGTCTGGGTGTGGCGTCCACCCGTTTCGGCGCCGAGGTCATGCTCGACATGATCGACGGCAAGCGCAGTAAGGCCACCGAGACTGAGTTTGTCAAGAGCAAGCCACTCCCCTTCCCACCCGAACCGTTTCGCTTCATCGGCATCCAGACCACCCGCTACTCACTGAACCGAGAAGACAAAACCGGCAAGCGCAACCTCTGGCTGAAAGGCCTCGACCGCTTCGGCCTCGGCTTCGACAGCTGAGAGTCGCCCACAGTTCGGGGTTGGCCAGGGCGTCCTCAGCGATCACTGGGCGAGGATGACGATGCTGCGCGGCGACACAGTGACGGAGTTGACGCCACGGGCGGCTGGCTCGGCGGTTGACAGGGCCGGGCGCCAGTCGCCCGGTTCTTGCAGCTCGAAGGTCAGCTCCTCCCACCAGGCGTTGACCATCACGTAGAGGTTCCCGGCGCACCAAGCGATCGATCGCGATTGCGGCGAGTCATCGACCTTGGGGCCGACGCCGTAGAAGCGGAACTCCTCGGGCGGGTGAGCCCGACGCAGCTGAACCAATGCCGTGATGAACTCGGTGAGTTCGTGCCACGCACGTGCCCGTGCCCAATCCACCCAGCTCAGCTCGCTGTCGATGTTGAACGGATTGTCGTGGCCCTCCTGCGTGCGCGCGAACTCGTCGCCCATCACCCACATCGGGGTGCCAGCGGAGAGCAGGAGCATTGCCACGTGGTTCTTGAGCTGCTGAAGTCGCAACTCGGGGCCAGTGTCCCACGACCGGTGGCGGTCACTGGTGACAATGGTGAGGTCGTGCAACGTCAGACCATCGTGCGCGGTGACGAAGTTCACGCTCCGCACGACTCCGCTGGGGCCGAACAGGTCGGGGCTGCCCTGCACTCGCTGCCGAACCGCCGACACCAGCCCGGCTTCACCGCGAAGGAAGCCGCGGATGTCGTCACGAAAACGATCGTTCCACTGCAGCCAGTCGGCCGGCCACACGTCCGAGCCGACCTGGTACGAACCCATGTCCCACGCTTCGGCCACCAGCGTGATGCCGCGGGTCGCCGCCCACGCACTCATCGTTCGAACCAACTCGCCGCCGTCGCGAGTGAGCAGCGACGCAAGATCGAATCGGAAGCCGTCGATGCCCAGGTCGGCATATCGATCCAATGCCTCCAACACGAGCGCGCGAATGTGTGGGTCGCTCGGGTTGATGTCATTGCCGCAACCACTGTCGTCGATGTACCGACCGTCCTCGTGGTGGCGATAGGCGTTGGCGTCATCGAGGCCCCGAAAGCTCAACGTCGGCATCGTGGCATCACCCTCGGCGGTGTGGTTGAACACCACGTCCAGCCAGACGTGCATGCCACGCTCGTGTGCCGCGGCCACCAGCTCGGCCAGTTCCTCGGCCGCCCGCTCGGGCTGCGCTGCGTACGGCCGATGCACCGCACCCCACACGAGCGGCATGTAGCCCCAATAGTTGTGTTGCGGATCGAATGGATGCACGGGCATCAACTCGATCACGTTGACCCCAATCGCGGCCACGTGATCGAGGTGCTCGATGCAGCCCTCGAAGGTGCGGCCGAAACCACGGGCGTGCAATTCGTACACCACCGGCGTGCCCGTCAGCGGCGCTCCCTGTGGGTACCTCGGCCATGGCTCGCGCACCACACTGCGCGGCCCAGCGGGCGTCACGAGTACGTCGAGGCAATGCGGGTCGAGCAGGGGTGGGCCACCGTCCACGACGATCCAGTACTGATCGCCGATTCCGGCCGACATCTCAGCAGTCCAGTCATCGCCTTCACGCCGCGCTGGCACTTCAACTACAGCGTTCGGGATGCGACAGGAACGCACCGACACGGTCACTTCGCCGGCGGCTGGAGCGTTGATTCGGACAGTGCGAACAGTTTGCATCGAGCACCAGCCTGCCATCCGCTCTAGCCTGCAACGCAATGGCAACGCAGCCCAACACTCCTGCCGACGTCGCGCACGCTCTCAGCCTGCACGGCTACATCCCCGACGATGGCTTGGCCACCTCGGTGTTTCTCGCGATGACACTGCGCCGCCCGCTGCTGCTGGAGGGCGAAGCCGGCGTGGGTAAGACCGAGGTTGCGAAGGTGTTGAGCCGCTGGACGGGCGGTGAGCTCATTCGGCTTCAGTGCTACGAAGGCATCGACGTCACCCAGGCTGTCTATGACTGGGACTACAGCCGCCAACTCCTTCATCTGCGTGCCGCCGAGGCGACGGGCGAGTCGTTGGGTCTCACCACGAACGCGCTCGAGCAGCAGCTCTACAACGAGCGGTTCTTGCTGAAACGAGCGCTGCTACAGGCCATCGACCATGTCGGCGACACGCCACCGATCCTGCTGATCGATGAGATCGACCGTGCCGACGACGAGTTCGAGGCGTACCTGTTGGAGGTGCTCTCCGACTACCAGATCACGGTGCCAGAAATCGGCCGCTTCAGTGCCGTACGCCCGCCGTTGGTCATTCTCACCTCCAACCGCACCCGTGACGTGCACGATGCGCTGAAGCGTCGATGCCTCTACCACTGGGTCGAACACCCCGACTTCGAACGTGAAGTTCGTATCGTCCGTATGCGTGTGCCACAGGCGCTCGACCGTCTCGCTCGGCAGGTGGCCGGAGCGGTCGAGGCGCTGCGCACGCTGAATCTCTACAAGCCACCGGGCGTTGCGGAAACCATCGACTGGGCACAGGCGCTCTCCGCGCTCGGCCGTACGGAGCTGGACGAGGGCGTCGTCGAGGCCACACTCGGTGCCGTTGTGAAGTACCGCGAGGACCAGGACCGTACGCGCCAACACGGCATTGCCAACCTTGTCAAACAGGCCTTCGAACGCGGCCTTCAATCGACGTGACCTGCTCGCTCACAATGGTCGACAGATGAACGAGGTGTTCGAGGCCACCACGCCCGCCGAGCGGATGGCCGTCACGTTCGGACGCGTGCTGCGCGGCGCCGGCCTGCGTGTGCCGCTGGGGAGTGTGCTGGCCTTTGTCGACTCGCTCGCCCAGGTCGGCATCGACGACCGGGACTCGGTGTACTGGGCCGGCATGGCAACGCTCGTGCGGCGGCCGGAGGATTTCGATCTCTACGATCGGTCGTTCGCAATGTTCTGGCTCGCCGCCATCGGCGACGGCCCGGTACAGGACATGGCCGAGCCGATGCACATCACGCTGGCCATCGACGACGACAGCGACAGCGACGACGGTGGGGACGACAGCACCGACGCCAACGACGACCCCACCATCGTCTTGCGTTTCAGCGCCGCCGAAGTGCTGCGCAACAAGGACTTCGCCGCCTACACCACCGATGAGCTGCGGCTGGCCCAGGATCTGATGTCGCAGCTGCGTTTCATCGGGCCCCCGCGCCACTCTTTTCGGTACTCCAGCTCGCGCAAGGGCACTCGGCCCGATCTCCCTGCAACGGTTCGAGCATCGATACGCGCTGGCGGCGAGCCCATCCGCCGACACTGGCGCGAGCCCGGCGAACGGCTGCGCCGGTTGGTCGTTCTACTCGACATCTCCGGCTCGATGGAGCCCTACGCACGCGCCATGCTGCGCTTCGTGCACGCCGCGGTCTCAGGTCGCCAGCGGGTCGAGGCATTCGCCGTCGGCACCCGCCTCACTCGAATGACCAAGGAACTCCGCAGCCGAGACCCAGACAGTGCGCTCGCGGCAGCCAGCCAGCGCGTGCACGACTGGAGCGGCGGAACCCGTCTGGGTGAATGCCTACGCGTCTTCAACGACCAATGGGGCATACGCGGCATGGCCCGCGGCGCGATCGTCGTGATTCTCAGCGACGGGTGGGACCGCGGCGACCCGCAGGTGCTCGCCGAGCAGATGCAACGTCTGCAACGCATCACCTACCAGACCGTGTGGGTCAACCCGTTGAAAGTGACCCCGGGCTACGCGCCATTGGCTCGCGGAATGGCAGCAGCGCTTCCGTTTGTTGATTCGTTCGTGGAGGGTCACAGCATGGCGGCGATGCAAGAATTGGCAACCGTGATTGCGTCTGCCCCGCCCCACCGTCGGTCGCAGCCGACGCCATCAGCCACTCTTCAAATGGGGTCTCGATGAAGGAACTGCTTGACGACATCGACCGCTGGCGTGCCGGGGGCCTTCGCGTGGCCATCGCACGGGTGGTCGACATCGAAGGGTCTGGCCCACGACTTCCAGGCGCCGCCATGGCGGTGAATGAAGCCGGAGAGGTAGCGGGCAGTGTCAGCGGCGGCTGCGTGGAAGGCGCTGTCGTGTCGGAAGCGCTCGCGATTCTCCATGGCGAGGCACCCTCACGCATCGTCACGTTCGGATACAGCGACGATGATGCGTTCGCAGTCGGCCTCACCTGCGGCGGCACGATTCGCCTCTTCATCGAACCACTGGACTGGTGAACCGGTGGGCACTGAGGACGACGGCACGATCTACGCACAACTCCGCGGGCTCATCCGCGCCGAGCAACCTGTGGCTCTCGTCACCGTGGTGGACGGAGCCGGTGTTGGCAGCAAGCTGCTGGTCGCTCCGAATATCGCAGCGGCCGGTTCACTCGGTAGCAGCGAACTCGACCGAATCGCTGCCCGCGACGCGTTGGGCGAGCTCGAAGCCGGGCGCAGTGGGGTGCGTCACTACGGTCCGAACGGGGAAACAACACCCGAAGATCTCGCCGATACCCCGATCGTCGTGGTATTCATCGAGAGCTGGGCGCCGCCGCCGCAGATGTGGATCTTCGGTGCGGTCGACTTCACTGCCGCTCTGGCGAAGGTTGCGAAAGTACTGGGCTATCGGGTGCTGGTGTGTGACGCCCGCGAGATCTTTGCCACTCGCCGCCGCTTTCCCATGGCAGACGAAGTCGTTGTCTCGTGGCCGGGGCCGATGTTTGCCGCTCGCGGCGACACGCTTGCGTCGCGCGACGCAATTTGCATCCTCACCCACGACCCTAAGTTCGACATCCCCGCGGTGCAGGGGGCGCTTGCCACCACCGCCGGGTACATCGGCATCATGGGGAGCCGCACCACCCACGTCAAACGCCTCGAGCGATTGGCAGAGGTCGGCGTCGACCAGCCCGACCAGTTGGCGCGGCTGATGTCGCCGGTCGGCTTGGATCTTGGTGCTCGAACTCCAGAAGAGACGGCCATCTCGATCTGCGCCGAGATCATTGCCCGTCGGACCGGCCGCACCACCCCGTCGCTACGCGACGCACAAGGCCCGATCCACGGTTGACACGAACCTTCAGCCTGTCGGGTCTCCGAAGCGGACCGAGTTCACCCGACGCTTACTGATGAACGACACTTCAACGGTGCGGCCGGTGTGCGGCGCATGGATGATGGCGTCGTCGATACCGAGGTACATCGCGATATGACCGGGGTAGTACACCAGGTCGCCGGGCTGCGCCGTCTCGCGGGTCACTGCCCGTGCGTCGTTGATCTGTGTGCGGCTTTGGTGGAAGATCGACACCCCCGCCTGCGCCCAGGCCCACGACGTCAGGCCGGAGCAGTCAAAGCCGACGCCGGGTGTGCTGGTGTAACGACGGTACGGCGTTCCCAGCTCACTGAATGCTGCCATCAGCGCTGTTTGATGGGCGCTATCGGCGTTGCTCCAGGCGGCTTGCATTGCAGCGACGTCGAGCCCCAACCGTGTCGCTGCAGCGGCTGCGACGGCGTCACGAATATCGTCGAATGCTGCACGAGCGGTGGTGCTGCCGGTACGCGAGTAGGTGGTCCACTCGTCCATTGCCGAAGTGGCGTAGAAGGCGAGGCCGTCGGCCCCCGTCGGGGCAACCAACGACGTGACAGCCGGTGCTGCCGAGGCTGTGGCGGGGAGTGCAGCGCACCCGAAAGCGATGGATGCTGCGAGAAGTGTGGCGTGCAGTGTGCGATGAATCGTCATGGTGGGTGACGGTCCTCTCTGTGGTGGCACTCACCGGGGTGAATGTCGTTCGGTCGTGAACGAGGATCTGTCCGCCCCTCTTTCACGGCTGCGGCGCCACACGAGAGCGCCACACGCGTTCTGTTCCGCCGACCGGCAACGCACGAATGCCGCTGGTTTTTGTAACGAGCGGTAAACATAGCGTCATCCAATTGCAACAATCAACTCGTTGGCGAAGTTTTCGTCATGATTTCGTCATGTCAATCTCGACGAAAAGTGACCACTGGCTCACTCGCCTGCCGTTCGAGCGATTCGCACTACGCTCGTCGGGTGCCTCGCGTCGCAGCGCTTCTCGCCGCCGGCGCAGGGGCGCGCTTCCAAGCCGCCGAACACAAGTTGCTGGCAGTGCTGCGGGGCCGGCCGGTCTGGGAGTGGGCACTGGACGAAGCCGTGAACGCAGGGTTTGACCACGTCATTGTCGTCACGGGTTTCGCCAATCTTCCCCAACGACCCAACCTGCCCACACGACCCAATGTGCTGATGCGCCACAACCCGCATTGGGCTACCGGTCAAGCCAGCTCGCTGCAGGTCGCCATCAGCGCGGCGCGCGACCTCGGCGCCGACGCCATCACCCTTGGGTTGGCCGATCAGCCCTTTGTGACCGCTGACGCCTGGCGTGCGGTCACGGACGCTGCGCCCGAATGGCGAATCGCTGTGTCCACATATGGCGGTGAGGTCGGCCCCACCCCAGTTCGGCTCCGCAGCGATGTCTGGCCCCTGCTGCCCACCGTGGGGGACGCTGGCGCTCGCAGCCTGATCCGTGAACATCCGGAGTGGGTCTGCCCGGTCGCCTGCATAGGATCGGTAGCCGATATCGACACCCTGGAGGATCTCGCC
Source organism: Ilumatobacteraceae bacterium (assembly GCA_031366885.1). GTDB lineage: Bacteria > Actinomycetota > Acidimicrobiia > Acidimicrobiales > Ilumatobacteraceae > UBA668. The sequence goes on from JANLPB010000079.1 coordinate 11,544, forward strand.
CGATGGAACCATTGCTGAACGAGTTCACCGTCAATCGTTCCATCGACCACACGTGGGCCGTGCTCACCGATGTCGAGCGAATCGCGCCCTGCATGAAGGGCGCCGAACTGCAAGAAATCGAAGGCGACATGTACCGCGGGGTGGTCAAGCTCAAGTTGGGCCCAATCTCCACCCAGTTCAAGGGTCAGGCGCAGTTCGTGTCACGCGACGACGTGAACCACCGAGCAGTGCTCAAGGGCGAGGGTCGCGACACCGGCGGCAAGGGCAATGCCGAGGCGCTGATCACGGCCAGCCTGCATGAGGTTTCGCCCGAGGTCACGAAGGTTCTCGTGCAGTCCGACATCAAGCTCACCGGCAAGGTCGCGCAGTTCGGTCGTCTCGGCGTGATTCGCGATACGAGCGAGAAGCTGATGACCGATTTCGCGCACAATCTGAACACCATGCTCGATACGCAGGGCGATGCACCCGTGGCTGCAGCATCCACCGGCGCAGCAGCGGATGCCGCCATAGCACCCGAGGTGGTTGGCTCCGATGCGGCGGCGGGTGGCCCTGATGCGCCGCAAGCGCCGCCGACGGTTCGCAAGATCAACGGCCCCGCTGCCGAGCCCATCGAACTCAGCGATGTCGCCAACACGGCGATGCTCAAGAAGGCACTTCCCTTCTTCGGTGGTTTGGTCCTGCTGCTGCTCATCCTGCGCCGCCTGACCAAGTAGTCCGGCGGCCGACGTGGCCACCAGTGCTGCATCCCCCGACTCCGAGCGCGTCACCGAGCTACTCGGCCGCACACCCGAGAGCGAGTTTGTCGTCGTCGTGCGCGACGCCAACGACCAACCGGTCGTCCTGCGCAACCACCCGGTGATGTTCAATGGTCGGCCAATGCCCACTCTCTACTGGCTCGCTGGCAAGGATGCCCTGCGCCGTGTCAGCCGGCTCGAGGCCAACGGAGGTGTTCGCGCCGCCGAGGCCGAGATCCCCGCTGAGGAGATCGCTGCCGCCCATGCGCGCTATGCCTCGGAGCGCGAATCGCTGATACCGCCCGCCCATACCGGCCCTCGTCCTTCTGGCGGCGTGGCTGGCACACGCCAGGGCGTGAAATGCCTCCATGCCCACTACGCCTACTTTCTGGCCGGCGGAGACGACCCTGTGGGGCGCTGGGTTGCCGCACGCCTGGCAGTAGAAGAGGCTCAATGACGACCTTGCACCTCGATCTCGGGGAACAGCACTGTGAGTTTCGCGACGATGAGTCGGGAGCCAGCTATTCAGTGCCGGTCGGTACCGTTTCGCTCGCCGCAATGATCGCCAGCGACCCACCGCTACCGGAGGAGCTGACGAACGCAATCGGCCTCTTCATGGACCATATCGAGGACGTCACTCGCGAGGTGCCAAGCGCGGCCTTCGCCGATTGCATCGAGGTGCGAGGGCCGGGCCTGCAAGCGCTGGTCGACACTGAGGTCGGCCATCAGAGTCCGTTGCCGTTCGAGGTGTCGCGCGGCGCGACCGAGGAGGTGTTCCGAACGCTGGCAACCGAGAGCGCCCGGGACCGATGCCTCAACCCCGGCCTCCCCCAGCAGGAGGTGCACCACATCCTCGGAGTGTGCTGCGCGCTGGTCGCAACGCTGCGCGGGCTCAAGGCTGTGGCGCTCTCGATTGTCGGCGACGAGGTTGCCCGGTGAGCACACGCGGTTACGGTCACCCCTCGATGCCGTCGGGGGCATCGATACGTCTGTACGGCCGCCGCGTGATGCTGCGCCCGTTGGCTGCCTCAGACTGGCACCAGTGGAGCGAGGTCCGCCAACGCAACGATCAATGGCTCACCCCGTGGGAACCGCTGCGGCCAGCGAACCTGCTCGACCCCACCCGTGATCGCGACGCATTCACCTCGCGGTGCAACGCGCGCGACCGCGACCGCCAGGTGGGTATCGCGTATGGCTTCGGAGTCTTCATCGGGGCCGACTTCGCGGGCGAGATCAATCTCAACGGCGTCGTTCGCGGTGCCCAACAAACCGGCACCATCGGGTACTGGATCGACCGCGAGAAGGCGGGCAACCGCTATATCGCCGAGGGTGTTGCCGCCGTCGTGCGCTTTGCGTTCGAGCAACTCCATTTGCATCGTCTGGAGATCTGCATCGTGCCGCGCAATCTCAATAGCCGTCGCGTCGTCGAGGTGTTGGCGCTGCGCGACGAAGGCATCGCTCAGCGATTCCTCGAGATCAACGGCACCTGGGAAGACCACATTCGCTATGCCATCACGGCCGAGGAGTGGCAGGCGCGTCGCGACGAACTGTCGCTCGCCTGGCTCTGAGGCCAAGCGACCGACCGTCCGAACTCGACTCGCCGACTCAGGCTTGTTCGGCGGCGAGACGCATTTGCTGCGCCTTCGCCTTACGCACCGCGCTGCGCCGTTTCCAATCCTTGACCTTCCAGTGACGCATGGGCTTGGCCATGGCGCTCTTCTTGCCGCGCTCGGCGTCGTGGTGGTGAGGCGGAACCCAGGCTCTACCGGGTTCATGCACCTCGTCGGGCTCGTAACCCGCACTCACTTGGGCCGCAACTGCATGCAGCTCGCTGTTGATGCGATGCCGCTCGTTGTGGGCGTGTGCCTGTGCATCCACTTTCGGCGGCGGGGCCGCCTCTTGGTTGCGATGGCGCTGGCTCATGGGTACCTCCGTGTTCGGAACGTACTGTGCTTTCGTCGCGAACGGTAGACGACCCCGTGGTGACCAGGTAGAGGCTTTTGGTAACAGTTGTGCGCGCTTTTTCGAGAAGCGCTGGTTCAGGGCTTCTTGGAGCTGATCTTTGCCTGCAGGGCAGCAATTCGTTCGGCGAACCAGGGCTGGCGGGTGCTCCACACCTGCGGCACCAACTCACGGTCGACGGCCTCGGGGTGAGTGCCGACGTCGGCCATGTCCTTGATGGTCTTCTTCACTTCGATCAGGAGCTCGCGCGGCGCTGTCGCTGCGCGGGCTGCCATTTCATGCGCGGCTGCCAGCAGCTGATCGTCGTCATAGCAGCGATGAACGAGGCCCACCCGTTCGGCCTCCACGCCATCCATGACCTCACCGAACACCACGCCGGCAAACGTCGCTTGCGGACCGACGATGCGGCGCAGCATCCAGGTGTGACCGCCGCCGGGGTGAATACCGATCTGCAAGAAGCGTGTGTCGAACTTCGCTCGCCGGGCAGCCAGGCGAACGTCGCAACCAAGCGCCAGGTTCATGCCTGCGCCGACTGCCGCACCGTTGACCGCGGCCAACGTCGGCAGCGGGCTGCGGGCGATCCGCAAGAACCCCTCGTAAATGCCACCGAGGCTCTCTTTGGTCGACTCGGCAAGGTTGCCGAGGTTGGCTCCTGCACAAAAGGCCGGGGCGGCGCCGGTGACAACCAGCTCTCCGACCGCTGAGTTGACCTCGATCTCATCCATCGCCGCGATGATCTCGGCCACCATTGGCGCCGTCAGCGTGTTGCGTTCGGCGGGATTGTTGAGCGTGAGCGTGGCGACACCGTCGGCCACATCGACAAGTACGAGCGACATGGCTGCAACCGTACTCACGTACGCCGTCACCTACACGACCGCGCCCGCTACCGTCGCAGGCGCATGCTCGACCACGTTTTCACCGATGCCATCAGTGCGCTACGCGACGCCTTCGAGTCTGCGTTCTTGGAGCGTCAGCCCTTCGAGGAACACTTCCAATCCGACATCCTGCTGGGCGACCTCACATGGGAGACGAGCTACGGGCTCCCAGGCGAGGGCCTACCGCCGCACGTGGTCGCACACATCACATTCGACTGGCCGTCGTGGAGCCAGACCGCGTATCGCCAGTGGAACGTCGACGAAGTCCTCGAGCGCCTGCCGGCCATCGAGATCGAGATTGTGTTTCGTGTGCAGAATTTGCTGGACGCGCCACAGGTGCAGCGGTTCTACGGGGCGACCGAAGAACTCAGCCCGCTCATCGGCGACGGCCGCCTGGAGCGGGCGGGGGTCACGATCGAGACCGCATACGCCGAAGAGTCGCGCGAGATTCCGGAGTACGCGGTCGAGCTCACCTACGAGGGCCTGTACGAGCTGGCCGAAGTCACGCTCGCCGACGGCGCCAACACGCTGCTCGACGATCACCTCGGCGTGCTCGGCGGTTGGATTGCCACCACCCTGGTGCGGCTCGCCGATCTGCGCTGACGTGTGACAACGTCGCGGCCATGTCCGACGTCGTGCTCTACGAGGTGAGCGAACGAATCGCCACCATCACCCTCAATCGCCCCGAGGCGCGTAACGCGCTTTCGAGCGAAGTGTTGCGCATCCTGCCCGAACGCCTCCGCGAGGCGGACGCCAGCGACGAGGTAGACGTCGTCATCCTCACCGGCAGCGACCCGGCCTTTTGCGCCGGGCTCGACCTGAAGGAGCTCGGCTCCACCGGCGGCAGTCTCGGCGCCACCGGTGCCGATGGTCGGCCGAATCGCGACGGGGTGCGCGGGCCGTTCCCCGCCATGGTCAAGCCGCTCATCGGCGCTGTCAACGGCGTTGCCATCACCGGCGGGTTCGAGCTGGCCCTCAACTGCGACTTCCTGGTCGCCAGCGAGTTCGCCAAGTTCGGTGACACTCACTCACGAGTCGGCGTCATGCCGGGCTGGGGTCTCACGGTGCTACTGCCGCAGGCCATCGGCGTTCGCCGCGCCCGCGAGATGAGCTTCACCGGCAACTTTCTCCTCGCCGAGGAAGCCTTGCAGTTCGGGCTCGTCAATCACGTCGTGTCGCACGCCGACCTGCTGCCGTTCACCCGCCAGCTGGCGCGCGACATCATCGGCAACGATCAGCCAGGCGTCCGCCAGATGCGCGCCACGTACGGCGAGATCACTGCCGAGGAGCCCGGCTGGAAGATCGAGGCCATCAACGCCGGCCGTTGGCAGCGCGAAAACTTCAGCGCCGAAAACGTGGAAGCCCGCCGGTTGGCCATCCAACTACGCGGCCGCCAGCAGTAGCTCGAGCGCCCCGGGTCCAACCCGGCCTTCCCAGAAGGCTACGTACGGTTCTGGGAAGAACCAGTTGCGGCCGCAACGACCTTGCCGAGGGCTTCTGTGAGGTTGCTGAGCATCGTCGCGGAGCGAGTCACCACGTCGGTGTAGGTGAACTGCATACCGAGGAAACCGTCGAGCTGCAGACGGTTCAGCCGCTCTGCATCCTCTTGCATCTGCATGGTATTCCGATGCCACGAATAGCCCAGGAGCTCGACAACCACGTTCGTGCCGGGGAAGTGGCAGTCCACTCGCACCAGCTTCTTCTTGCGTTCGCGAGAATCCGCTGGGTGTCTGGGCGAGGAAAGCCCAAGTCGTCCAGCATCTCAAGAAACGTCCGCTCGAGATACGAGTGCCCGCCCCTGCTCGCCTCGATTCCGGCGATTACAGCAAGGAGGGACACACAACCCAAGCGACCGCGACCGCGGAGCGAAACAATGCGCCGGTGCAAAAAGTCGTTACTGGTCAGCCCGTCGCGAAGCGCACTATCGAGCGCGACAGTCAATCGCTTGGGCGACTCTTTCGCGGCCAGGTCGATCAGCACTCGGGTGGCGGACAGGCAGGGCAAACCAATCGCCGTGGTCATGTCGAGCTTGGTGATCGACCGCGCCCGATGGATGAAATGTCCGTGGCGATGCACGACTCGGGCTCGCGGCACGGCGACATGGAATGGCGCCTTCAACGCGAAGGCGTCGAACCCGAGCAACGCCGCGCCGGTCGTACCCGAGGCCCAGCAGGGTTGGCCGATCGAGGCAATGAGCTGCTCGAGCTGCTGCAGCTTGCGAAGGAAGACGAGCGGTTGATCGCCTTGAATTTTGATACCTCTGTTGGTGACAGTCATGCGTGCCACTCAATGCATCCGGCTCACAGCAGGTCTCACAGCGGGCCTCGCCCGTCGCAAAACTTCGTGCGTGCGCAACTGGGGCTTCCCAGAACGCTACGTACGTGTTTGGGAAGAACCAGTTCGGGGCTAGATGGCGCCGCCGCGGGCTCGGAGGTCGGATTTGACTGCTTCGGCGATGTCGATGGCGAGAATTTCGGCGCCGCTCTGGTTGAGGTGGAACCCGTCGTCGGCACGCACGTCCTTGCCCTCACCGTCACGAGGGTCGACGACGAATTCTGCCCAGCCACCATTGCGACCGCTGAATCGCTTCCAGGTGTCAATGAAGACCACCTTCGGCCGCTTGGCAGCTTCCGCACGCACCACCTCGTCTTGTACCTTCAGGCGAGCGGTGACCTCCGGGTTGTCGTCGTTGGGGATGCCGACCCAAATCAGAGTCCGATTGCCATCACTGAGGTAGTCCATCGCGTCGCCCACTCGGCGGCCGTACTCGTCGCGCCACTCTGTGTCGTCTGCCGACGGCTCGCGATCGACGGCCCACGATTCGTCAAGATTTCGTAAACCCTGGGCATCATTGCCACCGAACGTGGCGATCACGATGTCGGGATTGACCTCCGGCACAATCTCGCGCATGTGCGATGGCCAGTCGAAGAAGTCGGGCCGCGCCAGCCCGGACGACACTTTGTAGTCGAGCCGAGTGGTCACGATGCCGTAGCCGTCGAGCAGTGTTTTGAGGTACGGCCCGAACGTGCCGGCATCGCTGTCGCCGAGGATCAGCAACTCGGCGGGGTTGGCAGCCGAGGGTGCCACCACCTCCTTCGGCGGCGGCTGGGTAGTGGTGGTCGACGGCAGCGTCGTGACGTTGCCGCCGTCGAACACGGTGTTGATGGTGGGCTCGACCGCTGCGACCTTGGTCGTATCGTCGCCACCCAGCAGACCACCGATCACGCCGAAAACAGCCCAGCCAAGCGCCAGCAGGAACGCGCCGACCACCAGTCGACGCACCAGATAGGTGCGCCGACTGGCCCGTCCGCGGCTGGCTGGAGCACCTCGGTGCCCTTGTGACATCGACATCACAGCAAGGTTACGAGCCCGTGGGGACCGAAGCGCGGCGTTCCGTCGCGGCTAGGCTTCGGAGCGGATACTCCATCCACAAATCCAATACTCCAAGGGGGAGAAAAATGCGCAATACCAAGCGCGTAGCCGCGATGGCATTCATTGCCACCTTCGGCCTGATTGCTGCGGCGTGTGGCGACGACAACTCGTCATCTAGCGACACCACCACCGCACCGGCCGAATCAACTGCCGACACCACCGCAACCGGCGATACAACCGCTCCAGCAGGCGACCTCAATGTCGGCATCGCGTTCGATACCGGCGGCCGTGGCGACGGAACGTTCAACGACTCAGCCGCTCGTGGCGCCGATCAGGCAACCTCGGAGCTGGGCGCAACGGTCGACGAACTGGAAGCCACCACTGCTGAGGACCGCAAGCCGAACCTCGAGACCCTCACCGGCAACGGTGACAACCCGGTGATCGCCGTTGGCTTCGCCTTCGGTGACGGCCTGGCCGTAGTGGCCGCCGCCAACCCCGACACCTCGTACGCGATTGTCGACGGCTTCATCGCTGACGCCCCGGCCAACATCACGTTCCTGGGCTTCGCCGAGGAGCAGGGTTCCTACCTCGTTGGTGCCGCTGCGGCGCTGAAGAGCAAGTCGGGCCACATTGGTTTCATCGGTGGTCAGGAAATCGACCTCATCAAGAAGTTCGAAGCTGGCTACACCGCTGGCGCGAAGTCGATCAACCCCGACATCGTCGTGGAAGTGCAGTACCTGGGCGCCGCTGGCGACAACAACGCCTGGAACTCGCCTGACAAGGCCAAGGAAATCGCCAACGGTTGGTACGCAGATGGCGCAGACGTCGTCTACACCGCCGCGGGTGGCTCGGGCGCCGGCACGATTGCAGCAGCAGTCGAGTCCGATGCATGGGCAATTGGCGTCGACAGCGACCAGTACCTCACCGCCACGGCCGACGAGCAGAAGCACATCCTGACCTCGATGATCAAGCGCGTTGACGTTGCCGTCTTCGAGACCGTCAAGGCATTCCAGGCAGGCACCCTTGCCGGCGGCTTCGCCACCTACGACCTCGCGGTCGACGGTGTTGGCTACTCGACCTCGGGTGGCTACCTGGACGACGTGAAGGATCAGCTTGACGCCATCAAGGCCGACATCGTGTCAGGCAAGGTCGTCGTTCCGACCGCTCCCACCCCCTGATCGACCGAAGCTGTGGTCTGAGTTCGATCACACAGAGTTGAGACAACGAGAGCCCGGGGGTCCGCCCCCGGGCTCTCTGCTATAACGGCAGCAGCAATGGCTACGTTTTTTCGTGAAGGGGAAGAATGACCAGCGACGGCCTGGCGGTGCAGTTGGAGGGAATCGAAAAGCGGTTCCCCGGTGTGATCGCAAACCACGACGTGAACCTCAGCGTTCGGACCGGCACGATTCACGCCATCGTCGGCGAGAACGGCGCCGGCAAAAGCACGCTCATGAAGACGCTGTACGGCATGCATCAGCCTGAAGCGGGGTCCATCTTCGTGAACGGCAACAACGTGGTGTTGCGGTCGCCGAGCGATGCGATCGCTGCCGGGATCGGCATGGTGCATCAGCACTTCATGCTGGCCGACAACTTCACGGTGCTCGAGAACATCGTCCTTGGCGCCGAGCCGACCTCCAAGGGCGTCGTCCAGTTCGACGACGCTCGTGCCACGCTCGACGCCATCATGAAGCAATCAGGCACGCACGTCGATCTCGACGCCAATGTCTCGGACCTGGGCGTTGGGCAGCGCCAGCGCGTAGAGATCCTCAAAGTGCTCTTCCGCGGCGCGCGAATCCTGATTCTCGACGAGCCAACGGCGGTGCTGGTTCCTCAGGAAGTCGACGAGCTCTTCGGCAACCTTCGTCGTCTCGTTGCTGACGGCGCGACGATCATCTTCATCTCTCACAAGCTCGACGAGGTGCTTGCCGTGTCCGACGACATCACCGTGATTCGCGGTGGCACAACGGTGGCGGAAGTCAAGCCGGACAAGGTCACTCGCGGTGAGCTGGCCGAGCTGATGGTTGGCAGCGAGCTGCCCTCGCCTCACGGACGCACCAGCGAAGTCGGGTCCGTCGTGCGGCTCGAGGTGCGTGGCCTGTCGGTTGCCGGGCCGGGCGAGCGTCTGCTCGTCGACGGCGTGTCATTCTCGATCCGGGAGGGCGAAGTGCTCGGCGTTGCCGGGGTCGAAGGGAACGGGCAGTTCGAGTTGTGCGAAGCCATTCTCGGCCAAGTGCAACCAGCCGCGGGTGCTGTGCTCATCGGCGGCGAGGACGTCACAAGTGACAGCTCACACGATCGCCTCGTCAATGGCTTGTCCTACATCCCATTCGACCGCCACCGTGAAGGGCTCCTGCTGGAAGCCCCGCTGTGGGAAAACTCTCTCCTCGGCCGCGACGCCGACCCCACGTTCTCGCGCGGCCCGTTCATTGACGCAGCGGCGACAAAGCGCGATTGCCGCGACATCATCAAACGCTTCGATGTGCGTACGCCCAGCGAAGTGGTGCCCGCGTTTGCGCTGTCGGGTGGCAACCAGCAAAAGCTGTTGGTCGGTCGCGAGCTCTCCAGCAATCCTCGTGTGCTGATCGCCGCACATCCGACTCGTGGAGTCGACATCGGTGCTCAGTCGGCCATCTGGGACACGCTGCGAATGGCCCGCGATGAAGGGCTGGCGGTACTGCTGATTTCGGCCGATCTTGAAGAGCTGATCGGCCTGTCGGACAACATCGTGGTCATGTACGACGGACGCATCAACGCTCGCTTGACACCGAGCGAGGCAACGCCCGAGCTCCTGGGCACCTACATGACCGGCGGGCTGCAGGAGGTCGCATCGTGAACACACCAATCGAGGCCTCCGCTGAAGGCGCCGCCGGCGTCTTCAGCCGCATCACCCGCAACCGCAGCGGACAATCCGCGCTCATCACGCTTGCCAGCTCGCTCGCAGCTGTGCTGCTGGCTCTGGTGATCGCTGGCGTCTTGCTGTCCATCACCGGTAAGAACCCGCTCGACGCCTACTCGAAGATGCTGGACGCGGGCCTCAACAAGGTGAAGCTCGCCGAAGCGCTACAACGTGCAACACCGCTCATCATTGCGGCCGTCGCCGTGGCCATCGGCTTCAAGATGAACCTGTTCAACATCGGTGTCGAGGGACAGTTCTTGATGGGCATGTTCTGGGCCGCCGTCGTCGGTGCGTACGTCCACCTTCCACCGGTCCTGCACGTCTCGCTGTGCCTCTTGGTTGCTATGACAGCCGGCGCCGCGTGGGCGGGGATCGCCGCCGTCTTGAAGGTGAAGAAGGGCGTCAACGAGGTGATCGCAACGATCATGCTCAACGCAATCGCCCTCAGTGTCATCGACTGGCTGTTCAACGAGCACTTCCGTTTCGAGACGCCGGGCAACTTGGATGTGAAGACCAAGCCGCTGCCCACCTCGGCGTGGATGCCGTCGCTGTTCACCGTGTCGTCCAAGACTGGCAAGGCCACTACGACGGTCGAGGTCACCTCGTTCATCCTGATCGCGCTGCTCATCGTGCTCGGGTTCTGGTTGCTCGTCTACAAGAGCAAGTTCGGTTTCCGCCTGCGGGCATCGGGCTACAACGCGGTGGCAGCACGCACCGCTGGAATCAGTTCCAACCGCATGATTGTGATCGCGATGCTGCTCTCAGGCGCCGTCGCCGGTCTGGCCGGCATGCCGTCGCTGTTGGGTGACACGCACGCCTACGGCCCAACGCGCCCGGATGGTTACGGCTTCAACGGAATTGCGGTCGCACTCCTTGGCCGAAATCACCCAGCCGGCATCATCGTGTCGGCCCTCCTCTGGGGCTTTCTCGACTCAGTGGCTGGCCCCTTGCAGCTGGCCAAGATCCCGCAATCGATCGTGCTGGTCATCAAGGCCATCATTCTGCTCACTGTGGTGATTGTGAACGAGGTGGTCGGACGCCGCGTCGCGAAACGCACCGCCGACCGAACGGCCGCCCAATTGGCAGCACCTGCGGCGGTGGCAGCATGAGCGTCCAACTCGACACACCCGCAGCCCCAACCTCGCCTACTCGAACCTGGGTGACGTTCATCAGCAAGCCGTCAACGGCGCGCCTCTTGGCGATGGCAGGCACGTTGTTCCTACTGCTGTCGCTGACCCGGGTGATCACCGACGGCAAGGACCTCACATCGTCGGGCACGATGGGCACCACGCTGCGCGTGACCATCCCGATTCTGCTGGCGGGCCTTGCCGGGCTGTGGGCCGAACGCGTCGGCATCGTCAACATCGCCATCGAGGGCATGATGATTTTGGGTACGTGGTTCGGCGGCTATGGGGCGTGGAAGTACGGCCCATGGGTGGGTCTGATGATGGCAATCGTGGCTGGGTCCGTGGGTGGTCTCATCCACGCAGTCGCTGTCGTGCGATTCAACGTCAACCACGTAATCTCCGGTGTGTCCATCAACCTTTTTGCCTTTGGCGCGATGCGATATCTGAGCGAACTCGTCTACGGCAAAGGCACCGCCGGTGACGCCGCCGGTGGCGGCATCAGCAAGTCGCCCAAACAGCAATCCGGTATCCCCAGCATCGATGTGCCGTTCCTTGCCGGCGGCAAGATCGGCGGGTGGACCAGTCCCGACATGCTCGGCTGGCTGGAGCGTAAAGCGTGGCCCGTGATCGGCGACCTCGCTGGCATCATGCGAGGCCTCGTCGTCAATGTCTCGATGGCGTCGATCATCGCCCTTGCCCTCGTGCCGTTCTCGGCGTGGGTGCTGTGGCGTACTCGCTTCGGCCTGCGACTGCGCTCGTCGGGCGAGGCTCCGGCGGCGGCCGAGTCGCTCGGCGTCAAAGTGACGCCGCTGCGGTACGCGGCGATGGCGATCAGTGGGGCCTTCGCCGGCTTCGGCGGCGGCTTCCTTGCCATCGTGTCATCGAACTACTACCAGCAGGGTCAGACCGCCAACCGCGGCTACATCGGCCTCGCGACGACCATCTTCGGCAACTGGCGACCGATGGGCATTCTCGGCGGCGCAACGCTCTTCGGCTTCGCTGAGGCGCTGAACCTGGTTGGCCCAGATGCCCTACCCAAGCTGTTCCTGTTCGGAACGTTCGCATGCTGCATGCTCGTGGTGATGTCGCTGGTTCAGCGCAAGGTGGTGCCAGCCATCAATGGAGCCATCGCTGGCGCCGTACTGCTGATCGGTTACCTCACCATCGACAAGGTGCCAGAGCCGCTCACGAAGTCGGCCCCCTACGTACTGACCCTCGTCGTGTTGTCGACCGCAAGTCAACGCCTGCGTCCTCCGGCCCACGCCGGCCTGCCCTACAGAAGCGGCGAGAGTCACTAGCAGCGACATGACGACTCCAGTGGGCGGCCCACTTTCAGATGTACGCGTGTTGGATCTGACGTCGGTTGTGATGGGGCCAATGGCAACCCAGATCCTCGGCGACCTGGGTGCGGAGGTGATCAGCGTGGAAGACATCCATGGCGACACCAACCGCTTCATGGGCCCGGGGCCGCACCCCCAGTTGTCGGGCGTGTCGCTGAACCTGCTGCGCAACAAGCGCAACATCTCGCTCGATCTCAAGCACCCGTCCGGCCGCGAGGCGTGCCTGCGATTGGCCGAGCGCGCCGACATCGTGATCACCAACCTGCGTCCGGGCCCGCTCGGTCGGCTGGGGCTGACCTACGAGGATCTCCGCGCGCGCAACCCGGAGGTGATCTTCTGCCAGGCGCAGGGCTGGCCGACCGACGGACCCGACGGCAACCGACCCGCGTACGACGACGTCATCCAGTCGGCCGCCGGCCTGGCCGATACGTACCTATTGCGTGACGGCGTGCCCGCGATTGCACCGACGATCGTGGCCGACAAGGTCAGCGGCCTCACCATTGTGTACGCAGTGTTGGCCGCCTTGCACCACCGCGATCGCACGGGTGAAGGGCAGCGCTTGGAAGTGCCCATGGTGGAGGCGATGACCGCATTCATGTTGGCGGAGCACGGCAGTGCGGCCATTCCGTCGCCAGCTGTCGGACCCGCGGGATACGTGCGCGCACTGATGCCGAACCGGGGCCCGCAACGCACGCTCGACGGGTGGATGCATGCGCTCCCCTACAGCAAGGCCAACTTCATCGACCTGTTCGTTGCCGGCGGGAAGGCTGAGTTGGCGAGCGATCCGCGGCTGGAGACCCGGTTGCTGCGAGCACAAGCCGCGAACGAGTTGTACGGACACGTGGCCGACGTGCTGGCCACCCGCACCACCGATGAGTGGCTTTCGTTCTGCGAGGAGCACGACATTCCTGCGGTGCGCGTCGCCAGTCTCGACGATCTGGTCGCAGCCTTGCCCTTGGCGGACCATCCGCTTGTCGGTCCCTACCACGTGATCCCGTCGGGTGTCCGTTTCGACTCCACGCCGACGTCGGTCCGGCGACATGCGCCATTGATCGGCGAACACGGCGACGAAGTGCTGCTGGAAGTCGGCTACACCGCCGACGAGATCGCCGCGTTGCGCTCGGCTGGCGCCCTGCAGTCCCGCCCCTAGCCACGCGTGGTTAGAGTGTGCCGAGCTCGGCGACGGCTTGGACTTCGATGCCGCCTCGCGGGCGTTGCGTGAGCGTGACTCGGACGTGCTGGGGCTTGGCGGACAACATCACTTCGGCGGCGATCTCGGCGGCCATCGCCTCGGCGAACACGGCGCGATCGCGGTAACCCCACAGATACAGCTTCAGACTTTTGCTCTCGATGCACCAGTCGGCGGGCACGTACTCGATGACGACGGTGCTGAGGTCGGGCTGCTGTGTGACCGGGCACATGGAAGCCAGCTCGTCGTTGGTGAACTTCACCGTCGTGACATGAGCGGGCGCCGGGAACACCTCCACGTGGTCGACTGGATGACGAACGGTGTTGCCCAAGATCGTGAGCGTGGGGACTGGCTGATCCATGCACACCAGGGTAGGGGCGCTGCGGACGGCCGCCTACGCTGATGCGATGGTCACCGCTCACAGTCACGACAAGCAATGAACATCACCTCGCTTCCCAAGGTCCTCCTTCACGACCATCTGGATGGTGGTTTGCGCCCGGCGACGGTGATCGAGCTGGCCAACGAGTACGGCTACAAGAACCTGCCGTCGCACGACACGGAGGAATTGGCCTCGTGGTTCAACCGGGGCGCCAAGCGCAACGACCTGGTGCTGTACCTGGAAACCTTTGCTCACACGGTTGGCGTGATGCAGCATCGCGACGCAATCGAGCGCGTGTCGTACGAGTGCGCTGTCGACCTTGCCGCCGACGGCGTCGTGTATGCCGAAGTCCGCATGGCACCCGAACTGTGCACCGAGCAGGGGCTGACGCTCGACGAAGTGGTCGCCGCAATTCTCGACGGTTTCCGTCGGGGCGCAGAGGGCAACGACTTGACCATCTATCTCATTTGTTCGGCCATGCGAACCGCTGCCCGCAGCAGCGAGATCGCCGCGTTGGCGGTGCGGTGGCGCGACGCCGGCTGCGTTGGGTTCGATATTGCCGGTGCCGAAGCCGGGTACCCGCCAACACGTCACCTCGATGCTTTCGAGTACGTGCGTCGCGAGAACTTTCACACCACCATCCACGCCGGAGAAGCTTTCGGGTTGCCCTCGATCTGGGAAGCCGTGCAGTTCTGCGGGGCCGAGCGGCTGGGTCACGGCGTGCGCATCGTCGACGACATCACCGGCCCCGAAGGTTCCGAGACGTTGGGCAGGCTGGCCACGTTCGTGCGCGACCGTCGAATTCCGCTCGAGCTGTGCCCCACCAGCAACGTCGGTACCGGCATCTGCGCCAGCGTCGCCGACCACCCCATCGGCATGCTGCGCAGGCTGAAGTTTCGCGTGACCCTCAACACCGACAATCGTCTGATGAGCGCTACGTCGATGACGTACGAGATGGAGCAACTGCGCGATGCGTTCGGCTGGGGCATCGATGACTTCGAGTGGCTGACGATCAACGGCATGAAGAGCGCGTTCGCCCCCTTCCCCGAACGCCTGCGCCTGATCAACGAAGTGATCAAGCCCAGGTACGCCGCCGCCCGCGCCTGAACCCACCGTTTGAACCCGCCCCACGAAAGTGCACAAACGCGGAGGTGGCTGGGAGCGAACGGGTCTGGCACACTCGTGACATGGCTGTCGCACTTCATGTCGTTGACCACCCGCTGATCGCAGACTCGCTCACTCGCGTGCGCGACAAGGACACGCCCAACGCACTGTTCCGCCAGGAGCTCGAGCGCATCGGCACGCTGCTGCTCGCCGAGGCGACCAGGGGCCTGCCCACTCACGCCGTGCGAGTGCAGACGCCGCTCACCGAGACGCTCGGGCGCCAGCTGACCAACCAGCCGGTCGTCGTGCCGGTGCTGCGCGCCGGTCTCGGCTTCCTGCACGCCGCGCAGGAGCTGCTGCCGAACGCCGACGTTGGTTTCATCGGCGTGGCCCGCGACGAGGAGACCCACCAACCAAAGCCGTACGTCAACAAGCTGCCCGAGTCGCTCGCCGGCCGGCAGATCATCGTGCTCGACCCGATGCTGGCGACTGGTGGTTCGCTCGCACATACCTGCAACCTGCTGGTGGAGCGCGGCGCCACGGGCACGATCATCGTCGTCTGCGTGCTCGCCGCACCGGAAGGCATCGAACTGCTCCGCCAGAGCGGCCTCGATCTTGCCGTCTACACCGCCTCGCTCGACGAGCGCCTCAACGAAACTGCGTTCATAGTGCCTGGCCTCGGTGACGCCGGCGACCGCCAATTCGGCTCCCCCGCATCCTGACGTCCTGATGGCCGCGACGGAACAACGACGTCGGCGTCGTTGAACCAGTTGTGAACGAGTCGCGGCGAGGGTCAAAGGAGCGCGATCGGTTTCTTGTCTTCTACGACCAGACCTTCGACGAGGCGTATCGCTACGCCGGTCGACTGTGCGGCAGCGAACGCCACCGCGCTGAGGACTTGGTGCACGACGCGTACACCTCGCTGTTGCAGCAGCTGCGCGCGGACCCATCGCGCGAGCTGCAGGTCGGCTACCTGATCACCACCATTCGCAATCGCTTCCTCGATCGCGTTCGGTCGGCCGAACGCGAGGAGCGTCGGCTGCGATTGGTGGCTACAAACGACGCGCCCGCCGAGTCGACCGTGATGCCTTCGCAGCTGGCCGATCTTCCCGAGCGCGAGCGCGCCGCGTTGGTGTTGCGTTACGTCGACAACCTCTCGGTGCCCGACGTTGCCGATGCGCTCGGCGTTTCTACACACGCCGCCGAATCACTATTGGCCAGGGCACGAGCCCGCCTGCGCGGAAAGGACATCCGACATGCCTGAGACCTGGATCGACGATCACACAGGCGATGAGACCATCGCTCGCCCCGATTTCCACGCCGAGCTACGAGCAGAACTCACCCGAAAAGCAGCGGCCCCCGAAGCCGGCCGGAGGTGGTGGAAGATCATCGGCTGGTCTGTCGCCGCGGCCGCAGTCGTCGCCTCGGTCGCCCTGATAGTGAGTAGGGACGATCCCGATCGAGTTGGGCCTGCCGAATCGGTCTCAATGTCGACTGACCTCGTGCCTCCGACCGTCGAAGCGGGAAGCCCGCTGCGAGGTGGACTCGTCGACATTCAGTGGACTGTCGTGACCGTCGACGGGGTCGCGGTGAGCGCTGAACCTGCGCCGTGGTTCACGCTTCAACATGACGGCCGCCTCGCGGGTTTCGACGGATGCAACCAGTACGGATTCGATCTTTCGCTGCCGGGTGGCTGGACGATCACGGGCGCCACGCTCGGGATAGACGAGGATGAGATGGTATCCACGGCTATGGGCTGCCCGGAGGGACTGACCCCCGTCGTCCCAGTCGCCGACGGAACCCAGCTTTCACTGGACGCTTCAGGCCGCCTGACCTTGACGAGTCCCAGCGGCAGGATCTACATCGCACAAGACCAGAGCGACACGACCCTGCCCAAGGTTGCGCAGAAGTACGTGGCGGTCGGCGAGTCCGTGATGGCCGGAGCGGTCTCGCAGCTCGAATCGGCGGGAGTGCTTGTGCAAGCAACGGGCGACAGCGGGCCGGAGGGCGTGAAGAACGCACTCCTTCAGCTGGGCAACATCGGTGATGTTGGGTTCGGCACGACCCTCGTGGTCCAGGTCGGCACGAATGCTCCGCTGACGCAGGCGGAACTCTATGCCATCATGGCCGAGGTGCCCGCAGACGTGGCTGGCGTGGTGTTCCTGACCGTCCACGCTGACATCGAGTATGTGGCAGCCAACAACGAACTGATCCGAGGGCTACCAGACAACTACCCGAACGTCTCGATCATCGACTGGGACGCGCAGGCCTCCGCCGCCGAGCTCTGCGCCGACGGCATTCACATCTCGTGCAACGGCCCCGCCCCAGCGACGTTCTACACCAACTTGATCCTCGAGGCCCTGGGTCTCGAGACCATCTGACCCCAGACGCGGAACGGCCCGGGGCGTGTGCCCCGGGCCGTCTACTGCGGTTCAGCTGAACCGTTTCAGATGACTGTCATGTTGGGTTCGCCGTTGGCGTTGAGACCGGTGCCGCGGGTGCAGACGCCACCCTTCACCGCGCCACCGTTGTACGCCTGGCGCACGCAGTTGCGGATGGCCTTCTCGCCCCACCAGTTGGGGTGCAAGCTCTCCTGCACGAAATATGGACCGAAGACAGTGCTGACGGTACGAATCTGATCGATCCACTCGGTCGCGTCGCTCGCACCGGCAACCGTCCAGTTGGCTTTGCCACTGTTCTCCATCAGGTTGACCGTGTTCTCACACAGGCGACGACCATTGAACGATCCGGCCAGATCGAGCACCTTCACGCCCGCGGAGGCAGCGGCACCCTTGACGGCGTTGTTGATCGTCACCAGCGCGGTGGTGTTGGCCCAGTTGGCGTCGTTGTTCCAGAAGCCGCAGCCGCCGGTGTTCTGACGGGTGTAACCCGACTGCGAGTAACGGAACGCCGAACCGTTCGGCACGGGCGACGGGTAGGTCTGCTGCACGATCGTGTACTGACCGGCGCTGTATCCCGCGTTGGCCATAGCGGTCTTGATGTTGTTGATGGCACCGAGAATCGCGTTGGTCTGGGCCGTCACGTTGGCCGAAGTGAAGTTGGCCGTGACCGAGCCGTCGTCGTTGCAATAGTTCGGCCACCATGACGGCGAGGTGAGGAAGTTGCTGACACAGGTCTGGATGATGTCGGCGAAGTTGAAGTTGTTACCACCGATCGAGAGCTGGACCATCGTCACGTTGTGAGTGGCCGCGAAGTTCTGCAGCATCAGCGCTTGGCCCTGGTTAGTGCCGCTGCTGTAGAAGTCGATTCCCGGCTTGAAGTATCCCTCGCTGCTGGTGAAGGTTGCCGTCTTGGCGCCCGAGCACGCCAGGTTGAGACTGTTGACGCCACCACCGATGTAGATCTCTGCTGCCGTACTTCGGTGGCACCGGTTGATGGTCTCCGCCGTGTGCGTGGCGTTGTCGAAGTACGCCGCACCGCCGCCGGCATCGACACTGGCGGAGCTGCTGTTGCTGTTGCCAGCCCACCGCCCTCCTTCACCGGAGATGTACGAGTCGCCGACGCTGACCACCCATGGGCTACCAGCCCCGGGCCCATCTGCCTGGGCAACCTGCGAGCTGATCGCTGGCAGAGCCAACCCAGCCGACAACAGCACCACTGCCATTCCAACCTTGCGCATGAACATCCCCTTTGATGTTGTGATGCCACACATCCGCGGTGTGACCACCGACACTCTAGTTACTCACGAGTAGCTTGGAAAGGACTTCCTCAGAGCAGCGCGTCGGCGAGTGCTTCCAGGTACTCAGCGGGTTCGCAGTCAATGCCTTCGCCGTACAACTTCACCTTGGGTTCGGTGCCGCTGGGCCGGACTTGCACACGCAACTTGTCACCCATTTGGAGCCGCAAGAGGCCAGCCTCCTCGAACCACTGCACGGCGGTGACCGCCCGGCCACCAATTTCGGTCGGCGGTTCGGCCCGCATGCGAGCAACGGCGGCCGCCCCGTCTGCTGGCGCCATTCGAAGTGACTTCTCCGCCATCACATGTCGGCCATAGGTGGCGGTGATTGCATCCAATCGGTCCTGCAACGTGACCCCCTCGGACGCCGCCAGCGCGGCCACCTCGGCCATCAGGACCGCTGCCGTGATGCCGTCCTTGTCGAGCGGCTGGCCGCACACGAGGTAGCCCAACGCCTGCTCGTACCCGAAGACGAAACGCAGTTCAGGGTGTTGCAGGACCGTGTGCCCAATCCACTTGAAGCCGGTGAACGTTTCGAGGCATGTCACGCCGTACGCCGCGGCCATGCGACCCAGCAGCGAGGACGACACCAGCGTGGTGATGACCAGTCGACCTTCGCCGGCGGTGTGGCCAAGGATGTGGTCCGCGAGCAGCCAGCCGATTTCGTCGCCACCGAGTCGACGCCAGCCGCCCTCACGCGTCGGAATTGCGGCAGCCATCCGATCAGCGTCGGGGTCATTCGCGAGCGCTATCAGTGCAGCCGACGAAGCGGCCTGCGCCATCAGTAAGTCCATTGCGCCCGGTTCCTCCGGGTTTGGGAAGGCAACAGTAGGGAACGTGCCGTCGGGCTGCTGCTGCAGCGCGACGACCGATGGTGCCGGTAGCCCGGCCCGCTCGAAGGCTGCCAACAAGGGAGCCCCGCCGACGCCGTGCATTGCGGTGTACGCGGACGCAACGCCTGGAAGATCGGGCAGCAGCCGAGCGGCTCGCACCGAGGCCAGGTAGGCGTCGATCTCGGCAGTGCCCAGGTACGAGATCAGCGGGTGATCGGCAGTCGACAGCTCCACGGCCGTCGCATCCACCTCGTCGATACAGGCCGAGATATCGGAGTCGGCGGGCGGCACAATCTGAGCACCGGTACCGAGGTACACCTTGTAACCGTTGTCGGCCGGCGGATTGTGCGAGGCGGTCACCATCACGCCCGCTGCCGCACCGACCTCTGTGATGTTCCAGGCCAGCACCGGGGTGGGCACGATCTGATCGAACAGCAGCGCCTTGACACCACGGGCAGCACACACGCGGGCGGTGTCGAGGGCGAATGCATCGCTCTTGCGACGCATGTCGAACCCGATGATCACGCCGCGTTCGGCCACGTCGGGCACGTTGGCCAGTAGGTAGTCGACGAGACCGGCTGCGGCCTGCTGCACCACGAGGCGATTCATCCGCTGCGGCCCGACGCCAACGGCCGCACGCAACCCCGCCGTACCGAACTGCAACCGACCAGTGAACCGTTCGCGCAACTCATCGTGTGAGCCGTGCAGCAATGCGCCTAACTCTTCTCGCATATCCGAGTCGGGTTCCGCTGCCAACCATGCCTCGGCAATGGTGCGGAGTTCGGCGTCGGTCAACGGTTCAGCAGTCATGGCAGCAGGGTCTTCAGTTCGAGAAGTGGGCGGGGCCCAACGTGGGAGATGACTTCGGCAGCAGCGATCGAGCCAAGTTTCGCGCATTCTTCAAGTGGCAGGTCGCGCGTGTAGCCGTACAGGAATCCGGCTGCGAACAGGTCACCGGCCCCGGTGGTGTCGAGCACCTGGGCGACAGGTTGCGCCGCAACAGTGAGCACGCTCTCGCGGCTGATCACGTAGCACCCGCGCGCACCCACGGTGATGACTGCAAGGTGGCAGTCACGCTGCACGGCAGCAACTGCCTCGTCGAACGAATCCAGTTCGTAGAGCGAGAGCAGCTCGTCCTCGTTGCCGAACAGGATGTCGACGTCGTCGGCGACCAGCGAGCGAAAGTCGGCGCGGTGACGATCAACACAGAACGAGTCGCTGAGCGTCAGCGACACCTGGCGACCGTTGGCATGGGAGATGGCCGCCGCGCGCCGGAACGCTTCCTTGGCCTCCGGCCGGTCATACAAATAGCCCTCCATGTAGAGAACCCGACCGGCGGCGACGGTCTCCTCGTCGATGTCGGTCACGCACAGCAGCGACGACACACCGAGGTACGTGTTCATCGTGCGCTCGGCGTCGGGTGTGACCACGATGATGCATCGGCCGGTAGGAATTTCGAGATCAGGCTGCCCAGGGCGGAACTGAACGCCCACTGCTCGCAGGTCGTGCCCAAAGACGTTGCCGAGCTCATCGTTACTGACCTTTCCGATGTAGGCAGCCTTGCCACCGAATGACGCGACACCTGTCATCGTGTTTGCAGCAGAACCACCGGACATTTCGACGGCGGACCCGAGAGCGCGATACAGGAACAACGCGCGGTCGGTGTCGACCAGCGTCATCGACCCCCTCACCAACTCGTAGTCGTCGATGAAGCGGTCGTCGGCATGGCTGATCACGTCTACGAGGGCGTTGCCCACGCCGACGACGTCGTACAAAGGAGACGCTGGCACGGGCGGTAACGCTACCCGGTGAGCGCCGCGCACGACCCGACCCTCGCCAACCCCGGTGGCAGTGTCACGCAACCAGTGCGAGTGCCAACCCGGGCTGGGCGGCGAAGGGGCCGCCGGTAGCCTGGCGCCGTGACCGACGCCATCGCCCCCGACGCCATCGCCCCCGACATGGTCGCCAACAACCCGTATCGACTGCCGCGCGGGGTCGTCCCGCACCGCTACACGCTTGCGCTGCAGCCAGATCTGGCAGCGGCCACCTTTGTTGGCCACGTCATCATCGACGCCACCGTCAACGAGACGGTTGCCAACATCGTGCTCAACGCCGTCGAACTCGACGTCACGGAGGTCAAAGTAGGCGGCGAGGAAGCGACATTCGAGCTGCACTCCGGCACCGAGCGGCTGGTCATCCACAGCGTCCCCGCGCCGGGTACCACCACCATCGAGATCACGTTCGCCGGCACGCTCAACGACAAGCTGCACGGCTGGTACCGCAGCACGTACATCGACGCCGATGGCAACGAGCAGGTCATCGCCACGTCGCAGATGCAGGCAACCGATTGCCGGCGAGCGTTTCCATGCTTCGACGAGCCCGACTTCAAGGCCGTCTTCGACGTCACGCTGATCGTCGAGCCGCATCTGATGGCCATCTCCAACGGCCCAGAGATCGAGCGGACCATCTTCGAGGACGGCAGCGGCAATGCCACGGGCAAGGTAGCCGTGCGATTCGGCGAGACGATGCCGATGAGCACATACCTGGTTGCGTTCGTGGTGGGCCTGCTGGAAGCCACCGATCCGGTGCTCGTACCTCGCGCCGGCACCATCGACAGCTACATCCCGCTACGAATCATCCATGTGCCCGGCAAGGGACACCTCACGGCCTTCGGGCTGGACGTGGGCGCTCACTCGTTGAGTTGGTATCAGAACTACTACGGCATCCCCTACCCCACCGATAAGTGCGACATGTTGGCGCTCCCCGACTTCGCCGCCGGTGCGATGGAGAACCTCGGCGCCATTACGTACCGCGAGAGCCTGCTGTTGGCCGACCCTGCCACCGCCACACAATTCGAGCTGCAGAACCTGGCCGATGTGGTTGCGCACGAGATGGCGCACATGTGGTTCGGCGACCTGGTGACCATGAAGTGGTGGAACGGAATTTGGCTGAACGAGGCGTTCGCCACCTTCATGGAGATCGCCTGTTGCAACGCGTACCGCCCTGACTGGCAGCGCTGGACGACGTTCAGCCTGGAACGCAGTGCCGCATTCGAAGTCGACTCGTTGGCCAGCACTCGCACCGTCGAATTCTTTGTCGAGGCACCCGCCGATTGCGATGGCATGTTCGATGTACTGACGTACCAAAAGGGTGGGTCGCTGCTGCGCATGCTGGAGCAATACCTGGGCGAGTCGGCCTTCCAAGCTGGGGTCAGCCACTACCTGTCGAAGCACGAGTACGCGAACACAGAAACCGGTGATCTGTGGGACGCCATCGAGGAAGCCAACCCCGGCACGCCGGTGCGCGCACTCATGGACAGCTGGATCTGGCAGGCCGGGTACCCGCTCATCTCTGCCCGGCTCGATGGGAACGAGCTGGTGCTCAGCCAGCAGCGCTTCGCATACGGTGAGACTGACGACCCGACGTTGTTCGTCGTGCCCTTGCATCTGCGTATCGATGGCGTCGACTCCAAGGTGCTGCTCGACGGCTTCGCCCTTCGAGTTGCGCTGCCCTCCGCTGAGAGCGGCGTCGTTGTGAATGCCGGCGGCCACGGCTACATGCGTGTTGCGTACGACGCGGCGCTGCGTGGTCGCATCGTCGGTCAGCTCGACGGGCTGACCACGGTCGACCGCTACAACCTGATCGATGACGCGTGGAACGAAGTTGTCGCGGGTCGCTTGAACGCCATTGATTTCGTCGAGTTCGTCGAGGGCTTCGGCTCCAATCGCGAGCTTGCTGTGTGGCAAGCAATTGCGATCGGTCTACGGGGTGTCGGCCGCCTGTTGGAGGGCCCGGCATACGCCGCCTTCCAACAGCGCGTCGCCACGCTGGTCTCGCCGGTCGTCGAAGACCTCGGCTGGGTGCACGTAGCCGGAGAAGGCGACCTCATCGCCAAGCTGCGCGGCCTGTTGGTCGGCGTGCTGGCCGTGTTGGGCAACGATGACGACGCGCTCACCCAGTGCCGCGCAATCCTGCAGGCGTACGACCGTGGCGAGGGCGGTGACCCCGAGCTGGTCGCAGCGGCCACCAACGCCGTCGCCGCTCACGGCACCGATGCCGACTACGACGAGTTCCTTGCCAAGTTCCGCAATCCCAGCACACCCCAGGAGCAGCTTCGTTACCTCTACGCGCTGGCCGAGTTCCCCGCGGCCGAGCAGATCGAGCGCACCGTCGCCCTCGCATTCTCCGGCGAAGTGCGCACGCAAAACGCACCATTCCTACTGAACCGTTGCATCGCAAATCGTCATCACGGTGCGGCCACGTGGCAGGCACTTCGTCAGCAGTGGGATGTCGCCAACAAGAAGTTCCCCGGCAACACAATCTCGCGCATGATCGACCCCGTGAAGTTGCTGACAACACCCGAGTTAGTCGCAGACGTGCAGAGCTTCTTCAGCGAGCACCCCATCGCCCAGGCGAAGAAGGGGCTCGAGCAGATTCTGGAGCGCCAGCGCGTCAACGCCGCACTGCGGGCCAGCCAAGCCGACCTACTCGCTGCGGCTCTGCTGAGCTGACATGTACCGGACGCCGGCGTTCGCTGCCGACGCGGATGAGGCCGCGAGGCTGATCGACGAGTTTGCGCTCGCACAGCTGATCGTCGCTACGCCTGATGGTTTGTTGGCCACCCCTGTGCCGCTGATCCGACGAGGCCAGTCGCTGGTCGGTCATCTCGCACGACCGAACGCGGTGTGGCAGCACGAGGGGCAGGCATTGGCGATCTTCACCGGCCCTCAGGCATACATCAGCCCCAACTGGTACCCGAGCAAGCAGATCGACGGCAAGGTGGTGCCGACGTGGAACTACGAGACCGTGCACGTGCACGGCCGCTTGATCGCACGCGACGACGCAACATGGAAGCACGAGTTGGTCAGCCAACTCACCGACACCTTCGAAGCTGCCCAACCGAAGCCATGGAGCGCGAGCGACGCACCCGCCGACTACCTCGCTTCAACGCTGCGCGGCATCGTGGGAATCGAGCTGGTCGACCTGCGGATCGAGGGCAAGCGCAAGCTCAGTCAGAATCGCAACGACGCCGACCGCGCAGGTGCCATCGCCGGTCTCGCGGACGGCACTCCGTTACAACGCGCCGTCGCAGAACGCATGACACATCGCCCATGACAGACTCACGGCATGAGCGCACTTCAGATTGATCGCATCGCCGGTGCGCTCGGCGCAGAAGTCGCCGGTCTCGATCTGACACGACAGCTGACCGGCGGCGAGCTCGACGCCCTTCGCAGCGCGGCGGTCGCCCACAAGGTCATCTTCCTACGCAATCAGCCATATACAACCGAGCACCTGGTGCGCCTCACCGAGCAGCTCGGTGGCCACGGCCACACACCGTTCCTCGAGCCGATGCCGGATCACCCAGGAGTGGTGCGAGTCGTCCGCGAAGCCGACGAGGGTGGCTTCAACTTCGGCGGCGCGTGGCACAGTGATTGGAGCTTTCAGCACGCCCCGCCTGCCTTCACGTTGCTGTGGTCGGTCGACGTCCCAGCCGTCGGTGGCGACACGATGTGGACCAATCAGCAACTGGCATACGAGACACTGAGTGACGGGTTACGAACCACCCTGGATGGCCTGAACGTCGTCCACAGTGCTGGTTGGGCGTACAGCACTGACGGAGTGTTGGCCCGCAATGCACAGGGTCGCTCAATGCAGATCAACACCACCGATGACGCGTTGGCCGAGTACTCGCACCCGGCGGTGCCGACTCATCCCGAGAGCGGGGCGAAGGTGCTCTTCGTCAACCAGACCTACTCCGTGCGCTTCGATGGCTGGTCGACAGCTGACAGCGCCCCGTTGCTGCAACAGCTGTACACGCACAGCACGCGCGACGCGTTCACGTGTCGATTCCGCTGGACCCCGAACACGCTCGCCATCTGGGACAACCGCAGCACACAACACAACGCTCTCAACGGCTACCGCGGCACCCGCCGCGAGCTCCACCGCACCACCGTCGCTGGCACCGCGCCAATCCGCTAGGCGAGTTTTTCGACTGACAGTTCGCCGGCGGTGTTGGCTGCGCGCAGGACCTTCTTGTCAAACTTGCCGACGCTGGTCTTGGGCACCTCGGTGATGAATGTCCAGCGCTCGGGAACACAGAACTTGGCGGTGCGTTCAGTGAGCCACGCACGCAGTTCCTCAGCGGTCGCAACGGTGTTGGGCTTGAGGACGACGCAAGCCATCGGGCGTTCGTCCCAACGATCGTCGGGCACACCGATGACGGCCGCTTCGAGGATAGCCGGGTGGCCCATCAGGGTGTTCTCCAGGTCGACCGACGAGACCCACTCGCCGCCGGACTTGATGACGTCCTTCGCTCGGTCACTGATCATCACGTAGCCGTTGGGCAACACGCTGGCCACGTCGCC
>JANLPB010000084.1:0-7531 GCA_031366885.1 Ilumatobacteraceae bacterium
GAAGGCTGCCGGCAAGGAAGAGACCGAGGTCAAGGTGGCCGACATTTCCATCCACCTTCTGGATGCCATCGAAGCCGGCGAGCGTGCGCTGGCCAACCTCGAGGCCCCCATCGCCGGCCAGTAGCTCGGTTACCGTCCCCACGCTGTCACCGAATGTCAACGCCCGGGCAACAATCCCTGCCAGCGTGGCCGAATCTCAGGGAGCCGGAATCTCGGTGAGGGTGAGGGTTTGGGTGCCGTTCGTCAATGTCACTTCCGAACCGGTGACGACATAATTCAGCGAACCGGTGAGGAAGACGGTGAGCGCCTGCTCCCAGTCGTTGAGCGCTGTTTCACATGCCATACGGGTGAGAGCGATCGGTCCCACCTCAACGGCGGTGGCGCTAACGGTGAGGTCGCCGAAGCCGCGATTGCAGCCGGTGGCGATGTAGAGGCGGCCGTCAGCGACTGAGAGGTACGCGCCCTCAGGAGCCTGAGCGGCATCCAACGACACGATGTCCCACGAGCGGCCGTCGAGGGCGTTCGTGTTGGCAATCTCAGTGCGATCACCAAGGGTCAGCACCGTGTCGCTGCCCTTCAGCACCAAATCATTCCCCGAGAGGGTGATGGCCGGGCTGCCTGCCAGCAATGCACTCACCCAGGCGTCTTGCGCGGTGGTCTCGGGGTCGCACGCCATCAAGGTCTGCGCCATGGTTGCCACCTTGAGCGTGCTGCCGTCTATGGTGTAGCCGCCGTTCATGGTGTTGCACCCAGCTACTGCCGACACGGTGTCGGCGGTGAACGTGAGTGTGACCTGAGTGCCGTCGACCATGGTCTGACCTTCGACCTTGGTCGACAGGAAGCTACGGCCGGCAAGGTCGGCCGCAGTTGGTGCCTTGGAGGACGACGAGGAGTCGTCGCCGCAGGCCATCAGCGCAACCGCGCAGGCGATGGTTGCAACAGCCAAGCGGCGGGTGGTGGAAGCCGACGAGGTGCGTCGAGGAGTCGTGGACAGCATCTGTTCATCCTAATAACGGGTTGTGGTTGGGGCGGTGGAAGAGTCACTGCGCGTAACGCCGGTGGCGGACAGAAGCCCAGCGCGGGTAGCCGCCTCAACGGCCTCGGCGCGGGTGCTAGCGCCCAATTTTCTGTATAGCGCCTTGAGGTTCGTCTTCACGGTGTTGACCGAAATGAACAGTCGCTCACCGATCTCCGCATACGAAAGATGCGAGGGCAAGAAGTGCAGCAGGCGAATCTCACGAGGCGTCAACTGATCGCGCGGCACCGCACTTCGGTCCGACAAGTGGCCGACGGGCTCCGCGGGAGCGAGGACATGGGCCAGCATGGGATGCTGGACGTGTAACGACGAGGGCTGCAGCAACGCCTCCGCCGCGTCGATCTCATCGACGAGGTAACCAGCGCCAGTCGTCACCTCGAGGTCCGCGCGTAGATCGCGGAGTATCACGGCTGCCGCCTCGGTCGCACCGTCGAGTCGTTGGATTTCGGCGGCGAGCACTCCGCTACGGATGCGGTTCCACGGCACACCCAGCAGCTCTGCATCTGCCCGTGCCGCGTCGCATTTCGCACTCGCCATCGTTTTGTCCCCGGCGGCGAGATGGCACCAGCCGGCAACGACCAGCGCCTCTGTCGACCCGTGATGTGGCCGAACCCCAAGGACCTCTGCGCGGCTGCAGGCCAACGTCGCCAATTCCATGGCGCGCTCGACCTGCCCGCATGCAAGCGCAAGCCACGCTTCGAGCGCAGGCACAGTCACGTCAGTGACGGCGGCGGGGCTCGCGATGAGCTGCGAACGGTCCACCCACTCGGCGGCGTCGTCCAGCCGCCCGGTAGCCAGCATCACACGCGCTGCGGTGGTGGCAAAGCGACCTTCGACCGCTGTCGGGGTTCCGAGGTGCTCCACCCCTTCGAACGCTGCAACCTGGTCGAGCGCGGCCGCCATGTCTCCGCCCAGTAGCGCAATCATGCCGCGCACTGCGCAACACCGTCGACCCAGCGACTGGCCGTGTTGCCCCATGAGCTGCTGCCCGCGGTCACACCAGCGTGAGGCCTCAGCCAGGTTGCCGACGAAGAGCCACGCCACCGCGACGTCGAATGCGTACGGAGCGTCGTCGTCGTCGCCGGCCACCGGCAGCAGGTTGGTGAGCTGGGCAAGGCCACGGCGGTCACCTTGATCAACCAGCGCCATCACGGGCTGCACGACCAACTCGGCCGCTGCTTGCACTTCACCAACGGCCACGAGGTGGCGATGCGCCGCGCTCAGGTCGCCGCGCTGTTGGAGCAGCACTGCTGCACGCCGATGCAGTCTTGTTCGCAGCTCGGGGTCGAGCCACATCAGCTCGCTCTCCAACATCTCGCGCACGATGGGGTGCAGCCGTACAACCCCGGTATGGCGATCGTGACTCGCGAGAAATCCGCGTCGCTGGCTCAAGTCGTGTGCGACCGCCACCGCTTCGTTGCCCAACAAGTCGCAACACAACTGGGCGTCGAACCACGCCACGACCGATACGGACAGCGCGATGCGACGATCGTCTGGCGTCAGCTGGTCGAGCATCTCGGTTCGAATGTATTCCGCCAAAAGTCGGGCGGCGCCGTTGAGCTGCCGAACCGCAAGCGCTGGATCGGCGGCAGCGACGACGGACCTGGCGGCAAGAACGGAACCCGCTGCCCAGCCCTCTACGCGGCTGAGGATGGCGGCAATAATCGAAGTGTCCAGATCGCTGCCAGGGATCTCCGCGATTGCCGACGCTCCTTCAGCGTCGGTGAATGCGAGCGCATCAGCGTCAAGGTCGACCACCCAACCCTGGGCACGCCAGCGCCCAATCGGGAGGCCTGGCAGATGCCGACCGACGAGAATGAAACGCACGACGTCGCCGACGCGGTCGACGAGTAGCGCCAGACCCTCGAGCAGCGTCCGATCGGTCAACCCGGAAACCCCATCGATGACCAGGGTCGCCCGGGTGCCGACTGCCTCGATGGAAGAGATGAGCGCCGCCAGAAAGGCCGTGTCCGCCGCGCCGCGGGCGGTGAGCAACTCCTCGGGTGAATTGTCGATGGCGGGTTCCGCCCACCGAAGGGCACCGATGAGATGACGCCAGAACGTCAAGGGATCAGCATCGAGCGGGTCGACGTTCAACCAGCCGAATGGGCGGTTGTCAGCCTCGACGATGTGCTGCGCTGCAATCGACTTTCCGCAACCGGCACCGGCCACAATCGTGAGCACACGGCTGCCGTCCTGGAAGGGATGAAGTAACCGTTCGCGCAAAATCGCACCATCCGGCACCTCCGGTGGAATCAATTTCCCAACAATGACCTGGTCCACGCGGCCTGACGGCACCGTGGTGACCTCTTCTCTGGCTCCCGAATCACGTTGGCGCTCGCTGGGCGAAGGCCGCACGCCGTGATCCTAGGCACGGTCGGCCAGATCGCGCCCAGCGCTGCTCACGCTTTCTGACACACCGGCACGGTGAGGATCGCTAGAACGACCAGATCAGCGGCACCAGCGTCATGACGACCACGAAGTACCAGAGCACCATCGGCAGGCCGAGCTTGGCGTAGTCGCCGAACTTGTAGCCGCCTGGCCCCATCACCATCATGTTGCCGGGCGTTGCAACCGGCGTGAGGAACGAGGCGGCGCACGCAACCGTCAGCGACATCAATACGGGGCGCACCGACACATCCAGCTCCGTCGCCGCCGAGACTGCCACCGGAATCAAGATCAGAGCCGTCGCGGTGTTGCTGATCAGCTGACCCATCATCACGGTGAGCAAGAACAAACCGGCGAGCAACGCGTACGGCCCCGAATCGCCGACTACCGAGACCAACCCATGAGCAATCTTGTCGGCGGCGCCTGTCTCCTCGATCGCGGTCGACATCGGGATCATGCCGCCGACGAGAATCACGGCCGTCCACGACACACCGCGGTACGCCTGCTCGGGCGTCAACACACGGAACAACACCATCGCCATTGCGGCAAGCAGGCTGGCGACCACCGATGGAACCACCCCCGTGGCGAGCAGGATCACCATGATGGCCAGAATGGCGATGGCTCGCTTGGCTCCGAGCCCCAGCGGGACGGCCTGCCGGCGAACAGTTGCTGGCGCGTCGACGGCGATCACGTTGGGATCGCTGTCGATGTTGGCGTCAAGCGCCGTCCACTTACCCTGCACCAGCAGCGTGTCACCGACAGCCAGCTTCACCTCTTTGGGGCCAAGGTCGATGCCCTTGCGTTGAATGGCCAGGATCACGAGATCGCCGCTGTCGGTCACCATGCCGGGGAAAACCAGCTCACCGACGAACGCCGAACGCGGCGGCACCACCAGCTCGGCCAAGCCGTGCTCACGGTTGAAGTACTCCTCCGCTTCGCCCGGCCGGCCAAGCTCGGAGATGAACTCCAGGTACTGATCTGCACGCATCCGGTCGACCACGCCAAAGGTGCCGCGCACAATCAGGATGTCGTCGGCAACTATGGCGGAATCGCGCGATGGAATTCCGTCGCCCCCGTGCTGCACGCCGACGATCACCACCGCCGGATAATTCGACAGGTCGAGCGCTTCGCCCGTGAGCCCCACAAATGTCGACGTCGACGTGACCTGCAACCGGAACACCGAGTGATCGCTGAGGTACTGCTCGTGCAGCGTTCGGGCGTGAGAGCTGAGGTCCGCAGGGATGTTTTTCGGGTATCGAGACGGCAGCAGTCTGTTGCCGAACAACACCACAATGGCAATCGTGCCGATCAGCAGCGGTACGCCGAGCAGCGTGTAGGAGAAGAAGCCGAAATGGCCCACGCCCGCATCGTTGGCGGCCTCCGACACCAGCACGTTCACCGGCGTGCCGGTGAGTGCCAGCTGCGAGCCGGCATGGGCGGCGAACGCCAGAGGCATCATCATCTGTGACGGCGGGCGCCCCAGCTGAACCGCCAAGATCACGACCATCGGCACCAGTGCCGCGACCGCACCGTTCACACTGATCAACGCAGTCAGCCCGGCGACCAACAGCATCATCATGATCATCACCCGCGAGCCGCCGCCGCCCGAGCGCAACATCAGCTGTTGCCCCGCCCACGCCGTGGTGCCCGTTGCATCGAGCCCCTCACTGACGATGAACAACGAGGCGATCAGGATGACCGTGGGTTCACCGAACCCTGCCAGCGACTGCCGCAGTTCCAGCACGCCCGTGGCGTACAGCGCCAGCGCAGCGCCCAGCGCAACCAGTTCGACCGGCAGCTTGTTCCACACGAACAGGACGATGACGACGGCGAGGATGGTGAAGGTGATGTTGATGTCGCTGATGACCGTCTCCTTCTTTCAGCTGAACCGGGAGATTCCCGTCACCGTACAAAGCAATCGCGCGTCGCACAGCACCCGGACAGGGTGAAGCTCACGCTGCACCGACCGACTACGGGAGCGGGCGCTGCGCCTCGGCCGTGAAGCGCGCCTGGGCCTGGAGCGCCTCGAACTGCAGCCGAACCGAGTCGGCGTCGGCTCGGGCGCGGGCAATCTCCAGCTGACGACGGGTGAGCCGGTCGCTGGCGCCGCGATAGAGCGCATCGAGCCCGGTCGCTAGTGCGAGATAGGCAATCGCGCCGAACAGCAACGAGGCGTCAAGCACGGACACATCGCCCACCTTCTTCACGGGGAAGATGCCGCGGAACGGCCGCATCGCCGATTCGCTGCTGCGATAGATCCAGCGGGTGAACGCGGCATCGGTGCTAGCCCCGAGCAGACGCAGAACGAACGCGGTGATGAGAATCAGCACGACGGCGACGACCACCGCATACAGGAACTAGGCAATTGCCCGACCGAGCCTCAAGAAGGTGGGCAACGGCGACCCTTCGGCCCCACGAGCCCTGGTCTCGAACGCCTCAACGCTGGAAGGCTCAACGCTGGAAGGCACGGCACTGGATGATGGGCCACTGTTCATGGCCGCACAGTGTCTGCGCTGAGGGGTGAGATCGGGTGAGCGGCCGAGAGACGGGAAATCAACGGCCGCTCACCCAACAGTAGAGACGCCGCACACACGTTGATGTGACGCAACTTGCAGAATTCTTTTTCAGAACGGTCAACTGGGCTGCGCAGAGACGAAGAGATCGAGCCCGAGCTGACGAGAAAGTGTGCGAGCAGCGAGCTGTCCGCGCACGCTGTTGCCGGCAGCGTCGAGCGGCGTCGAGTACGTGGCAAACCCACCCTTGCCTGGCGACACGGTCACGATGCCGCCGCCGATACCGCTCTTGCCCGGCAGCCCGACCTCGTACAGCCAATCTCCGGATGTCTCGTAGAGGCCGGCAATGGCCATCACGGCCAACACGTCATGAGAGGTCGCGGCCGCCACCACCCGGTCACCCGTCAGCGGGTTGACGCCGCCACAGGCCAACGTGGAACCCATCACCGCCAAATCTCTGGCGGTGACGCTCAACGAACACAGCCGGGTGTAGAGGTCAACGGTCTCGCGCGGCGCCCAGTGCAGCGCGCCACGGGTCTCCAACAAGCGGGCGATTTCCTGGTTGCGGTGATTGGTGGCGCTGGCCGAGGAGTAGACCTCTTCGTCGACCACCAGCTCGCGCCCGGCGAAACGCGTCAGTACCGACAGAACATTCGCCCACTTGTCGTCTGCGGATGCGCCAGGGACAAGGCTGGCGGTCGCTATTGCGCCGGAGTTGACCATTGGGTTGGTGCGGCCGCCTGGCCACTGCTCGACGGCCTGCAACGAGTTGAACGGCAAACCGGTGGCGTTCACGCCGATGAGGCGGTGCGCCTCTTGAGCTCCAATCTCCTCACACACGATCGAGAACACAAATGGCTTGACGACGCTCATGATGGTGAACGGCACCTGAGTATCGCCCGCCTCGAAGATGGACCCATTGACGCCGACGATGCACACACCGAACTTCGTCGGGTCGGCGCGTTCGAGTGCCGGGTAGACGGTCGAGTTGGCCCCGTCCGTAACGGCCAGGAACTGGCGGTACGCATCGTCGACAAGCGCCTGCACTCGCTCTGCTGTCGGCAGCGCTCCCGTGGAAATGTGCTGATAGTCGCTGCTCATCGGCCGCACACTAACGGTCACTGACGATGCGCGATCAGACCAGCTCGTCCGCCAACTCAACAGTGCGGTCAGCCGCCCGCACGACGGCATCGTCGTGGGTGACGACGAGAACGGCCGTTCCCACCGCAGCCAGTCGCGCCAACTCCTCGATAACCGCCGCGGCGTGATGACCGTCCTGAAAACTGGAGGGTTCGTCGACCAGCAGCACTCGCGGCTGGGCACTGCAAGCACGCGCGACGGCGGCGCGTTGCTGTTGCCCCATGGATATCTCGTCGATGCAGCGATCAGCGAACTCGTGCAGGTCGAGGCGATCCAACAATTCCTGCAGCTGGTCACCCTCAGCGTTGGGAGCAGCGTCGGTGATGTTTTCGCGCACCGACAACTCCAGCGCCATCGCCAATGCCTGCGGCACAAAGGCCACCCGTGACCACAGCGTGTCGAGCGAGGGCACTTCTCCGTCGACCGCAACCTGACCCGCGTCGGGGGCACACAA
>JANLPB010000172.1:0-3147 GCA_031366885.1 Ilumatobacteraceae bacterium
CGGCCCTCGTGGCGACGACGCCACCGATGATGCCGCTGACGCGACCGACACCACCGAGGCAACCGCCACGACCTGATCCGTCACCTGAACGTCGTACGATCGGCCGGAGCGGCTTCCTCCCCCTGCTCCGGCCGATCCGACGTTTCCGCCCACACTCAGATTTACAAACTCAGCACGAACAGGAACCCAGCAATGAGACGGCAGCAATGAGCGGACGCATTCTGATTGCAGATGACGACAGGGCAATTCGTGAGGCCCTCTCGCGTGCGCTCACACTCGAGGGCTACGACGTGGTGCAGGCACCTGACGGCGCTCAGGCGCTGAGTCTTCTGGAAAGCACCAAGCCGGACGTGGCGGTGCTGGACGTGATGATGCCCAACGTCGACGGCCTCACCGTGTGCCGGGTGTTGCGCGCCGAACGAAATCGCATCCCAGTGCTGATGCTCACCGCTCGCACGGAAACCCCCGATCGTGTCGCCGGGCTGGATGCCGGAGCCGACGACTACCTCGCCAAGCCGTTCGACCTCGACGAGTTGCTTGCGCGCATTCGTGCGCTGCTGCGCCGGGCCAGGCCCGACGAGGAAGCCGTCGGCGAGCCACTGCAGCTTGGCGACGTGCGCATCGACCCGACTGCCCGGCGCGTGTGGCGCGGACAGCGCGAGATCGAGCTCTCCAAGACAGAGTTCGATCTGCTGGAGCTCTTGGTTCGCAACCAGGGCATCGTCCTGGATCACAGCACGATCTACGACCGCATCTGGGGCTACGACTTCGGCCCCGACTCCAAGCACCTTGCCGTCTACATCTCGTACCTGCGCCGCAAGCTGGAAGGCGAAGGCGACAGCAAACTCATCCACACCGTTCGCGGAGTGGGGTACACGGTGCGTGTCGGGTGAGCCTGCGGCTCAAAATCGTTCTCGCGCTCACCCTCTTGGCTGCGGGCGCGACCGCCGCCATCGGGGTTGTGTCGTACACGACCATCCGCCACGAGCTGCAAGAGACCATCGACAAGTCGCTGGACGATGCCGCGCGACAGTTCCAGCGCATTCCCTCGCTGGGGGATGTCGACGGCGATGGTGACGTTGTCGGGAATGGCCCAGTCGTCGGCGGCCCTATCGGCGCTCCGGGGCGCGATCGCCCGCGCAGCTTCGAGCAGGTGCTCTTCCAGCTGATCGACAACGACGGCAACGTGCTGGCAGCCGGTCAGTCTGCGGTGCTGCCGGTCAACGACGCCGACCGCGCGGTTGCCAGTAGTACGGATCCAAATGCCAGCGCCCGCTTCGACGTGACGATCGATGGCGAGTCCTATCGGATGCTGACCGTCAAGTCGCCCACCGGTGCCGTGCAGCTGGCTCGGTCGCTCGCCGAAAGCCAGCGGTCGGTCGAGCGCATCATGCGCAGCACGTTGATCGCGGTAGTGATCGTCGCCTTGCTCTCAGCGCTGTTGGGCCTGCTGATCGCGAGACAGGTCACGCGCCGCTTGCTGCGGCTGACGTCCGTTGCCGGCGAGGTCGCACAGACCGGCCGTCTCGACGTCGCGGTCCCCGTCGACGGTGGCGACGAGACCGGCCAGCTCGGTCGCGCGTTCAGCGCGATGCTCGCCGCGCTACAGGCGAGCAAGCACGAGCAACACCAACTCGTGCAAGACGCCAGCCACGAACTCCGCACGCCGCTGACCAGCCTGCGCACCAACGTGTCGGTGCTGCGTCGTCGCTACGACCAGTTGCCCATCGACTCTCGCGACCAACTGCTGGCCGATATGGACAGTGAGACGCGCGAGCTCACCGACCTGGTCAACGAGCTGGTCGAGCTGGCGACGGACCGTCGCGACGACGAGCCGGTGCAGCCGGTACGCCTGGCCGACGTGGTGGAGCGGGCGGCGGCGAGAGCTCGCCGACGGTTCAGCCGCGATGTGGTGCTGACGGCGGACGACACGGTGGTCGATGGACGCCCCAATGGCTTGGAACGAGCGGCCCAGAACCTGATCGACAATGCGTGTAAATTTGCGCCGAATGGCCCCATCGAGGTCAGCGTCGTGACCGGTGTCGTCGTCGTTCGGGACCACGGGCCGGGCCTGGTGCCCGCCGACATTCCGCACCTGTTCGATCGCTTCTACCGCTCGGTGGAGATGCGCAGCCAGCCCGGCTCGGGGCTCGGCTTGTCGATTGTGAAGTCGGTGGTGGGCGCCCACGGCGGCACCGTCTTCGCCCGCAACACCGACGGTGAAGGAGCCGAACTCGGCTTCACACTTCCCGTTGCCTAGGCCACGGAAAGAACTTCTGACCAACCGCCGACGGTCCTGTAACGTTGTTATCATGACGACCACTGAGAACCCCTACCTTGTTGGCAACTACGCCCCCGTGGCCGACGAGGTCACTGCGTTCGACCTGCCGGTGATCGGCGAGATTCCCACCGAACTTGCCGGGCGTTACCTGCGCAACGGTCCCAACCCGATGAGCGAAGTCGACGGCAGCACGCACCACTGGTTCGTCGGCGATGGCATGGTGCACGGTGTGCGCCTGCGTGACGGCAAGGCCGAGTGGTACCGCAATCGGTACGTCGGCAGCAGCAGTCTCAGCGCCCGCCGTGGTCAGCCGGACATTCCCGGCCGCAACTGGAATGACAGCAGCGGCGGCCCGAACACCAACGTTGGCGGGTTTGCGGGTACCACGTGGGCAATGGTCGAGGCAGGTGGCTGCCCCGTCGAGATGACGTACGAGTTGGAGACCGTTGGTCGTAACGACTTCTTCGGCACGTTGCCAGGTGCCTTCACCGCTCACCCGAAGGTCGACGCCGAGACCGGTGAGATGCACGCCGTCGTGTACGCGCTTCCGCAGTGGCTGGACCACGTGCAGTACGTGGTGGTGGGCACCGACGGCCGCGTCCGTCGCACGGTCGACGTGCCGGTCAACGACGGGCCGATGGTGCACGACATGTCGCTGACGCAGAAGTACGCCATCGTCTACGACATGCCCGTCACGCTCGACATCGAGCTTGCGATGTCCGGCCGCTTCCCGTTCTCGTGGAACCCCGGCCATGGCAGCCGGCTCGGCTTCTTGCCCCGTGAAGGAGAGGCCGCCGACATCGTGTGGGTCGATGTGCCGATCAGTTACGTGTTCCATCCGATGAACGCGTACGACCAGGCGGACG
>JANLPB010000198.1:0-2165 GCA_031366885.1 Ilumatobacteraceae bacterium
CACAACCACCGACCACACTGGAAGCTCGTCAATGCCGAGCCTGGCCAGTTGCGGGTCGTTCACGAGCGTCGGCCGTGCAGCGTCGACCAATACCACCGATTCGCCCCGCACGAACGGCCGCAGCCCCATCCATGTCCGGCCGTCGTCGCGCCGGCTGACGTGCGCACCACCCAGTACGAGGGCCAGTGCTCCCAGAACGTCCTGCGGATCTCGCGAGCGCATCACAACTGAGGACCCATGCCGCAGCTGAGGAACCGATCGCGGGCCGGCACCCCGTTCACCCTTGGCGCCCGCCAGAATCAACCCGAACGCTGGCTCGATCCCTACCGCGAGCGCCGGGTCTGGTTCCAGCCACGCGGCGAACAACGACCGTACCTGTTCGAGCGCGTGAACCGAATCGACGTTGACGGCGACCAACAGGTCACGCGCCTCGCCGATTCTCAGCAACACCGAGCCCGCCCACACGGAACGGTCGGACGGCGAACCTCAAGTGTCGGGCGGCGGGCGAAGGACTCGACTGCCATCGTCCGCCACGTCCTCAGCCAGCTCAAGGTGAGCGCGGAGCGGGGCCTCAAAACCAGCAAGTAGACCCTCGTCTGCGAGCTGGCCCAGCGCCTGGTGGATGCCATCAACTAACGCATCAGGCTCGTGCCCGAACAGTTGGGACAACTCCGCTGCCATTGCGCCGACAGCGGTCTCCCCATCGCACAACAGCCAGACCGAAGCCGCAACCGCGTTCAGCCGGTGCACCATGCGAGTTGACTCGCGAAACAGCACGGCCTCACCCTCGAACACCGCCAGTTCCACATCCTCCACCCCGACCGGCAGGTCAGCGTCGGCGAAGCTTGGGACAGACATGGCACCACTCTACGGATGCCGGTCGCTGCACAGCCTTCGAGCGCGGACACGTCAGGCGCGGGCCTGCAGGTCGACCGCTGCTGACCGTTAGCCTCACTCTCGTGAGCGACACGGTTGGCCCTGGCGGCGACGGATACACGGAGAAGTTTTATACGGCCATCGCTGGGGGGTCGGCGCGGAGCGCGGAGGTAGTGCTCCCGCTGGTGTTCGCCATTCGCCAGCCTCGAACCATCATCGACGTCGGCTGCGGTGTGGGGGCATGGCTTCGGGTTGGCACGGCGCTTGGCGCAGAAGAGGTCCTCGGTCTCGACGGCGATCACGTACCACACGACTTGCTCGAGATTGACCACGACAGCTTCCACGCCGCTGACCTTTCCAAGCCGCTCTCAAAGCTGGAACGAAAATTCGACCTAGCGATGTCGCTCGAAGTCGCAGAACACTTGCCGCCGGGCCGCGCGGACTCGTTCGTCGCGGACCTCTGCGCTCTTTCAGACGTCGTGCTGTTCTCAGCTGCGATTCCGAATCAGGGCGGCCAGGACCATGTCAATGAGCAGTGGCAGAGCGAGTGGGCGGGCAGGTTTGCCGCAAATGGGTTCAGCGCCTTCGACCTGGTTCGGCCCGCGGTGTGGGGACATGCCGACGTCGAATACTGGTACCAGCAGAACACCATCGTCTATGTCGCTCGCGCGCGCCAGGATCTAATCGACACGGCCAAGGCATGCATGGCAGGCACTGTTGGGCTGTGGGACGTCGTCCACCCGACGACGCTCGCCCACGCCGCGCGAACCGGTCGCTTCGAGCCGGGGCTTCGCTACTCGCTTGCCCTGACCGGACGGGCGGCACGACGTGCCATCAGTTCTCGACTGAAGGCGAAGACTCGACGCGGGTGAAGTGGGTCTGACACGAGCGAGCGACGCATCCACTTCTGGGCTTCGGTTGTGTCGCCGTACCGAAGCGACATCCGAGCGAGTTTGAACTCCCAGATCGACCGAACCGAAGATTCGCTGCGTAGGTCGTCGCTGTGCTTGGTGTACAGGTACGTCAAGCCCTCAAGCATTGCGCGGCTTGCTGAAAGGCGGTCGGTCGAGTCGGCCGAGACCTGCGCCAAGACGGCATTCGTCGTGTGGCACCTCGGCGCTCGTTTCGCCATCCGATACAGCAGGTCCCAGTCTTCCCACGCACGTAGGTTCTCATCGAACCGGACCTGACGGAGAACGTCCGCACGGAATTGATAGTTGCTGATATGGACGCCCACGCTGTGTTCCAACAGCTCTGTCTGGGCAGACCTTCCAAGGCAACCGGCAACG
>JANLPB010000199.1:0-14163 GCA_031366885.1 Ilumatobacteraceae bacterium
TGAGCCCGTTCACTTTCTACAAATGTGGGTACCGCCCGATACTGCGGGCATCGCACCCGGCTACGAGCAGCGAGATCTCAACGAGGCGCTCACCGCCGGCGGCCTGGTGCCGATTGCCAGCGGCCAGGGCCACGATGGCGCCATCAAGATCCATCAGCGCGACGCAGTGCTGTGGGGCGGGCGCCTGCAGGCGGGCGAAGTCGTCACCATTCCCGAAGCGCCGCATGTCCATCTCTTCGTCGCAACAGGGCGCGGCTCACTGCACGAAGCGGGCGAACTTGCGACGGGTGACGCCGTTCGCCTGACCGATTCCGGGGCGCTTGAGTTCACAGCGGGCGCGGAAGGTGCTGAACTGTCGGTATGGGCCACGGCATAGACAGCGAACAACGCAACGCTCTGACGGCGCGGCGCGCCGAACTGACAGCGATGCATCTCAAACCGCGGGCGCAACGGCCGCCGTCGACTGCCCGTGGGGTGCATCATGTTGCGCTGCTCAGCAGTGATGTGGAACGCACCATCGAGTTCTTCGACGGCCTGCTCGGCTTCCCGTTGATCGAGATCTTCGAGAACCGCGACTACGAGGGCAGCACCCACTTCTTCTTCGACATCGGCCACGGCAACGCGCTCGCCTACTTCGACCTGCCCGGCCTCGACCTGGGCCCGTACATGGAGGTACTGGGTGGTCACCACCACCTCGCCATCTCCATCGAGCGTTCGCAGTGGGAGGCGGCCAAGCAGCGCCTGGAGGCGGCAGGCGTGGAGTGCGCGCACGTCGACGGCTCGTCGCTCTATTTCCGCGGCCCAGACGGTGAACGGCTCGAACTGATCAGCGACCCGCTCGGCGAGATGTACGGCCACGAACTGGGCTAGCTCTTCCTGTCCGAGAGTTGGGACGACAGCTCGCTACCATCGGCGCATGGAGTTCCATTTCGCCACTCTCTGGGAATCTCTCGCCGACAGCATCGGCGAGCACACGGCCATCGTGCATGGCGACAAGCGATTCACGTGGGCTGAGTACGACACTCGCGCGG
Organism: Ilumatobacteraceae bacterium; assembly: GCA_031366885.1. GTDB lineage: Bacteria > Actinomycetota > Acidimicrobiia > Acidimicrobiales > Ilumatobacteraceae > UBA668. Next base: position 1,032 of record JANLPB010000199.1, read on the forward strand.
CTCGCATGGCAGCCGTTTTCGACGCTGCAGGGCTCGGCGCCGATTCCAAGATCGGGCTGTTCCTCTACAACGGCAACGAATACCTGGAAGCGCATTACGCCGCGTTCAAGATGCGCGGGGTACCCATCAACATCAACTACCGCTACATGGACGAAGAGCTGTGGTACCTGCTCGACAACTCCGATGCTGAGGCCATCGTCTTCCATTCATCCCTGGGCGACCGCGTCGAGCGCGTGCGCGAACGGCTGCCGAAGCTGAAGCTGCTCATCGAAGTCGACGACGGAGCCACCGGTCAGGTGCCCGTCGCCGCAGCGTACGAAGAGGTCATGGCCGGTCATGCCCCCATGCCGCGCATCGAGCGCAGCGAGGACGACGTGTACATGCTGTACACCGGCGGCACCACCGGCATGCCCAAAGGCGTGATGTACGACATGGGCGGAATGACCCGCTCGTTCGCCACCCTGGGTTTCCCCATGTTGGGCCTGGCCCCGCCCACGGAGGCAACCGATGTCGCGCCGCTGGTCAAGGAGATCATCGACGCCGGCGGCGGAATGGTTTCCATGCCATGTGCGCCGCTCATGCATGGCACGGGCCTGTGGCTCGGCGCAATGATTCCGCAGCTGGGCGGGGCAACGGTCGTGACCTTGCAAAGCCGTTCGCTCGATGCCAACGAAGTCCTGCGAACCGCGCAGAACGAGGCGGTCACCAACATGACCATCGTTGGCGACTCGTTCTCCAAGCCGCTGATTCGTGCGATCGACGAAGCCACCGCCAGCGGCACCCCGTACGACCTCTCGAAACTGAAGATGATCGTGTCGTCGGGTGTCATGTGGACCGCGGAGGTGAAGGAACAGTTGCTGGACCGCATCGAACATGTCGTGCTGCTGGACGCCATTGGTTCGTCGGAAGGCTCGATGGGGAGCAGCATCTCGATGAAGGGGGTGCCGCCCTCCACCGCCAAGTTCACGCAAAGCCCGACCACCAAGGTATTCATGGATGATGGCAATGAGGTGGCGCCCGGCAGCGAGCAAGTAGGGATGGTCGCCGCCGGCGGCCTCGTCCCGATCGGCTACTTCAAAGACGCCGAGAAGTCCTCGCGCACGTTCCGCACCATCAATGGTGTGCGGTACTCATTTCCGGGCGATATGGCGATGGTGGCCGCCGACGGCTCGTTGATGCTTCTCGGCCGCGGCAGCCAAGTCATCAACTCCGGTGGCGAAAAAATCTTCCCCGAGGAAGTCGAAGAGTCGGTCAAGCGGGTCGACGGCATCGTCGACTGCCTCGTCGTTGGAATCGCTGACGACAAGTTCGGCCAGTCCGTCACCGCTGTTGCTTCGATCGCGCCCGGGGCCGCTGTCACCGAGGCGGACGTCATCGCCGGCGTCAAACGCGACCTCGCCGCCTTCAAAGCCCCCAAGCGCGTGGTCTTCGTGCCTCAGGTTCCGCGAGCCCCAAACGGCAAGGCCGACTACAACACCACCAAACAACTGGCCAACGACGCACTCGGTCTGAGCAACTAGCCCTTCAGCTTCTCCGTGAAGAACTGCAGGACGCGCTGAACACTGGGTTCATCGCGCTGCTCGGTGAGAACCGAGTGGTCGCGCTTGGAACTGCTCGGCAACTCGACGGCGATGAATGCGTCGCCCAGCATCGTGCGCAGCGTCTCGAACCGAGTGCCGACCAACGCGTCGCCGGTGAAGCGCAGACCGAGTACCTCGCAGCCTTCGGCGGCGCGACGCGCAACGGCGAGCGCGTCATCGGGTGAGAGGTTCACGTCCACCGCGCGTGCGACCTTCTTCTTGCCGATGCCCAGCACGAATGGCATCGATGGTTGGCTGAGTACCGGCGCAATCATGATGTCGTCGACCATCATCCCCAATGCGAACCCGCCGCTGAAGCACATACCCAACGCGCCAACACCCGGGCCGCCGACCTCGTTGTGTAGATGGCGAGCGAGCGCGCGGAGGAAGGCGATGATGGGCGAGGTCTGGTTGAGCGCCATGTTGCTGAACTCACGGGCCACACAGACCTTCGCCATCGACTGGAACACGTAGCCGTTGGAGACGTCACGGCCTGCTTCGCCGACCAATGAAGGCATCACCACGGTGAAGCCGGCGGCGACCACCTCGTTGGCGAAGGCGGCGACCTTGGGTGTGATGCCGGGTATCTCGTGAATGATCACGATGCCCGGCCCGCTGCCGCGCCGGTAGACGTCGCGTTCGAAACCCGCGGCGTTGAAGGTGGACCTGTCCCACCCCTCCAGCACGTTGAGCTCAGCGTGGTCGGTCATGGCAGGTTCCTCATTGCGTCCAGGGCACGAACGGCCAACCCTTCGGTGCCAACCTTGAAAGTCTCGAACTCGACGCCGTCCTGCACGCCCATCGCGCCGTGAAGATAGCGGGAGTAGACGCCCTCACTGATCACCGCGAGACGCCAACAACTGAACGCCACGTAGTAACCAATGCCGCTGAGGTCGCGGCCGGTCCGCAGCGAGTAGCGCTGCAGAAGGTCCTCGTAGGTGAGGAACCCACCGGCGGGTGTGGGGTCGTTCGCACGGGAAGTCGCCGGGTCCCCGTTGAACCAGTAGACGCCCAGGTACCCGACATCGGCGAGCGGATCGCCCAAGGTGCACAACTCCCAATCGAGCACCGCCGCAATTCGCCCAGCCTCCATGTCGGTGAGGCAATTGCCGAAGCGATAGTCGCCATGCGCGATTGATACCCCTCGCTGCTCAGGAAGGCGCTCACCGAGCAAGCGCGCGACCTCGTCGATGGCAGGAAGCTCGCGGGTCTTGGATTGTGCCCACTGCGTGCTCCACCGCTTCACCTGGCGGGCCACGTAACCCTCCCGTTTGGCGAGGTCACCCAGACCCACATCGTCGACGTCGACGGCGTGAAGGTCGGCAAGTACGTCGATCAGATGCTCGCTGGCACGCACCCGCAGGGCGGGGATGAGGCTGGCGGCTCGCTCCGGGCTGTCCATCACGGTGCCCTCGACGAACCCCATCACGTAAAAGGGCGCACCATTCACGGACTCGTCGGTACACAGGCCCAGCGCGGGCGGAACCGGCACATTGGTGCGACCGACCGCGGCGATGATTCGGAACTCCCGCGCCATGTCGTGGGCTGTGGCAAGCACACGACCCAGGGGCGGGCGGCGAAGCACGAACCGTGTACCGTCGGCCCCCGCCACTTTGAACGTGAGATTCGAACGACCGCCAGCAATCAGGTCGAAGGTGAAGGGCGCACGCGCACCCGGAATTTTGGTCTCCAGCCACTTGCTGACCGGATCGATGTCGATGCCCTGCACAGAGGGGGAACCTAGTTCGCCCGAGTGCTCACTCGTCAGCCCGGACGGGCGACGCCGACGACCTTGTTCCAGTGCACCGTGGCAACGCTGACCGTGGTGCCGGTGTTGGGCGCATGAATCATCTGGCCGCCGCCGATATAGATGCCCACGTGGCCGATCGGTGAGTAGTAGAAGATCAGGTCGCCCGGCTGCGCTTCGTCGTTGGAGACGTGAGGGAAACTGCCGTACTGCGCGCCGCTCTGGTGCGGCATCCCGACGCCCGCGCGACCCCAGGCCCATTTGGTGAGGCCACTGCAGTCGAACGCTTCGCCGGGTGACTCGGCAGCGAACTTGTATGGCACGCCCAACTGGCTGTACGCCGCCGATACGGCAATGCCCGCCTTGCCCGAAACCGGCGGAGCGTTACTGGCCGGCGCCGGCTCAGCAACGGTGCCACCCGTGTCGCCGCTGGCCGCGGCACCACCGGTGGTTGTGCCACCGCCGCCTCGCGGGACGGCAGCGCTGGCCGCACTGCTCTTGTTGACGGCCGATGCTCGAGCCTTCGCCACCGCGGCTGCGGCGCGAGCTTCTTCCGCGGCCTGAAGTGCGTCGCCGAGCTTGGCTTTCGCCGCTGCTTCCTTGGCGATATAGGTCTGCTCCAGCGCGTCGTAGTCCAACTGCTTTTGGGCGAGTGTCGCAATCAACTGCGCGGCTTCATTCTGCTTTCGCTGCAGCGCCGCTCTTTCGGCGGCGAGGTCATCGACCAGGGACTGCAGCCCGTCGATGTCGCCTACGCCGGTATCGATGGCGACCATGCCCAGCGCCGCCCGCTGCTCGGCCGCGCTATAGGTGGCGGCATCGGAGAAAATGGGGCTGAGGCTCAGCGAATCGCCGCCCGTGAACCGATCGACCGCGATCTGGGAGAGCACAGCCTCCACATCGCCAAGCTGGCCAACCAGTTCGTCAATCCGAGTTTGCGACGCAGCGATCTCCACGACCAGCGCGTCCTGACGATCGAGCGCCGCCGAGTAATCCTCATCGACCTGGCCCATCTGATCGCGCAGAGTGTCCAACTCGTCGAGGACTTGATCGACCTGTCGCTGCGCTTCCCCCACGCCATCGGCCCGAGCAACGAGCGGCCCGGCAAGTAGCCCGAGGGCCAGGACGGAGGCGCCCACGAACGAGCGGAACGGGCGACGAGACGACATGACCATCACAGGCTAGCGATATTACGAATGCATTGCGAAACGAACGCCGTTGTTCACGGACAGCGCTCTCGCGCACACTGCACGAGCCTGGGGCCGGGTTACTCCCACTCGATGGTGCCGGGCGGCTTCGAGGTGACGTCGTAGACCACTCGATTGACGCCGGCAACCTCGTTGATGATGCGGTTCGACATGGTCTCGAGCAGCTCGTAGGGCAATCGCGCCCAGTCTGCGGTCATTGCGTCGTCACTGGTCACGGCTCTGATGATGATGGGATTGGCGTAAGTTCGCTCGTCACCCATCACGCCCACCGAACGAACGTCGGCGGCCAACACAGCGAAGCTCTGCCACAGTTCTCGCTCCAGGCCGGCGCGGAAAATCTCTTCCCTCACGATGGCATCGGCATGTTGCAGGGTGATGACGCGCTCGGGCGTCACCTCGCCCAGGATTCGCACTCCCAGGCCTGGCCCAGGGAACGGCTGGCGCAACACAATTTCGTCGGGCAGGCCCAACTCTTTGCCCAGCTTGCGTACCTCGTCCTTGAACAGATCCCGAAGCGGCTCGACCAGCTTCAACGTCATGTCCTCCGGAAGGCCGCCGACGTTGTGATGGCTTTTGATGACCGACGCCGTGCCATCGGCGCCGCCGCTCTCGATCACGTCCGGGTACAGCGTGCCCTGCACCAGATACTCGGCGTCGCTGAGCCCGCCCGTGTGTTCCTCGAAGATGCGCACGAACAGTTCGCCGATGATCTTGCGCTTCGCTTCCGGCTCGACCACGCCAGCCAGCTTCTCGAAGTAGCGCGGGCCGGCGGTGACGTGGATCAATTCGATGCCCATGTTGCGCTTAAACGTCTCGACCACCTGATCGCTCTCGTTGAGCCGCATGAGACCGGTGTCGACGTAGATGCACACCAACTGGTGACCAATCGCCCGATGCACCAGGGCGGCGGCCACGGCCGAGTCGACACCACCGCTGAGCGCGCAGATCACCCTGCCGGTGCCCACTTGTGCACGGACAGCCGCCACCTGTTCGTCGATGATCGAGCCCATCGTCCAGTTCGGCTGGCAACCGGCCAGATCGTGCAGGAACCGCTGCAGCACCGCCATGCCATGGGGCGTGTGAACCACCTCAGGGTGCCATTGCACGCCCCATATCTTGCGAGCTGCCGACTCCATCGCAGCCACGGGTGCATCGGGCGTAGAGGCCGTCGCAACAAAGCCGTCGGGGACTACGGTCACCGCGTCGAAATGGCTCATCCACACGTCTTGTTCGGTGGGCAAACCGGCGAGCAGCGTGCCCGCCGGATCTCCGATGAGCGTTGCCTTGGCCCGCCCGTATTCTCCGCGCAGACCGCGACCGACCGTGCCACCGAGTTGCTGTGCGATCAGCTGCACGCCGTAGCAGATGCCAAGGATGGGGATGCCAAGGTCGTAAATAGCGGGATCGAGCGACGGCGCTCCGTCCACATGAACGCTCTTCGGACCGCCAGAAAGGACGATCGCAGATGGCTGCCTGACGGCGATCTCGGCAGCCGAGATGCGATGCGGCACGATCTCCGAATACACATTGAGCTCGCGCACCCTACGAGCAATGAGCTGGGCGTATTGCGCCCCGAAATCGACTACCAGAACCGTCTGCGTGCGTTGCACCATCTCAGCGATGGTAGGGGTTCCGCACCCGCCTCCCCACATTCACGCGTGACGTTCGCCGTCCGCCGTGCGAAACCGGCAACGGGCTGCGACGATGAGGGCATGACCCGGTTGCCCCGCCCAATTGCAGTGCTGGCGTTCGTGTTGTTCAGCGGCACCGCCGCGCTCGCTTCCGGGTGCAGCGGCCAGAATCCCTACCAGGCGTCTCAGTCCGCGAACAGCGTGGCGGGCGAGGGTGGTGAATCGCCGACGGTCGGATCGGAAAGCAACGTCTACACGCCGGACAATGCCAACGTCAGCTCCTGCGTGGGCACGATGGAGCGCGGTGATTGTGGCAGCAAGAGCAAGGGCGGCTGGCGCATGAACGTCACGTTTGCCGTGCTGATGAGCGGAATGGCCTTCATCGGCTGGAGAATCGCACGCGGAGTCCGCCAGCGCGACGCCGTACTCAATGCCCCTCAGCCCGACGACACCCTCAACGTCTGAGCAGGTCGCTCGCGAACGCAACGGCACCGCTGACCAATTGATGCGGCGCTTCCCAGGGAACGAAGTGGCCGCAATCGCGGAGCAGGAACGGCCCAACGTGATTCGGGAACACCAGCGCCGCCATGCGGTCGAAGGCCGGGTAGATGACATGGTCGCTGGGGCCGTACAGCAGCAGCGTGCGCGTACGCTCGTTCTTCGTCATCAGCGTCGGTTCGCTGCGCGCCGAGCCATTGAATGCACTCTCGTAACCGCCAAAGCTGGCCCGCAACTTCGCTCCGTCGCCAAATGGTTCCGTATGAAATTGCACGTCGCCGGTACCCATGAACGCACCTGGGTGCGCCCAGAAGCGGCTCGTGTAGAAGGTCGCGATGTAACGCTGTCGTTGCTCGGGCGTCGTCAGCTCGGCAGCAAGCGCATCGGCATCGGTTCCCTGCCTCAGGAAGTAGTCCGCAGCTTCCATCGAAGGGCGGGTGCCCAGAAGGTCGGCCATCTCGTCCTTCAAATACGGCAGCGGCGAGTTGAAGAGCACCATCCGATCCACCCAACTCGGATAACGCAGGGCGAGATCTTGAATGACCGGCCCACCGAGATCGCCGCCCAGCAACATCACCCGCTCATGACCGAGCTCGTCGTGCACCAGCGCGTGCAGATCGCGGCTGTGGCTGGCGACATCGTGAAAGCCATCGGGGCCAACATCACTGTCGCCGAAGCCACGCAGGTCTGGAACGATGACTTCGAAACCAGCGGCAGCCATCGGTTCGATCACCTTCCAGAAGATGCGCTTGGTCTCTGGCCACCCGTGAACACACACCAGCGGCACGCCGCCACGGTTCTCGCGCACATACGCCTGCGCGAAACCGCGCGGTGAGGCAGTGTGAACCTCAAATCTGGATGGATCATTGTGCGCAGCCGTCATGCGCCGGACCGTAGCCGCGCCGACCCGACCGTTAGCGTGGCGGCGTGACACCAGAAGAATTTCGCACACAAGGCTACGCGCTCATCGATTGGATCAGCGAGTACCTGGAGGACGTGGGGAAGTACCCGGTGGCGAGCAGTGTGGCGCCGGGCGACATCCGCGCAGCACTGCCCGAGCACCCGCCCGCTGCGGCCGAGCCGTTCAGCGAGGTGCTGGCCGACCTCGATCGTGTCGTGATGCCAGGTATCACGCACTGGCAGCATCCCAGCTTCTTTGCGTACTTCCCCGGCAACTCCAGCTATCCGGCCATCTTGGGTGAGCTGGCGGCTGCAGGCTTGGGGGTGCAGGGCATGAGCTGGGTGACCAGCCCAGCCTGCACCGAGGTCGAGACGCTCATGATGGACTGGATGCAAGAACTGTTGGGCCTGCCCGCCAAGTTCCGCAGTACCAGCGACCACGGCGGAGGCGTGATCCAGGGGTCGGCGAGCGAGGCAACGTTGGCCTCGATTCTTGCGGCGCGGTGGCGTGTCACGGGGGGCGCCATCAACATCGAGGGCGACACCAACAAGCTTGTTGCATATGCAACATCACAGGCACACAGCAGCATCGAGAAGGGTCTGCGCATCGCCGGCATTGGCACCGCCCAAACGCGCATCGTTCCGCACGACTCCTCGTTCGCCATGCGAGCCGACGAATTCCAGCGGATGGTGACGGCAGACCGCGCCGCCGGCCTGACACCATTCTGGGTGTGCTGCACACGGGGTACCACCAGCTCGATGGCGTTCGATTCTGTGGAGGAGATCGGCAGCATCGCGCAGCGTGAGGGCCTCTGGGTTCACGTCGATGCGGCGATGAGCGGAATTGCCGCACTGGCCGTCGAGCATCGGTGGGTGAACGACGGCCTCGAGTTCGCCGACAGCTACTGCACGAATCCGCACAAATGGATGGGCGTCAACTTCGACTGCGATCTCTTCTACACATCGGACCGAGCCTCGCTCCTCGGCGCGCTGAGCATCTTGCCGGAGTATCTGCGGTCCGCGGCTGCGCAATCCGGCGCTGCGATCGACTACCGCGATTGGCAGATCCCGCTCGGCCGCAGGTTCCGTGCGTTGAAACTGTGGTTCACCATTCGCGCCGGTGGGGCAGCAGAGGCCATCGAAATGATTCGGCGACACGTGGCGGCCACGCAGGAGTTGGCAACGTTGGTCGCCGACGACGATCGTTTCGAGGTCGTCGCGCCGCACCCGCTCAACTTGTTGTGCATGCGGTTGAAGGCGGGCAACGCGGCAACCGACGAGATGATCTCTGCGGCCAACGCGACCGGGCAGGCGTTGTTCACCCGCACGGTGCTCGATGGCGACGTGGCATGCAGATTCTCGATTGGCGCGCGTGGGACTGAACTCAGCCACGTCGTGGCAGGTTGGCAACTGCTCCAACAGCTCGCGGGCTGATCAGGTTGCGACGCGGACCGACTGACGGTTAAATCGGCTGCACGCCGCAATGGCGTTCAACAAGGAGCACATCATGCGATTTCGATTCGCTGTGCTCGTTGCGGTCACGAGTTTCCTGACCGTCGTATCGCCGGTAGCTGCCGGCTCCCTCACTGATCATCGACCCGGCGCCGCGCACACGGCTTCGTCTGACTGGGCGTACGTGCAGCAGGAGCTGTACCAAGTGTCCCTGCGGACGTTCGTTGCAACGATCGGTACCGGCGACCGCTGGTTCGACTGGACCAACGACGGCTGTTCGGCTCCCCTGGTCGGCGACACCGGGAGGTCATTCAACTTCCGAGATTCGTGTCGTCGCCACGATTTCGGCTATCGCAATCTCAAGTTGCTCGACCAGCGCTACGGCGGCTACTGGAACGGCACGAATCGTCGACGTGTCGACCAGCAGTTCCTCGCTGATATGAAGTCCCATTGCCGAGGCAGGGCGCTGACCTTGCAGTTGCAGTGCTTCAGCTGGGCCGAAACGTTCTATGCAGCGGTACGCGTGGCGGGCGGGCCGTGATCTAACGGCGACGTCCATCCATCACAGCGCGGGTGGCCTTCCGGCCACGTCGCCGTTCTCGTCATCATCGCCGGCGAGGCCGTGGGCCACCCGCAACAACTGGTGCAGCAGCCGTGCTGTCGCTCCCCAGACGGTCTCGTCATCGAGTTCGAAGAAGTAGATCGGCCGCTCCCCAAGCGCCGTCCGCCACCACTCCTCCCGGAACGTGCCGGGTTGGGTGAGATCGTGAAGTGGCACCCACAGCACACGGTCGACTTCATTCGTCTGGCCGCGCAACTCGGGCACGACCGGCAGCGGGGCCACCAGCCGCGCGACGATCGGCACGATCCAACTACGGCTGACCCACGTGCCGATCGGGTGCAGCTGACCGACAACCTCGACGGCCGACGGCGACAACCCGACTTCCTCGTGCGCTTCACGAAGTGCCGCTGCAACGTACGACTCGCCAGGGTCGAGGCGACCACCGGGAAAGCTGACCTCCCCACGGTGATTGCGCATCTCCATCGACCGACGAGTGAGCAGAACTTCGGCGCCATCCGGCCCGTCTGCCAGCACCGCCAATACGGCCGATGGCCGCGCATCGGCAAAATCTGGGCGCAGATCCTCCGGCGCCGACCGAGCCGCGACGGCACCAGCCACGTGAGTCGCACTCAGTGGCGGCGACGGCTCGGGCCACGGCGGGGCACTGCCGTGATACCACCCGTCGGGGCGCGGAATCAGTTGGCTCCCGCCTGGTCGACGAGCGGAACTGGACACGTGCTGCGCCGAGACTACGGGTTGGGCGTCCAGCCGCTCGCAGCCAGCTGTTGAAGTACCTGCGCCAGGCCAGCGGTCTTCATCTTCGAGAGCACCTTGCCGGGCGTCTGCTCACCCGACTCGAATTCCTCCCACGCGGCGATGAGCTTGCTGAGATCGGGAGCCGGGGCTTCGAATGCCATGGTCCAAGGCTACGTGCAAGATCACCCGACTACTTGCTGGTGAACCTGTCCTTCGTGCGGCGCGCCAGTAACACGCCCGACGCGGCGAACCGGCCCGCCTTCTGGCCAACGACGACACTGCGGTCGCTCGGGTCGGCCGGTGCGGCTGGCGCAGCCGGTGCGCCCTTCGTTTTCTTGGGCTTCTCGGTGAAGCTGCTACTCATCCAGACCACGAAATGCACCACCGCGATACCGAAGATGATCCACCGCGTTCCCTCATCGATTTTCGCCCACGGGCGGATCGCGCTCGCGACCACTAGCAGAATGACGAACGGGTCGATGAACCGATGGACTCGACGGTCGAGCACGTTGAACGCCGCCAGCGCACCCTTGGTGAAGGCCGCATGCAACATGATGACGCCGCCGAGCACGGCCGGCATGACCGGGTACGGGCTTTGCAGCCCACTGGCGACCAGCGCGCCACCGAGGATGTACTCCACCAACTGGTGCATCCAAAACGGACGCTTGCCACCCTCAGCCATTGCCACATTCTAGGGGTCGACCGTGCCCAGTCTCACCGGCAGTGGTCGGCTACGGTCAGTACCGACTGTGGGCGGTCGATGGATTGGAGACCTCGATGAGCACACCGGAAACACCCTTTGGCCGCAGGCATCTCTTGACTGGCGCCGCCGCCGTCGGGCTTGGAGCAGTGACCGCGGAGAAGGCCACCGCGGCGCCACCGGAACCACCGCCGCCCACCGGGTTGGGTCCCACCGGCAACGACGCCGCCGAATCGGCCCCACATGTGCGTACGGAGGGTCTCCCCCGCGTCGAGTCGCTACCGCCCCTGGTCGCCGGCGCCCGAATAAAGGCGATTTCCGCATTCCAATTGTCGACCTACGGGTTCCTCTCGAATTCGACGACGACCAAGTTCCTGCAGACCATCGGCAGCGGTCCCACGGGGCAGAACGCGATGGGGGCGACCTTGGACGGCAACCGCCTGGTCGCACCGCTCGACCTCGAACCCGGGTCGACACTCGTGCGGATCGATTTCTACGGGCGCCAATCAGGAACCGGCGGTCAGTCGTATTACGTCCAAGCCTGTAACCCGATCGACGGCACGCTGTCGGACATCGTCACGGGTGCCACCGGCGCCCTCGGCCCCGGCCCGTGGACACGCTCGGCGACCCTCAATCACACCACCCAGGTCGGCCTCGACTACCTGCTGATCATCGGCGTCAGCACGACGCAGTTCGCAATGGGAGCCCTGGTGCAATACCTCCCGGCCGGCAGCACTTTCGTGCCGGTCACGCCCTATCGGGCGTATGACTCACGCAAGGCCGGTGTCCCCAGCCCGGGTGTCATCACTCGCCTGACCAGCCGAGTGGTCAACGTGGTCAATGCAATTGACGGCAACGGCGCGATCGCGATTCCCAATGTCATCCCGTCCACGGCCCGCGCCATCACCTACAACCTCACGGCGACGGGCTCGACCGCTGACAATTACCTGTCAATCGCACCAGGCAACGCCGCGAGTACCGGCGTGTCATCGATCAACTTCTCCGCCAATCAGAGCATCGCCAATGCCGCCACCGTCAGCGTGGACAACGGCACCGTCAAGGTGTTCTGCGGCGACAACACCGGCGCCTGCCACTTCATCATCGACGTCACCGGCTACTACCCCTAAAGCGAAGAGAGCCAAAACGAGGGCCACAACGACAACGACCCCGGGGCTTCGCAGCCACCGGGGTCGTGTCGATTCCGAATGAACGGGCTACTTACATCATTCCCATACCGGGCATGCCGCCACCCATGCCGCCGCCACCCATGCCGCCGCCTGCCCCAGCCTTTTCGGGCTTGTCGGCAACGAGGCACTCGGTGGTGAGGACGAGGGCTGCGATGGACGCTGCGTTCTGCAGCGCTGCGCGGGTGACCTTGGCCGGGTCGATGATGCCGGCCTTGACCAGGTCGACCATCTGGCCGGTCGCGGCGTTCAGGCCCATGTTGCCGCTCGCTGCTTCCACTTCCTGAGTGGTGACTGCGCCTTCGAGGCCAGCGTTGTCGGCAATCAATCGGGCCGGAGCCGTCAGTGATTCCCAGACAGTCTTGGCACCGGTGCGCTCGTCGCCTTCCAGCGAGTCGACAACGGCCTTCACTGCGGCACGGGCACGCACGAGGGCGGTACCGCCACCGGCGACCACGCCTTCTTCGATGGCTGCACGAGTAGCCGACACTGCATCTTCGATGCGGTGCTTCTTCTCTTTCAGCTCCACCTCGGTGGCTGCGCCGACCTTGATGACTGCAACGCCACCGGCCAGCTTGGCCAAGCGCTCTTGCAGCTTCTCGCGGTCCCAGTCGCTGTCGGTGTTCTCGATCTCGGCCTTGATCTGGTTGATACGGCCAACGACGTCGTCGTGCTCACCAGCGCCATCGACGATGGTGGTGTTGTCCTTGGTGATGATGATGCGCTTGGCACGGCCCAACAGGTCGAGGGTGACGGTCTCCAGCTTGAGACCGACTTCCTCGCTGATGACCTGGCCGCCGGTGAGGACAGCCATGTCCTGGAGCATCGCCTTGCGACGGTCACCAAAGCCAGGGGCCTTGACGGCAGCCGAGTTGAACGTGCCACGGATCTTGTTGACGACCAGCGTTGCCAGA
>JANLPB010000209.1:0-12353 GCA_031366885.1 Ilumatobacteraceae bacterium
GGCGACGACCTGCAGACAGAGTTCCTCAAGTTCCTCGGCCGCGCCGTCTAACGACGCACTCCGACTCGACACGCGTCTCGAGGTTGCTGTGGCGACTGAGAAGGATCCACTCCACGAACTGTTGACGTTCGTTGCGGACCACTCGGCGGAGTTTCGAGCGGGGGCCGCGAATCGGCGGGTGTTTCCTCGCGCCGAGGCACTGGATGCAATGCGACTCTCCCTCGGCACCCTGCACGACGAGCCGATGGACGCGCTCGAGGTCATCACATCGCTCGAGTCGATGGTCGAGCCCGCCTTGGTCGCCACGGTCGGGCCGCGGTACTTCGGGTTCGTGATCGGCGGCGCGCTCGATGCGGCCACCGCGGCCGACATGTTGAGCATCGGCTGGGACCAGAACGCGTTCAACGCGTTCACCTCACCCGCCGCAGCCATCGTCGAGGACGTTGCCGGTGGCTGGCTCAGGGAGCTGCTGCAACTGCCGTCGCACGCATCGTTCGGGTTCGTGCCCGGCGGGCAGGTTGCCAACACCGTTGGGCTGGCTGCGGCGCGGCACCACGTGCTGGCACAGGTTGGTTGGGATGTCGAACTCGCCGGCCTCGCTGGCAGCCCGCGGGTGCGCGTTGTCGCCAGCAACGAGCGGCACGTGACGATTGACCGCGCAGTTCGGTTCCTCGGCTTGGGCACAGACAGCATCGAACCAGTTGCTGCCACCGCGCACGGTGCCATCGACGTCGGCGACCTTCAGCGGGTCCTGGCGCAACAACCCGCCGGGCCCACCATCGTGTGCCTGCAGGTCGGCAACGTGAACTCCGGCGCCTGCGACGATCTCGCGGGCGCCATTGCCGTCGCACGCAACCATGGTTCGTGGGTGCACATCGACGGCGCATTCGGACTTTGGGCCAGCGCCAATCCGGCTACTCGCCACCTCACGTCCGGCGTCGAGATGGCCGACTCATGGGCAATTGACGGGCACAAGTGGCTCAACGTTCCGCAGGACAGTGGCTACGTGTTCTGTGCGCACCCCGACTCGCACGCGGCGGCCATGGTTCACAACGCCGCGTACCTGACCGGGCAGGGGCAAGGCGGCCTGCGGTCACCAGGAGACTTCATCATGGAGTCGTCCCGACGCGCTCGAGGGTTCGCAACCTGGGCAGTGCTGCGCCAACTGGGCCGCAGCGGCGTTGCCGATCTCGTAGACGGCTGCTGTTCGCTGGCTCGCCAGTTCGCCAGGCAACTCGCCGCAATCGATGGTGTCACCGTCGTCAACGACGTTGTCCTCAATCAGGTGCTCGTCAGCTTCGGCAACGACCGGCACACCGACAGGGTCGTCCAAATCGTCCAGGATTCTGGCGAGTGCTGGATGGGCGCAACCACCTGGCACGGTCAGCGCTTGATGCGCATCTCAGTCTCCAACTGGAGCACCACTGCCGCCGACGTCGACCGCTCGGTTCGTGCCATCCACGCAGCGTTTCGAGAGGTGATCGCGTCCACCTGACGCGCTCACTTCCCGGTACCGTGTCGAAATGCGAGCGCGGAATCGGAGAGTCATCACCATCGTTACGGCTGCGGCGGTCATCGCTGGCTGTACCAACAGCAGCGGTGTGGCCGTCAAGGACCGCACGACGGTCGCAACCGACGCCGTGCCCGCAACGTCCGACACCTCCTCGCCGGAGTCCACCGACGTCACGCCGTCGACCGAGCCGGCATCGTTGGGCACCATCGAGTGGAGCACCTGCACCGACGAAACCGCCGACGACCCATCGTTGGAGTGTGCCACGCTCACCGTGCCGCTCGACTACGACGCACCCAACGGCGCAACGCTCGACCTTGCGCTGGTGCGCGTGCCCGCCGTTGGCGACCGCAAGGGCGCAGTCCTGTTCAACCCCGGCGGTCCTGGTGGGTCCGGCTTCGAGCCCATCGCGCTCAGTGGCGGCGTCATCCAGAGCGAGCTGGGGCTGACCAGCTTCGACCTGGTCGGCTTCGACCCTCGTGGCGTCGACCGCAGCGGCGGCATCAAATGCGTTGACGACGCCTTCCAGGACGCCCACCTGTACCTCGATGACACGCCAGACACTCCAGAGGAGCAGGCGTTGCTCGACGAGGCGGAGCAAGGCTTCGTCGACGGCTGCAAGGCGAACTACGGCGACACCCTGAAGTTCTACTCCACCGCCAACACGGCTCGCGACATGGACTCCATCCGCGCGGGTCTTGGCGACGAGCAGATGAGTTTCCTCGGTATCTCGTACGGCACGTACCTTGGCGGGGTCTATGCGACGCTGTTCCCCGACCGCGTTCGTGCCATGGTGCTCGACAGCGCCTACGAACCCAATGGCGACACTGTCGAGCAGCAATACCTGACGCAACTGGTGGGCTTCGAGGGAGCGTTCAACGACTGGGCGAAGTGGTGCCAGGAAGATGTGGCCTGCCCGTTCAACGCGCCCGACGTCGGTGCTCGCTGGGATGCACTTCGGCTGCAGCTGGATGCCAACCCCATCATCGCCACCGATGGACGCGCCGGCAATCAGAGCACGCTCGATCGGGCAACGACCGCAGCCCTCTACGCCGAGAGCGAGTGGCCGGTCCTTGCGGCCGCGCTGGCATCGGCAGAGGCCGGCGACGCTGCTGGCATCTTCGCACTGGCCGACGACTACAACGGTCGCAACGCTGATGGCACGTTCAATACGCTGTTTCAATCGATCGGCATCATCTCGTGCGCGAGTGGAATCTCCACTCCTCCGCCGCCTGACCCAGAGGCGCTCCTGGCGAAGATCAAGGAGCAGGCGCCGCGCTTCAGCGCCGACATCACGCTCGACGACCTGACCAACCCCGATGGCGACGACTGCGGACAACTCACCGGTCTCACCGACGTGGTGCCGCTGGACTACGCAGGAGAAGGCCCGATCGTTGTCATCGGTGGCACGAACGACCCCGCCACCCCGATTCGCTGGGCGCAGGAGATGACCGCCGAACTGGGACCCAACACCCGAATGGTGACGTTCACCGGCGAGGGCCACGGCCAACTGCTGGCCAGCACATGCGTGACCGATATCGAGGCGGCGTTACTTGCCGACCTGACGCTGCCCGACAAAGGCACCGTGTGCGACCCCGACCCGGCAGTGGAAGAACCTGCATGGTGGGGCAACCTCGACTTCCCGGGGGAGTTCAGCGATGTCGTCTCGCTGCCTGCCGCCAGCGCCGCACTCGGGCTCACCGACACCCTCGGGTTCGGCGAGATCCGCACCACCGACCTCGGCGCGCAAGAGGCCAGCGACGCCTTCGACGCCACGCTCACCGCCAAGGGGTTGGAGAACGCGGGCACCCAGGACTTGGGGATCGCCGACACGATCGAGACCGGATACTTCACGCCGGAGGGCGACCTCCTGATCGTGATTGTGATGGGCCCGGCCGCGTTCGACACCGACGAACTGGCCAGCGCCAAAGCCTCGGTGCCAGCGGGCAAGACCGTGGTGTTGTACGCCTACCTTCCCCAATAACGCGTCGCAAGCCGCTACGCGGCCGTCGCCCGTGCGGGCGGCGCCTGCACAGGTTGAGCCCCGACAGCCAGCCACAGTTCGTTGCGTAGCCGGTCGGCATGGGGTGGCAACAAACTGTTGGCGACGACCACGCCCTCGATCATGTCGCCGAGCACGGCCAACCACGGGCGGCCCTTCAGCTGCACCGCTACGGTGGCCCCGCCTTTGGGGAAGCGACGCAGCGAGCGCTGCACGCCAACAATTCGCGGTGGGCTGCGATAGCTGGGGGCTACCAGGCCCCGGCGACGCGCCTCGCGCCCGAGTAGCCGGGCGGCGTGGGCGAAGTCGAGCGCGGACTGATTGATTGCCATAGCCCGATAGTGCCAGATGGGTGTGACACGGTTCCCTATGACACCCCGCCGGTAGTGTCCGAGCCGTGGAAGAACCTGTCGCCCCCGCCTTCACGCCAGCGCAGGAGCGCACGCTGGCGCTCATGCGGCGCAGTGACCCGCCGGTGGTCTTCGACCAGGAATTCGTTGAAGAGTTCATCGCCGAAGCCACCGCTGCTGTCGCCGAGCTCTCGGTTCGGTTGGGCGGCGAAACGCTGTGGGTCAGCAAGTCGTTTCTGTCCAAGGTGCACGGGTGCGAGGTGTTGCACCTGCAACCCGACGACTTCGAGTGGCGCCCGGCATCGGCCGCCGGTTTCGTGGCGCACAAAGCCATCGAGCTCGCTCTCAATTGGCGCGGTGAGGCGGCGCCAGCGCAGGTTGTCGAAGAAGCCCTCGCCCGCTTGGCCGACCAGGCCGATTCACGTGGGTCGTTCGTCGCCGGCCTCTCCGACGCAGATTGGGCTGAGCTGCGCAGCCGAGCGGTAGACCGCACCACCAAGTTTCTGCAGGACTTTCCTCCCCTGCCCCTTTCGGCTCAGCCCGTGTTGGAGGCGGCCGCCAAGTGGCGTCCGGCCGGCACCATCGAGATGTCCGGCAAGGTCGACCTGCAAATCGGCCGCCCGTCGGGCCGCGAAAGCCGGCTGCTGATCGTCGACTTCAAGAGCGGCAACCGCTCGCATCACCATCGTGAAGACCTGCGCTTCTACGCCGTTGTGCAAACGCTGCGGCAAGCCGTGCCGCCGCGCAAGCTGGTCACCTATTACCTCGACTACGCCGAGAGCGAGGTTGAAGACGTCACCGAGGGTGTGCTGCAGGCGGGCCTCACCCGCACGTTGGCAGGTATCGAGAAACACATCGAGCTCACCATCGAAGGGCGGCCCCCTGTCAAGCGACCCGGCTTCGCGTGCCGTTGGTGCCCTCTCAACAACGAGTGCATGGAAGGCCTGGCCTTCCTCAACCGCGACTTGGCGGACAGCGATGTCACTGACGTCGAGGAGTAAGCCCCGACGTCGCGTCAGCTGATGACGCGGACTTCGTCGTCGATGCCGAGCCAATCCCAAATCTTCACCGAGTCGTCGGGCAGCACACGTATGCAGCCGGACGACTGGCCGTGCATCGCCTCGGTGCCCACCGAGTCCAGCGTTTGTACGTAGTCCCCATTCGGCAGCGTGGGCACGCTGTGGAACGCGATACGGGCACCCTTGTACTTGCCCTTTGTGAACGCAACGAAGTGAGTCATCGTGCTGTAGTGCCCGCCGAAGTTGCTGCTGGCGTTGAGGTCCTTTGCGTACACCGGGTAGGTGCCCGGGTCCGGCTGGCTCAGCGCTGTCGTGATCGGGAACTGGTAGGTGATGGTTCCGTCGGCACACAGCGCGCCGCGCTGGTTGGCGCGGTCGATAATCGCACCATGCGACGTGCTCGGGCAGTCGTCATTCGTGGCCGGCAACGGGCCGAGCGGGCCGGCCCAAATGCCCATCGCCTGCGCTGTCACGCGGCCGACTATCCCGTCGGCCTCCAGGCTCTTGGCCGCCTGATACGCCTTCACGGCAGTATCGGTGGCGGTGTCGAACGTGGTGTCCACCGTCGTCGTAAAGCCAGCGGCGACCAGCTGCGACTCCAGGCACTTCACCTCAGCGCCCGAGGCGCCTGACTTCAACACGGTCGTGATCGAGCAGGCGGCGGTGACCGCTGGCGCCAGTGTCGAAGTGGTGGCCTGATCGCCGTCGGCCTCGTCGGTGACAACACCCGCCGGCGATGTGGATTCACTGGCCTGCTCGGCGAGTGTTGTGATCGTCGCAGCCTGGCTGCTGGTGTCGGCCGATGACGCAGACGTCGTCTCGCGGCCGACGACCTTGGCCAGGCCGACCAGAACGAGCATGCCCACCAGCGCGAGGGCGAGAATCCGGTAGCTGCGAGACATACGGCGGAGATTCTACGGTCGCGAAGGCGGCGTCATCAGGGCAAGTGGAAGACCGAGACCCGCCGACGAGCGAAACGAGGCGATGAAGCGGCCGGGTTGCACCGCCGGCTTCGGCAGTGAAATCACGTCGGGGCCGAGACGGTCGCACGCCTCGTGGAGGTCGCTCACATTCCAGACGAAGCCCCAGAAACTTGCCGTCGACGCCGTGACCTGCGCCGACTCCACCACCTCGATGATCAACTCGCCGAGTCGATGAAAGCCCTGACGCACGGCACCCGCTTCCCGAATCCGTTTCAGTGGCTCGCCAGTAGCGACCTCGATCGCGCCACACGTACGCTCCAGCGACGACGTCATCACCACGAGATGGTCGAAGCCGACGATGTTGAGCGCATGGTCGCGCCCACCGTCGGGCGCAGCTTCGAGGTGGTGGGTGGCCAAGCCATCGATATCTACACGTTCGGTCGGCGAGCCGACCAGACCCCACGACACAACACCCTCACGCTCGTCACTGCCGACCGGCACGACACGCATCGCGATGCCACCAATGCGCGCCACGCCGCCGGTGATGGCCAGCCCGATTTTCTGCCACGGCTCGGCTGCGGAGGCAATAACCAGTTCGCCAACAGCGGTCATACGAGGTGCTCGATGCCGAGCTGCCACGAGAAGAACGCCAACACATCGGCGCCCTCAGCAACTCGCATGCTGGCTGGCTTGCCAACCCCGTGGCCGGCGCGCCCCGCCTGCGAGAGCAGGATCGGACGCTCGGCATGTGTCGTCAGGCCGCGGCTGCCGCTGGCGGCCGTGAGTGCGGCGGTCATCTTGCGAGCGTGGCACGGGTCGACGCGCGTGTCGCCCTCGGCGGTGGTGAACAGCACCGCCGGATAGTCCACGCCGTCGCGCACGTGGTGATACGGCGAGTAGGCATGCAGCCAGCCGAACTCCTCCGCCACGTCGGGGTCGCCGTACTCGTCGGTCCACAGGCGAGCGATCAGGAACTGGGGAAATCGGATCATGTCCAGCAGCGGCACCGCGCACCACACGGCCGGCGCCAGGTCTGGCCGCTGCGTGATCGCGACGCCCATCAGTAGGCCACCGTTGCTACCGCCGTGGATGGCAAGCCGGCCCCGAGACGTGTAGCCCTCTGCGACCAGCCAGTCGGCCGCGGCGTGGAAATCGTCGAACACGCGCTGTTTGTTGGCACGCCGACCAGCGTGATGCCACGCCTCGCCGTACTCGTAGCCGCCGCGCAACCCGGCGACGCAATACACCCCACCGGCCGCGCACCAGGCCGCAAGGCTCGGCATCCACGTTGGCGACTCCGTGATCGCGAAGCCGCCGTAGCCGGTGAGGATGAGGGGCGTCTCTACAGATGGCGTGACGTCGACACGGTGCGCCACAAACATCGGAATCAAGGTGCCGTCCAGCGACGGGTAGTGCACCTGGGTCACAGTGAGCGTGGGCAGCAGCGAGGCGGCGGGAGCGGCGGACCACGGCTGCAGCGCATCGACAACTGTGAACCGCTGCACGGCGACCGGGGCCGCGAAGGTTCCGATCGCGATGAAGGCTCGCCCCTCGTCGGCATCCAGCGACACCACGCTCACTGCGCCGAGATCGATGTGGGGGCGGGCGACACCGTCGAGGGCGTACCGTTCGACTCGGTCGATGGCGACGCGACTGGCGACAACGAGCAGTTCGTCGCCGCATGTGACGCAGCCGCCGAGAACGACATCGGCGCGCTCCGCGACGAGTGTTTGCCACGCCGTCGGGTCGTTCAGGGGTGCTCGCACGATTCGCCCGTTGGGCGCGTCGCGGGTGGTCACGCCGATCAGCGAATCGCCTTCGACATGCAGCGCGGTCTGCGCTTCGAGACCCTCCACCACGACGGTCCACTCGCCGGTGACGTTGTCGAGCATGTGAATGTCGACTTGCGTCCACTTCACCAGCATGTGCACCAGCACATAACGGCCATCTCGGCTGACGCTGACCTCGGGCCACGATTCGGGCGTCGGTTGACGGTCGAACACCACCGCATCGACGGCGGGGTCGGCGCCCAGCCGGTGAAAGCGGATGTGTCGGTGGTACTCCGAGCCCGCCTCGTACACGGCATACCAGAAGCCAGAGTTGTCGGGCAGCCACGCCACGCTGGCGGCGCGGGTGTTGGGAATGCGATCGGCCGCGACGGTTCCGGTCACGACGTCCATCACGTGCAGCACGCTGTGTTCGGTGCCACCTTCGCTGAGCCCATACGCAACCTGGGTGCCGTCAGCGGACGGCTGGTACCAGTCGATAGCCACCGCGCCATCGTCTGCCAGCTGAGCAGGGTCGAGCAGCGTTCGGCCGGGGTCGCTCGGATCGATGGCACTGCGAACGACCAGCGAGTACTGGTCTGCGCCGGCAGCACGCTCCAATAGGAAGAGGTGATCGGCGGCCACCGTCAGCGAGAGCACCGTCGGCAGCGCCGTGAGCGCGGAAAGGCGCTCGTGCCACCGACCCCAAGTGGGCCGAGCATCGAGCGCCCCGCGAGTTCGTTGATTGTGTGTTGCTACCCACGTAGCGACGTCGGAGGATTCACCATCCTCCAGCCACCGATACGGATCCGCTACCTCGACATCGTGATAGACGTCGACCTCGGCACCACGCCGCGAGGCGGGTGCAGGGGCGAGGGGTGCGTCAGCCACGCCCCATGTTGGGGCGCTTGCCGTGGTTTGCCTTGCTGCGGCGCAGGCGCGCCTTGCGCTTCTTGGTCTTCTTCGACATAGCTTTCGAGCCTATCGTGGCGACCCCACCGCCCCAACGGGGCCGACGCTACTTCGCGCCGGCCTGCGCATTCGATCGCCACTCGATTCCTAGTTGCGATCCGATGAGTCGTTGGTGACCCAGAGCAACAGTTGCTCCACGGGCCAGGTGTTCAGCACCCTGTCGAGCGGCACGCTCACCTCGGCGGCCCGGTTGCAACCGTGGGGTTGCCATTCCAGCTGGCCGGTGGCGTGTGCATCGCTGTTGATCGCGAAGTAGCAGCCGTATTCGATGGCCATTTGGAGCAGGGGCCGCGGTGGGTCGAGGCGCTCCGGGCGACAGTTGATTTCGACCGCGGTGTGGAACTGGGCACAGGCGGCAAACACGTAGTCGGCGTCGAACGTGGACGGGTCGCGCTTGCCGATCAGGCGGCCGGTGCAGTGGCCGAGGATGTCGACGTTGGGGTTCGCGACCGCACGCACCATGCGCTCGGTCATCTCCTTCTCACCCATCCGCAGCTTGCTGTGCACGCTGGCGACGACGACATCAAGCTGGGAGAGCACGTCGTCGCCGTGGTCGAGCGTGCCGTCCTCCAAAATGTCGACTTCGATGCCGGTGAGGATGCGAAACGGGGCCAGCTGCTGGTTGAGCGTGGCAACATCGGCCACCTGCTGCTCCAGCCGTTCGGCGCTGAGGCCGTGGGCGATGGTCAGGCGGGGCGAATGATCTGTCAGCACCATGTACTGATGGCCGACCGAGACGGCCGTTCGTGCCATCGCTTCGATAGTTGCGCCGCCGTCGCTCCAGCGGCTGTGCAGGTGCAGGTCGCCCAGCAGAGCATCGCGGTACACGGCACCGGCGGCGGTGATGGGTACCTGCGTGGTCGCTTCCAAATCCGAGAGGTACGCAACATCGCCTCCGGCGAGTGCTTGGCGGATCACCTTTGCCGAGCTGTCGCCGATGCCCTCCAGGTCCGTCAGCGTGTCGCTGTCGGCCCGCTGGACCAGTTCCTCGGGCGGCAACGAGCGAGCAACTTCCAGCGCCCGAACAAACGCCTTCGCCTTGAAACCCGTGTCGTGAGCGCGGTCGAGGCAGTGCACCACACGTTCCAGAGCATCAACCGGCGTCACCCTCATGAGTGTATGCGAGCAAGCCCCGGCGGCGCAGCGTGCCGAGCAGCCCGATTCCACCGACAAGCATCGCGGTTGCGACGTAGGCAACCGTTCCGTTCCCGCCACCGCCAGTGCGGGGCAGCGATACGAGCTGCTGCACCGTGATCGGCGTGATCGGCACAATGGGTAGCGCGGTCGTGGTTGTTGCGTCCGGAATCGTGGTGGTCGTGGTTGTCTCGGGCACCGTCGTGGTTGTCGTTGTGGTGGTCGGCACGGTCGTGGTCGTTGCGGGCACAGTCGTGGTCGTTGCGGGCACAGTCGTGACTGGCACGGTCGTGGCTGGCACGGTCGTGGGCGGCACGGTCGTGGGCGGCACGGTCGTGGGCGGCACGGTCGTGGGCGGCACGGGCGTGGGCGGCGGTGTCACCTCCAGCCTGGCTGTCGCAGTCACTGCGATCGGCTCTCCGCCGGTGACCAATGTCTGCGCACCCTGCGGATCGGGCGAGGCCGCGGTTCCACGAAAGACGGTGGCGGCGCCCGGCCCTTTGGCAGTGGCGACCACGGTGACGGTGCCTGACGGTGGGGACACCGTCACCGTGGCCTTCCCATCCGCATTCGTCGTAGCCGCGAACGGGAGGTCGCTACCACTGACGAGTACGGAGATCGGTTGCTCGGGCACCGGTGTGGAACCCGAAAGGAGCATGGCGGTGACGACGCCGTCGAGCGTCACCGCGACCGTCAGCTGCCACTGGCCAGCAAAGCGCACGGCCTCGTCGTTGAGCTGCAGCGCTCGGGCCTGCAACACGTCGGAGCCGCTGGCGGCGGCAATGCCGTCGAGCGCGGGCACCAGCGGCGATGTGCTGTTCGACGCTCGGCTCGTGCCAGCGACGTCCTGCGCGTAGTAGTGGAACACGGTCCACATCGCGGCGGCGGTCAAGTTGTCGGTGGTATCGCCGTAGCGCCACGTGAGGTAGGCGCCTTTCGCCCCCGTGGGGTCGTTGGGAAAGTTCTGGGTCACGGGATACGACGGCTCGTTGATGGTGGGGTGCTCGCCGCGGTTGAAAGTGCACGAGCCGACTCGAAACTGCCCCTGTGCATCGGTGAAGAGCCACTGCCCGGCCCAGATCGGGAACGGCGAACGTTCGAACCCGCCGGTGTGGTACTGAATTGCGATGCCAGCGCAGCGGTAGTCGCCGTCGGAGTCGGCGTTGCTGCTGAAGCTGGTGTGGGCGACACAGTTGGATGGCATCGTCGTTCCCAGTTGGGCAGCGCCGGCCGGCGCGGCAAGGGGTGCGACGGCGACCAACGTCGTCGCCATGATCAGGGTGGCAGTAGCAAGAGGCTTCACACCAGTACTGGGCATGGCGAGATCTCGGAATCGGCAAAATCTCTTGCCGACATCCGCGCCGGTAGCCTCACGGGCGCTATGGAACGCTTCGGCCTGGTCGGTCTCCCCAATGCGGGCAAGAGCTCGTTGTACAACGCTCTCACTGGCGGGGGGGCGCTGGCGGCGCCCTACCCCTTCGCCACGAAGGACCCCAACATCGGTGTTGCCAAGGTGCCCGACGAGCGGGTCGAACGCCTCGGCGCGATGAGCAAGACCAAGACGATGGTGCACGCGTCGGTCGAGGTCGTCGACATTGGCGGTCTGGTCGAGGGCGCTTCGAAGGGTGAGGGTTTGGGCAACAAGTTCCTCGCCAACATCCGCGAGGTCGACGCCATCGTGTTCGTGCTGCGTGCCTTCGTCGACGACGACGTGACCGGCCCATCGGACCCGCTCGATCACCTCCGCGTGGTCGAGATCGAGTTGGCATTGGCCGATCTGGAGACCGTGGAGAAGCGGCTCAACCAGGCCACACGCCAGGCCAAGCTCGACAAGCACGCCGCCGGCGAGTTGGAGGCATTGCAGGCCGCGTACGACGCACTCTCCCAAGGCCTGCCGCTGTACCGCGCCGGCCTCAAGGCCGATCTGCGTGAGGTGCTCAAGCCGTACTTCCTGCTCACCAACCGGTCGGTGCTCGCGGTGGTCAACGTCGGCGAGAACGACCTCGACCGCATCCCCGAGCTCGAGCAGCGCGTGCGCGACGAGTTCACCTCGGCCGGCGACAACGTGGAGGTCATCGGCATGTGCGTGCAGTTGGAGGCGGAGGCCGCAACAATCGTCGACCCGGTCGAGCGCGCCGAAATGTTGGAAGGCTTCGGCCTCGGCGAGGGTGCGCTGTTCCGCATGGTCCGTTCCGCGTACCACCTGTTGGGGATGCGCACATATTTGACCACCGGCGAGAAGGAGACCCGTGCGTGGACGTTCTACGCCGGCTCGTCCGCCCCCGAGTGCGCCGGTCGCATCCACACCGACTTCCAGCGCGGCTTCATCAAGGCCGAAGTCATCCACTGGGATGAGCTGCTCGAAATCGGCTCATGGAACAAGGCCAAGGAACTGGGCAAGATCCGCATCGAAGGCAAGGACTACCACCCGCTAGACGGCGACGTCATGGAGTTCCGCTTCAACGTGTAACAGGGGTTTCGCGATCTGCGACGATTCGGCCGTAGTGCCTCTGACCTGGTCTTTTGTGTCCTTCTAGGTACGTTCAGTTTCGCCCTGTTCGCTTGGAGGAAGGACCTGAGAAGGACCAATCCGGGACCAGCCGGTTGCGACGGGTTTCGACCGCCTCGCGTGACTGATGAAGCGTGCAGCTACCCACGCCGCAACTGCGGTCGAATC
>JANLPB010000274.1:0-3699 GCA_031366885.1 Ilumatobacteraceae bacterium
TGAAATCTGGATTGCTGTCGCCGAGCGCACCGGGGTCGAGGCCCTGCGCCGCACCACCCGCGACGAGCCGGACTACGACGTGCTGATGAAGGGCCGCCTTGCACTGTTGGCCGAGCACGGCCTGCTGATGAGCACCATCACCGACGTGATCGCCGAACTGGAGCCGATGGATGGCGCCCGCGCATTCCTTGACGAACTGCGCGAGCGCACGCAGGTGATCATCCTCAGCGACACCTTCGAACAGTTCGCGGCCCCGTTGATGCGACACCTCGGCATGCCTGCGATCCTGTGCCACCAACTGATCGTCGACGACGACCGCATTGTCGACTACGCCCTGCGCATGCCCGACCAGAAACGCCACGCGGTCAATGCACTGCGTGAGTTGAACTACCGGGTCGTGGCAGCCGGCGACTCATACAACGACGCCGCCATGCTCGCCGCCGCTCACGCCGGCTTCTGGTTCCACGCCCCGGACACCATTGTCGCCCAGTTCCCGCAGTTCCCGCCGAACGACTCGTACGAGGAACTGTTCGCCAACATCGTCGCTGCGCTGTCCTAGAGACACCCGCGGCGACCGCACGACGGTATTATTCGACGGCGAACATCACGGGTGAGGTGTCGAAGTCGGCCGATGCGTAGATCACCATGCTCGGACTTGCGGATGGCACGACGAAACAGATCGTGCCGGCGACGGTGCCGCCCGCAAATACATCGGTGAATGTGTCGATCTCCCCGGGGATCACGCCACAGCCGGCTCTCAGCTCAACGTTGCCGTCGCCCACGGCCTTCGCCGTGATCTGATAGGCGGCGGACGGGTCAGTTCCCGAGTAGGCGTACGAGACATCAACGCCAATGAATCGAAAACCCTCCGGCGCTGGCTCGTTGAACTGGTTCTCCGTCATGACGAGTTCGGTGATGTCCCTTGCGGGACCTGTCACGGTCATCGTCCAGCCCGCCCCGACGTCGACCGCCGTCGACAGCGCTGTCGGCGACAGCCGCGCGGGAGTCGAAACGGCGCCGGACTGCGGCCCGGCCAACGCCGCCATTGGCGTTGCTCCGGCCACCGCGCCGCTGGCCTGGAGGAAGACTTCATCACTCTCGAAAAAGTCGCCAACGGCGTACAGCTGCAACGAACTCGAGTCTGCGGGGGTTGTGATAAAGCAGATGTTGCCCACGACCACGCCTCCAGAGAACACGTCGACAATCACATCCAATTCGGTCGGCAAGGAACCACAAGAAGATTCGAGCTCGAGGTTTGAGGCTCCAACGGCGGAAATGGTCGGCTGGTATGCCGTACTGGGGTCGTTCAACCCGTAATAGCCCAGCGCAACTTTCACCAGAGTGAACGTCGAGCCCGCTGGCGGCGGTTCATTGAACTCGTTTTCCGCCGCCACCGCTGCGGCGCCATCTGGGAGAACCTCCAGAACCTGAAGGCGCCAACCTCCCCCGATGTCGGCGATGGTCCCCAATGGCACCGGGCTCTCACGGTCACCCTTGATTCCCGGCGGCGCTCCGGCTACGACTTCGGAGGAAGCCGGCGGTACGACGGTGGTCTCGGATGCCGGTAGGTCGGTCGCGACCGGCGCGTCAGTCGTCTCAGTTGTTGCCTCGGTCTCCGGTGCAGTGATGACCAACTCCGAACTGGCGGTCGAAGTGTCCGGCGTCAGAACGGTTGTTGGGGCTCCCACACCCTCGTTGTCATCGCCGCCGATGAGCGCCGCCGCGCCGCCGACGCCAACCAGCAGCACGCCGCCTAGCGCAATCCAACCCCAGATCGGCATCCCGCCCCGCTTCTGCGGCGGCGCGGGGCTCGGCGGCGGCGCGGGTTGAAGTCCGGGCGGCGCGAAGCCTGCGGACGGACCCGGCCGATCAGAGAAGGGCGGAGGGGGAGGCGGCAAACTACTCACACCCCGACACTACGTGGCTTGTCGCGCTCGCGGATGAGGGCGAACTCGCGATGTGTTGGCCGCCGGTAGCGTCGCCGGACGTGAAGCCAGGAACATTGGAAGCGCTCGTAGACCTTGTCGGCAAAACGACTGACGAAGAACATGTCGCCTCCATCTCATGGGGTGTCGTGATCGACGGTCAGCTACACACCCACGGTTACGCCGGTGCGCGCTTGCATGACGACGAGCCAGCCGACCTGCACGCGGCCTTTCGCATTGCCTCGATGACAAAGAGCTTCACCTCCGCCATCGTGCTGCGCCTGCGCGACGAAGGCGTGTGGCAGCTCGACGATCCGATTGCTCGTCATGCACCGGAACTGGCCACGGTTGTCGGACCGCCTGGGTCGGCGCCGATCACCATTCGCCAGCTGCTGTCGATGACATCGGGTCTGGCAACTGACGATGCATGGGCTGATCGCCATCTCGACATCACGGCAGACGAGATCGACGTCATCTACGCGGACGGGCCGACGTTCGCACACGCACCGAACACGGCGTACGAGTACAGCAATCTTGGCTTCGGCATGCTCGGCCGGGCCGTGCTGCGCGCCACCGGCACGCGCGTGCAGGACCACATCACCGAGCAACTGCTGCAACCGCTTGGCATGCACCACACCTCGTGGGTGAAGCCGGACCATGATCACTGGGCACGCCCACACCGCTGGCAGGACGAGCAGTTGATCCGCGACTGGCCGAACCCGATCGGAGATGGCGAGATCGCACCGATGGGAGGACTGTGGACGACAGTGTCCGACCTCGCCAAATGGCTCGCATGGTTCGATGACGACGCGTCAGACGTCGGTGTGTCGATGGCATCTCGCCGCGAGATGCAGCGCATCCACACGTTCATCGGCAACAGCACGGTGGCGGGACGGACCTGCCCCACCGGCTACGGGTTCGGCCTCAACGTGCGCATCGACCCGGGCATGGGCACGATCGTGTCGCACGCTGGCGGGCTACCCGGTTACGGCAGCAGCATGCGCTGGCTGGCCGGCAAGCAAGTGGGCGTCATCGCACTGGGCAACAGCACCTATGCGCCGATGAGCACGCTGACCATGAAGATGCTGGAAGTGCTCCTCGACGACGGCGCTGTCCGCACGCTGTCGACGCCCACCAGTCCTCAGCTCGCCGCGGCCGCAGAAGGACTGGTCGCGTTGATCAACGCATGGAGCGACGAGAGTGCAACCGCGCTGTTCAGCGACAATGTCGTGCTCGACGAGCCGTTCAGCCGCCAGCGGGCCGCCGCAGCGAAGCTGGTCGAGATGCACGGTCCGCTGCGCGTCGTCGACATCCGGCCCGAAACAGCCGTCAGTGGCAACGCTGTCGTGCAGGGCACCGGCCCGACGTTCACGATCGGCATCGAACTGAGCCCAGTCGCCGGCGGTGCCATCCAGCTCTACGAAGTCGACGAACCCAAGCCCGAAGTCTCCGACAGTTAGAGAGCCTGGGCGATTCGCTCGCCAATCATCACTGCGGGGAGATTGGTGTTGGCGCGCGGAATTTGCGGCATCAGGCTGGCGTCGGCAATGACAACACCTTCAACTCCGTGCACCCGGCCGTTTGCATCGCAGACCGCCATCGGCCCAGTTCCCATCGCGCATGTTCCTACCGGATGGTAATAGTGCGCGACTGTGTCGCGAATGGCTTGGTCCGTGCTCATGTCGGTCAGGCGCTCGCCCAACACCTCGGCCAACAGCGGATGGTCGAGCAGCCGTTCAGCGTGAACCAAGCCGTCGCGCAGCACCGCGATATC
>JANLPB010000120.1:0-7523 GCA_031366885.1 Ilumatobacteraceae bacterium
AGCAGTGCTTCCACGCGGGCCGCGAGTTCCCGAGCAGAGAACGGCTTCGTGACGTAGTCATCGGCACCGAGGCGAAAGCCCAACAGCTTGTCGAGCTCGTCACCGCGGCCGGTCAAGACCAGCACATATGCATTCGACCGCTCACGAATCAGACGGCACAGATCAAGACCATCGCCGTCAGGCAAGCCGAGGTCGAGAATGACGAGGTCCGGCCGGGCGACGTCGAGCTCGACGATTGCCTCGGCGATCGTGGTCGCAAGGCGAACTCGGTGCCCTGCGTTTTGAACGACCGTGGAGACGATGCGCGCGAACTCTGGCGCATCTTCCACGACCAATACATCAGCGTTCACAGCAACATGCTGACACACCCGCGCGCGGGCGGCACAGTACCGATCCTTCACCCGCACTCAGGCGGCGAGGAGCACCATTGGCTCGACTGGCTGCGGCTCGGTGGGGCGGGCCAGCTCGGCGTGGACGAAGTGCTCGGTGGCGTCAGCGGAAGCGAGCGTTGCGGCGCTCCACCACACCAGCGGGCTGCGGCTGTCCAGCAGCGGGTGCCACAGGACACCGAAGTCACTGAGGCCGCCGGTGACGAGGCGGTCGATTGCCCACACGTAGAACACGGCGCGGGTGTCGTGGAACACGGCGACCTGGTCGGCGTCCGCATGGAAGGCGGGGCGGTCGGTGCGCAGCTGCTCGAGGGCGACTGCCGCACCGCTCGCCCGAACGGTGCGAAGAATGGAGGAGAGGAACTCGGTGTGCGTCATGACATCAGTATCGGGCGTTTCCGACTGCGAATACCATCGATAATGTGGCACGATGACCCATATGGCTGCGGGTTCCTCACCACTAGATCGTATCGACAGCGAAATTCTCGCCATCCTCCGCGACGATGCGCGTATTCCGTACCAAACGCTGGGCGATCGTGTTCATCTGTCTGCAAATGCTGCAGCCGACAGGGTCCGGCGACTCGTTCGCAACGGGGTGATCCGTGGGTTCACCATCGATGTCGATCAAAGTCGGCTCGGTCGCGACCTGGAAGCCGTGATCGACGTTCGGGCTGGTGACGTGGAGCGCTTTCGCCGCGGCGCACTCACCTGTCCGGAGGTCACCTGGCTGGCGCACGTCACGGGGCGCACCGACTTCCAGGTACACGTCAATGTCGCCGGCACCGCCGGGCTCAACGAGCTGCTGATGCGGTTCACCACCGAGTTCGGGGCTACCGAGACCTTGACCACCGTCGTGCTGGAACGCGTCCGCTGAAGCCTCACCTCACGGCACCCTCACACGGCTCGCGTGTTGCCGCTTTAGCAGTCAAGGGTTTAGAGTGCTAGCACTCTCACGTCTCGAGTGTCAGCCCGGGGCGCGACCATCATCACCATCAATTCCTGGAGGAATTCAATGGCAAAGCAGATCGCTTTCGACGAAGCAGCACGCCGCTCGCTCGAGGCGGGCATGAACAAGCTCGCCGACGCAGTGCGCGTCACCCTCGGGCCGAAGGGCCGCAACGTGGTGCTCGACAAGAAGTGGGGCTCGCCCACCATCACCAATGACGGTGTCTCCATCGCCAAGGAGATCGAGCTCGAGGATCCCTACGAGCGCATCGGCGCCGAGCTGGTCAAGGAAGTCGCCAAGAAGACCGACGACGTTGCCGGTGACGGCACCACCACCGCCACGGTGCTCGCCTGGTCGTTGGTGCACGAAGGCCTGCGCAACGTTGCCGCCGGCGCAAACCCGATGACCCTCAAGAAAGGCATCGAGGCCGCCGTTGAAGCAGCCGTTGGTTCCATCCGCGAGCTGGCCAAGGAAGTCGATT
Source organism: Ilumatobacteraceae bacterium (assembly GCA_031366885.1). Taxonomy (GTDB): domain Bacteria; phylum Actinomycetota; class Acidimicrobiia; order Acidimicrobiales; family Ilumatobacteraceae; genus UBA668. The sequence goes on from JANLPB010000120.1 coordinate 1,817, forward strand.
CGAAGGAGCAGATCGCACAGGTCGCCTCCATCTCCGCCGCCGACACCGAGATCGGTGCCACCATCTCGGAGGCCATCGACAAGGTCGGCAAGGACGGCGTCATCACCGTCGAGGAAAGCCAGACCTTCGGCATCGAACTCGACTTCGTCGAGGGCATGCGCTTTGACAAGGGCTACATCAGCCCGTACTTCGCCACCGACATGGAGCGCATGGAAGCGTCGCTCGACGATCCGTACGTGCTGCTCGTCAGCTCGAAGATCAGCTCGGTCCGCGACCTGCTGCCGGTGCTCGAGAAGATCATGCAGAGCGGCCGCCCGTTGGTCATCGTGGCCGAAGACGTCGAGGGCGAGGCTCTGGCCACGCTCGTCGTCAACAAGATCCGTGGCACGTTCAAGTCGGTCGCCGTCAAGGCCCCCGGCTTCGGCGAGCGCCGCAAGGCCATGCTGCAAGACCTCGCCATCCTCACCGGCGGCCAGGTCATCAGCGAGGAAGTCGGCCTCAAGCTGGAGAACACCACGCTCGATCTGCTGGGCAGCGCCAAGCGCATCATCATCACCAAGGATGAGACCACGGTCATCGAAGGCGCCGGCGCCGAGGACGACATCAAGGGCCGCATCAACCAGATCAAGGCCGAGATCGACAACACCGACAGCGACTACGACCGCGAGAAGCTGCAAGAGCGCCTCGCCAAGCTCAGCGGCGGCGTTGCCGTGCTGAAGGTCGGCGCTGCCACCGAGGTCGAGCTGAAGGAGAAGAAGCACCGCATCGAGGACGCTGTCTCCACCACCAAGGCTGCCATCGAAGAGGGCGTCGTGCCCGGCGGTGGCGTGGCGTTGCTGCGTGCTCAGGCCGCGGTTCTGGCCGTTGCCGATTCGCTCACGGGTGACGAAGCAACTGGCGCCCGCTTGGTCGCCAAGTGCCTCGAGGCCCCGCTGAAGCAGATCGCCGAGAACGCTGGAATGGAAGGCGGCGTCGCCGTTGCCATGGTCAAGAGCCTGTCGGGCAACGAGGGCCTCAACGCCGCCACTGGCGAGTACGAAGACCTCGTCAAGCTCGGCGTCATCGACGCTGCCAAGGTCACCCGTTCGGCGCTGCAGAACGCAGCCTCGATCGCCGCCTTGTTCCTGACCACCGAAGCCGTTGTCGCCGACAAGCCGGAAACCTCTGGCGCCGGCGGCGGCATGGGCGGCGGCATGGAAGACTTCTGACCCAGGTCAGAAGCCGTATCAGTCAGTCACGTTGTAGGAAGGCCCGGGGCAAGCCCCCGGGCCTTCCCCGTTTTCCAGCACACCCATGGGCAGTGGAACATGCCACCTCTGCTGGGCGGCTGGGGCTACATGCCGGTGAAGGGGAGGCTGGCGGAGACGGCGCCTTCGTAGACGTGGCTGCGACCGCTGGCGAGGTGGACCAGCACGACTCGCGAAGTGCTGTCCGCGTTCGGCGTGTCATTTGGTGTCTCCGCGATTGACAACCACTCGTCGTTGACGTCGATCTCAGTGACGTCGACCTCGGTCTCAGCACGCTCGTAGACGACGAAGCCGTCGCTGACCCGACGTACCTGGACCATTCCATCGACGAACGACGCAACCAGCTCGCCCATCGGGTCAAGCGCCCACAGCCCGTCGCCACCGATCCACTCCGGTGGCTGCGTCTCGCCGAGGGAGTACCGCACCCGCTCGCCCACTACCCAACCGTTCGACGCATATGAAAGTCGACTGGGCGGGAGTGCCGCGAGTTCTCGTCGAAGCTCTGGCTCATATTCGAAGAGCAGGGCTCCCACGGTGAACAGGAAGTTGCCACCGTTCGCCATGTCGTCCTGCAGAGTGGGCTCCGCGACCCAGTCGACGCCAGCCCACAGTTCGACCGACAGCCCGGTCTGGCGATCCCACACTCGTGGGTAACCGCCAGCGTCGGGTGCGCGATAGGCGACGGAGCCATCCCGAAGCAGAAGGACGCGGGTAGCTGGCAGTGTTTCGACGATCGTCGGCGTCGAACCCTCGATCAACGTGACGCCCCACGAACCCGCGAGCGCCACCCACGGATCCGGAGCCGCAGGAGTGGTAGTCGAAGGGGTCGGAGCACCCGGGTCGATCACGCGGGGAAGGGTCGCCCAACCAGTTCCCGGTACGTCCTCCCACACCCATTCGCCGGGGGCCGTCTTCACCGCCAGCCTGTTGGTGCCGAGGGTGTATCCGTCGTCGAGCGTGTAGGTCATCAGCAGGCGGTCGGCGGCCACGTCGAACCGCGAGACATTCGCCCCCTCCGGAACGACCAGGGTCTCGATCGCGTCCAGATTGCCCCACTGACGCAGCGTCAGGGTGTCGCCGATCAGCGCGCCCCACAGCCCGGTCGGACTCATGCTGTAGACGGATCTGCTGTTCTGTCCTGGGTTTGGGTTGCGATCGGCGGGCGCGACCGCCTCGGCTACGGACGCGAGCAAGTTGCCGGCCAGGTCGTACACCTTCGGATCCTGCCCTGCGTAATAGGCACCCGTGCCGACGATCGCGTCGCGCCCAAGGTGCCACGAGGTATGTCCAGTGTCGCCCCAATCATCGACCGCGATGTAGGTCTCGCCGCCTGGCCCGTGAAGGTACAGGTTGACCGGTTCGCCAAAGGTGTGGTCGGTGTAGAGGTAGTACAGCTCACCACCAAGAATGGCGGCATCCTGCACAAAACCAGTCGCCCGCAACTGAGACCTGGTTCCGTCCACTGCACGCTGCGACACTCCGCCGGCGACGGGTGAGTAGACCATCGAGTCACCGACCAAGAACGCTGGGCCAGTCGCATCAGGAATGACCTGATCGAACGAGTCCGCGCCGACGATCCACACACCGTCATCTGCACCGACGGCGCGTTGCGTCACCACTGCCTGCACACCCGTCGGCTCGACGGGCCCCACCTCCGGATCAGTCGACGGCACCGTCGTCGCGGGGACTGTTGTTGGCGGGAACGACTCCGTTGTGGGCGCCACGGTGGATGCAGGAGTGACGCGCTGGGGGTCGGCTTTTGCTGACCAGACGACGGCTACGGCAACTACTGACGCGGCGATGCCGAGACCTGCGAGGACTAGACCTCGGCGCCTGCGAGGTGCGTTCAGCGTGCGCACCTCGGCGACGGCCTCACTCGTCGGGAGTGGGCGGGGGGAGGGCGCGTCGGATACGGCGCTTGCAACCAGGGAGCGGATCTTGTTGTCGAGTTCTTCTTCGTTCATTGCAGGATCCTTCGCAACTGCTCGCGGGCTCGCGCCAACTGTTTGCGCACGGTGCCCTCGCTCACGTTCAGCAGGACAGACACCTGCGCTGGCGTGAGATCTTCCCAATAGGTCAGATAGACGACGGCTCTCTGCTGCGGACTCAAGTTCGCCAGTGCGCGCTCTGCGTCGAGCGACGAGTCGCCGACCACGACCGAGTCACGAGCCACGAAGCGTCCCTCGCGAGCCACGCGACGCGCATCGCTGCGACGCACCGACAGCGAACGGTTCAGCACAGCTCGATAGAGGTACGCACGCTGGTTCTCCACTGTCGGCCACGCCAGTGACTCGAACGCGGCCACCACTGCATCGATCACCACATCGGCCGCACCGGCTGGGCCTACAAGCGCGGTGGCGTAGCGCACGAGTTCGTCGGCATGACGCCGGTACACCTCGCTTGAGTCAGCCACCACCGTCATCATCACTCATGTGACGCCGCCGACAGCGCAGGCGGGTGACACGCGGGTGAGCGCTGCTAGACGGGTCGACGACTGAGCCAGGTTTGGTACCAGCGTGCCGCGTCGGTGGCTTCACGCACAATGTCCCTGCTGGCCCGCAACGCCTCATCCATCGACGGCGAACTCTCCATCTGCTGGCACACCCTGCCCAATTCCATCGCTCCCAGCAGCAGCGCGCCGGACTTGAGCGTGTGGGCAACCCGTTTCGCCGTCACAATGTCGTCCCTGGCGCAGGCCTCGGTGAGCGCCGCGCGGCGGCCGTGCAACTCGTTGAGGAACGTGCAGACCAGCTCGGTCACCACGGCCTGCGCACCCAGATCGATTGCGAGTTCGTCCAACACGCTGGCGTCGACCGCACCCGACAGTGTGGTCACTCGCGGCACGGCGTGCGCCCACTTTCTCAGCGTGTCACCCAGCATCCCGAGGCTGACGGGTTTGGCGAGGAAGTCGTCCATTCCCGCGTCTTCGCACGCCCGCCGATCTGCGGCGCCAGCGGCGGCCGTGACGGCAATGATGACTGCTCGCCGGCGAGTGCGCGTTTCGAGCAGGCGAATTTGGCGCGTCGCCTCCAAGCCGTCAACGCCGGGCAGGTGGTAATCCATGAGGACGAGGTCGGGGCCGTCACCGCGAGAAAGAATCTCGATCGCCGCCTCGCCGGTACCAACCACCACTGCTCGCAATCCCAGCCGTGCCAGCTGGCTCTCGGCCAGGACCTGATTGACCGTGTTGTCCTCGACCACCAGAACCGATTGGCCAACGACAGCCAACGGCGACTTGCCCGACACGCCGGACGGGGCGAGTTCGACCGACGGTTCGCAGGCCTGCGCCGGCACGGTGAAGGTGAACGTGGAACCCTCGCCGAGCGTGCTGTGAGCGACAATGGTGCCCGACATGAGTTCGACCAGTTGACGAACGATGGTCAGGCCGAGCCCGGCGCCACTGCCCTCGCCTGCGTTGGTTCCCGTGTTGAACGGCTCGAAGATCGTGGCCAACTCGGCGGGCGCGATCCCGCGGCCAGTGTCGGACACTTCGAAGCGCAACCCATCGTGGATCGCGGCAACCCTCAGCATCACTTCACCCGCCGAGGTGAACTTCACTGCGTTGCCGACCAGGTTGCTGAGCACCTGACGCAACCTCGTCTCATCACCCTGAATGCACTCGGGCACGTCATCGGGCACATGAGCGAGCACGGCCACTGGTTTGCCTCGGGCACCCAGCGCAGCCAGCGAAACCACATCGTTCACCAACCACCGCACCGTCAGCGGGTGGGCGGCCAATGACATCACCCCGACGCCGAGTCGAGACGAATCCAACAGGTCATCGATCACCGTCGTCAGGCCGTCGATCTGGCGCCGCAACGTGTTGGCCATCGAGAGCGCTTCGTCCTGCAGATCAGGCAGTGTGGTGAGCAGTTCGGCCATGCCCGACATGGCATGCAACGGATTGCGCAGCTCGTGGCTGACGGTGGCGATCAACCGAGTACGCAGTTCGGCCTCTGCGATGGCGGCGTCGCGCGACGCCGCCAGGTCGCGCATCAGCGCCTTGCGATCGGCGATGTTTCGCGACGTGACGACGATGCCCGACACGTCTGGGTCGTGCAGCAGGTTGACCGCGTGCACCTCCAGTGGCTGGTAGCTACCGTCGGCAGCCTTCACACGAAACTCATCAGTGACGACCGCGCCGGGACTGGCGACAATTCGCTCGCGAATCTCCAGGACCCGCAGCGCATCGTCAGGGTGCAGGAGGTCGAAGATGGTGCGGTCGGCCCAGAACCCGGCCGGGTAGCCGAGAATCGGTTTGTAGCGACCCGAGGTCTCGATCAATGCGCCGTTCTCGTCGAGCAACGAGACCGTGTCGTCGATGTTCTCGATCAGCTTCTGGATTCGGCGAGCGTCGAAACGAGCAGCGTCGGCCAGCGGGGTCGCCGTGCTGAACAGTGCGAGTCGGTGGCCGTCGCGTGCCAGCGCCCGCAGTGTGAGGCGCACGAGTTGGTCGCCAC
>JANLPB010000121.1:0-2075 GCA_031366885.1 Ilumatobacteraceae bacterium
CGCCGTAGGTGGCAGCGACTTCGCTGACTGATCGACCTTCAAGAACAACCGCAGTGATGACCAGACGGGCTTTCGACATCCACCAACAATGTGTCCTGGATGACGCGCGACATGTGTCCTGTATGTCCTGAGACAACACACCCCCAGCTCCACCAACACATACGCCCTCTGACCAGGGCATTTACGGAAATCGAAGCGAGGGCAGCGGATTCCCCCCAGCGACCGCAGTGCCGCTGACCAGGGGCAATGCACCTGATGTGGACGGGGGAATCTGGGGGTCGACGTTTCGACATGCCGGAACCCCTCGACAAGTCCGTTCAGCCCGCAGGGGCGGTGTCAGCCGGTGCCGTTCCATCAATTTTGGTTGATGCGTACTGGGCAACGATTTGCTGCAGGTCCGCGGCGGACAGACCGGTCACCTGGGCGATGAGGCTGAGGTAGTCAACTTCTCGCGGGCCTTCGATCTTCAAGACAGCGTCTGCTCCCGCGGCCGTTGTCCACACCACGACGTTGCTGCACATCTCGCGCGAGTACAGCGTTGCTGGCCGTTCGGCGACGGTGACCGGCTCGGGCGAGCCGAACAGTCCACTGTCGACGTCGTCAATAATGACCTGCCGAGCGGCCGGTCCTGTCCAGAGGACCAGTGCGCCGCCACCCAACTATGAGCCTGCCGCTTGCTTGCCGACGAGGTCGGAGAACCGCAGGTGGGAGGACCCATCGACTTGAAGGGTGGCGTCGACCAGCGGCCAGTCAGCGTTGTCCAGCGTGAAGTAGTCGAATGCACTCGGCGCGACGAGTGCGGAGACCGGTGATGCCGCGGCGACGGTCGCCGGTGGCGGGTCAGAAGGCGAGTGTCGTTGAAGGCTGACGAACAAGAAGGCGACGCTCGCGGCCGCAATCAGACCAGTGGCTGCGACAAGGCCAGGGCGTCGGTTCCTCGGACGATCGAGTAGGTAGCTGACCTCGACCGCATTGTCCTCCCACTCGTCGGCGGGTGAGATCGGAAGTGGGTCGATCGATCGTCGATCGAGCGTGGCGCGGTCAAGGGTGTCGTCCGTAGTGGCGAAGGCAAGTTTCCAGTTCGGTGCTCACGGAGATGTCGAGAGCGCGGCGGCTTCTGCGTAGCTGTAGCCGTGAGCGTGAACGAGCAGCATGGCAACCCGTTGGTCGTCTGTGAGATGCGCCAAAGCAACGTGAAGCCCAGGGTTCGGCTCCGGCATTGCGTAGCCCGGCTCTTCGACGGGAGGACAGCCCGCCGTCGACGCCGAACATTGGTTCGAACGGATGTCTGGCCGACGCGGTATAGGTAGCCCGCCGGGTTCTCCATCGCAGTGAGATCGTCTCGGTGTTGACACGCCCATTCGAGCGCGTCAGCGAATGCTTCAGCTCCGAGCTCGACGCCGTACCGAGCGACGAACGCCCTCGAGAGCCGCGGACCGATCGACTCGGCGAACGCCTCGAATGACTCATCGACAGGCGTGTACGAATCTCGGGAAGGGGTCACACCCTCTGAGAGCCGCCCGCCTTGATCTCACCCCGTTCGCGCCGTGGTGCTGCGGGTCGCTGACGTCCACCACCAGCCGTACGTCGCGGGCACAGCGTGGCGTTGGTATCAGCCCGTTGCGACGAGCGTTGCGTTCAGCGAGGTTGTGTAATACGATTCGCTCGTGTGGAGTTTCACCGCTCAGCGAGCAAACACGGTGTGGAGACCGACGATGTCCAACACGCCGTCGCGAATGCGTTCGTGGTCGCCGACATGGGCGACGACGAGTCGCCACTGCGAACTCTCGTCCTCGGACCCGACCGCTCCGGCAGCATGCTCGAGGTGATCGTGCTCCACTTCGACGACGGACACGAATTGGTCATCCACGCGATGCCGATGCGAGCCCACTATCGCGGGTTGCTCCCCCGCCCACCGGAGACCTGACCATGACGAACAAGAAGACCAGCCCCGTCGTCGGCACGTCGCGGGGTAAGCCGATCACCGACGCCGACATCGAACGCATGGCCGACGAGGCCGAAGCCGGCTACGACATCACCACGCTGCGACCCCGCGGCGGCCGACCGCCAATGGG
>JANLPB010000289.1:0-17190 GCA_031366885.1 Ilumatobacteraceae bacterium
TCACCAGACGGTCGAGACGCGAAGGCTGGTCGTCGGCCATTGCGTTCGATTTGCGCAGGTTCACCGGTCTCCAACACCTGGTCGAGCACGCGATAGACATTTTCTCGCAATTTCGAGGCGGTCAGAATCATGGTGAGAATCATAGCACGTACGAGTGAAGGAATCTCGTACGTACGCTTTTCTCTATCTCGTGCCCCAGACGAAGCGGTGAGTGTGGATGCCGAAGTAGGTGAAGCTCTCCACACTGCGGACGTCCTCGATGGAGCGGATTTCGTCGTCGATGACAGCGAGGAGGCGCGCCGAGTCCTCGCACAGCACCTCCACGAGAAGATCGAACGAACCGGAGGTGAAGACGACGTAGATGACGCCCTTGATGTCGGCAATGCGGTCGGCGACGGCGCGCACGTTGCGCTCCACGCGCACACCTAACGCGGCCATCACGGGGTAGCCCAGCGCGAGCGGGTCGGTGACACCGACCACCTGCACCACATCTGCGTCGAGCAGCCGTTGCACACGCAACCGGGTGGCGGCGGGGGACAGCTTCACCAGTTCGGCGAGATCGGCGTAGCTGGCCCGACCGTCGCGTTGCAGTGCGTCGATCAGCTGACGATCGATGTCGTCGACCGCGGTCATGTGATGCCCGCCGACAGGCCGAAGTCGGCGGAGATGTTCGCCCCTGTGATCGGTGCGGCCGCTGACTGGGCAAGGAACCAGATCAGCTCGGCGATCTCTGAGGGCTGAATGAAGCGTGCCCTCGAGCCCTGCGGATAGGCGGTCAGCAGGCGGTCGAGGTAGGCCTGCTGATCGTTCGGCGCGAAGACCGCGGCTTGGCCGCGCAACATTGGCGAGTCGACATCGCCCGGGCAGACCGAGTTGACCCGAATGCCGTGCGGTGCGAGCTCCAGCGCAAGCGCTTTCGTCAAGATGGACACACCACCCTTCGACGCGCAATAGACGGCGGCACCGGCGTTGCCCTGGATACCGGCGTCACTGGACAGGTTGATCACGCAGCCCTCACTCGCCGCGAGATGCGGAATCGCCGCCGAGGTGACGAAGTAGAGGCCCTTGAGGTTGACGCCGATCACTCGGTCCCATTCGGCCTCGGTGGTCTCGGCGCTGGCGCCTTCCGTCCACAAGCCCGCCGCGTTGACGACCGCGTCCAACCGGCCGGCCCACGTCACGGCCTGCTCGACCGCGCCGCGACACTGGGCGACGTCGAGTAGGTCGGCGCGAATGCCGAGCGTGTCTTCAGTCGTCGCCACCTCCTGGATGTCAACCGCCGCGACGCGCCACCGGCCGGTGCGAAAGCGAGTTGCAACTGCGCCGCCGATACCGCCGGCGGCACCGGTGACCAGGACAACTGGAGCGTCGCTCACGGACGCCACCCGCGATCTTCCGGCAGCGAGTTGCCGCCGTCGACAACCAACAGTTGGCCGGTGACATAGCTGGCCGACGGGTCGGCGAGGAAGCGCACCGCGGACGCGATCTCCAGCGGCGTGCCCGAGCGGCCGATGGGTGTCAGCGTGCCCGCCACCCGCTCGCCGTGGGGCTGCGATCCGCTTGCGATCCATCCCGGTGCAACCGCGTTGCAGGTGATGCCCATGCCTGCGGTTTCCAGCGCCACAGCGCGAGTCAAGCCCAGCATGCCGGCCTTCGCCGCGTGATACGTGATGTCGCCGTGGAACACCTGCACGGGCCCCGAAGTGCTGGCGATGTTGACGATGCGCCCGTACTGCCGTTCGCGCATCGCTGCGACAGCGGCGCGGGATACCGTGAAGCACGTAGTGAGATTGCGTTGGATCCCGTCGTGCCACATCGCGTCGGTGGTGGCCTCCACGTCGGCAGCGTGGCCGTCCATGCCGACCGCGATCATGCCCGCGTTGTTGACGCAGATGTCCAGTCGTCCGCCCGCCTGCACTGCCGCGGCGACCACGCGATCCCCCTCACCCGGGTCCATCAAGTCAGCAACGACACCCACGGCGACATGACCATCCGCAACGAGTTCGCTGACGCGATCGTGAATGCGGTCGGTGGTCGATGAGAGCACGACGGTCGCGCCGTCTTGCGCCAACGCTCGCGCGATGACAAAACCAATTCCGTTGACATTGCCGGCGCCGGTGACAAGCGCAACTTGCCCGTCGAGTCGTTGAAAGACGCTCATGCCAGCAAGTGTTCCACTGCGGCGAGGAACACATCACTGTGCAGCGCAACGTCGGCGCTGGTGTGATGCGGCGACATGAGTGCCATGTTATGAAACGGCGTCAGCAAAATGCCGCGGTTGACTGCCCACAGGTGCATGAAGTTGTCCAGCTCGTGGTCGACCGCGGCAGCGGCGGCCGCGCCGTCGCGTGGCGGGGGACAGAACCAGTACTCGGCGCGCCCTCCCAACTGCTGGACGTTCCACGGCAGCTCAAACTTGTCGATGGTGGCTTGCACGCCATCAGCCCACTCGGTGGCAAGTGGAATCATGTGGGCAAAGTCGTCGTCGCGCAGCGTTGTCGACAGCGTGGCCTTCACCGCCGCCATCGCCAGCGCGTTACCGGTGAGGGTTCCCCCCACACCACTGGTGTCGACGCTCTTATCGGCGAGCAACTCGTTGATTCGGAGGGCGATTTCTGCAGTGCAGCCGTACGCGGCTGCAGGCATGCCGCCGCCGATGGTTTTGCCGATGACGAAGAAGTCGGGCTGCAGCCCCCATGCCGCGGTGGCCCCGCCCGGACCGACACAGATTGTGTGTGTCTCGTCGATGATCAGCAAGGTGCCGTACTTGCGGGTGAGTGCGCGCAGCGCATCGTGGAAGCCGGGATCAGGCAGCACGATGCCGATGTTGGTGAGCGCGGGTTCCGCCAGCACGCATGCAATTTCCCCCGTTGCCAACGCGGCTTCGAGAGCGGGAATGTCGTTGAATGGCACGACCACCGTCGTCAGTGTCGGGTCGACCTGCGGACCAATGTTGCCCTCGCGCGGCACCGGTCGACCTGCGGCGTCGAGCGTCACGAGCGTCTCGTCGACGCTGCCGTGGTAGCACCAGTCGAAGACCAACACCTTCGCTCGGCCGGTGAGGAACCGGCTGTAGCGCAGCACGAATCTGTTGGCGTCAGTGGCAGTCATCGCCATCTGCCAGATGGGCAGGCCGAAACGCCGCGCCAGCTCGGCGCCCACCCATGCGGCGTCGGCATTCGGCAGCATGGTGGTGATGCCGCGCGAGGCCTGGGCGAACAGTGCGTCGGCGACCTGGGGGAGAGCGTGTCCGGTCATCGCGCCGGTATCGCCGAGACAGAAGTCGACATACTCGAGTCCGTCGACGTCGGTGAAGCGAGCGCCATGGGCCTCATCGAAGAACAGCGGAAAGGCACCCGGCCAGCGCGTCATCCATGCCATCGGCACGCCACCGAGCAAGTTGGTGCGGGCGTCGGCTGCCATCTGGGCGGAGCGCCGGTGAGTGTCGACAAAGCGCCGCTCCTCAAGAGCGTGAAGTTGGGCAAGCCGCTGTCGATCGATCATGTCGAAGAGTCTACACAAGCGATTCGCTCGTCAGAACGGATTTATACCATCGATCCGCTACCTCGAAGGAGTCAGGTGACGGATTGGATGGCTTGCCAAACCTTTTCGGCCGTGCAGGGCATGTCGATGTGGCGCACGCCGAGGTGGCTGACGGCATCGATGACGGCTGACTGCACGGCAGGCGTACTGCCGATAGTGCCGCTCTCGCCGATGCCCTTGGCGCCCAACGGGTTGAGGTGTGTGGGCGTCTCCATGTGGACGACTTCGAAGCTGGGCAGCTCAGCTGCCGAGATGAATGCGTAATCGGCCAGGTTGGAGGTGACCGGGTTGCCATCCTCGTCGTAACGGACTTCCTCCAGCAATGCCTGCGCCGCACCCTGCGCAATGCCACCGTGGATCTGACCCTCCAGCAGCATCGGGTTCAGTACGCGGCCGGCGTCGTCGCACGCGATCTGGCGCAGGAGCGTGACCTTGCCGGTCTCGGTGTCGACTTCGACAACCGACACGTGCGAGCCGAACGGGAAGCTGGCCGCGCCTTGGAAGAACAGCGCGTGCTGCAAACCTTCGGGCAGATCGGCTTCGGTGTGTGCGGCAACGGCCAGGTCGGCCCAGCCCTTCGCGATGGACGGCGTACCCGACACGTGGAACGCGCCGTTGTCCTTGTCCAACACGACGTCGGCCTCGTCGGCTTCGAGCAGTTTGGCTGCCAACTTGCGGGCCTTCTCGACCAGCTCGATCGCTGCGTTCCATACCGCGGCGCCACCGTGCTGCAGCGAGCGTGAACCCATAGTGCCGCCACCCTGGGGCACCAGGTCGGTGTCACCCCAGACGACATCGATCTGGTCCATCGGGATGCCGGTCTGCTCGTGGGCCAACATGCTCCAGGCGGTGACGTGGCCTTGGCCGTGGGGCGAGGTGCCGGTGTAGACGACAGCGCGGCCGTCGTCGAGCACTTCGATCTTGGCGTGCTCACCGAACGGGTCGACGCCGCCGGTGATCTCCACGTAGGTGCTGACGCCGATGCCCAGCTGCTTCACATCGCCAGCAGCGCGGCGGCGGGCCTGCTCGGCGCGCAGCTCCGTGTAGCCGGCGGCGGCCAGTGCCTTGTCGAGAGCGGTCTCGTAGTCGCCGACGTCGTAGGTCTGGCCGATGGCCGTGCTGTGCGATTCAAGGAACTTGGGGATCAGGTTGATACGGCGTACTTCGGCCGCGTCCATCCCCAGCTCCAAGGCGAACAGGTCCATCGCCCGCTCGGCAGCCGCAGTGGCTTCCGGGCGCCCTGCGCCGCGGTAGGCGGTGGTGACCGCGGTGTTGGTGACCACGCTGGTGGTGCGCACCTCGATGTTGGGAATGTCGTACACGGCGCTGGCCATCGGGCGCGTCATGAAGGGCGCAAGGATGGCGCCCATCTCGACGAAGTAGCCGGCGTCTTGAATGGCGTGCAGCTGGTAGTGGGTGACCTTGCCGGCGCGGGTGCCGCCAACGGTGACGTGCTGCACCTGCGCGCGGCCGTGGCCGAGCGCCATCATCGACTCGCTGCGAGTCTCGCGCCAGCGCAACGGCCGCCCGACCTTCGTGGCCAGCACCCCGAGGATGGACTCTTCCGGGTCGCAGGAAATCTTGGCGCCGAAGCCGCCGCCGACATCGGGTGTGATGACCTTGACCTGCGCGGCCTCGACACCATTGATCTTGGCGATGGTGCCCAACGCGCCCTGCGCACCCTGCGTGCTGAGCCACTGATGCAGCCGACCATCGACCCAGGCAACTGCCGACCCGCGCACCTCAAGCGGGCAGGGGGCAACACGCTGGTTGAGGAAGCGACCCTTGACGATGACTTCGCAGCCTTCGAAGAATGCGTCGCCGGTGTTCTCTGGAATGCCCAGGACGGTCGTGTCGAACACAACGTTGCTGCCGGTCTCCTCGTACAGCAGCGTCGTGCTGGTGAGAGCGGACTCGATGTCGATGACGGCGGGCAGCGTGTCGTAGTCGACGACCACTAGCTCGGCCGCATCTTCGCCCTGCTGACGCTCTTCGGTGATGACCACGGCAACGGGTTCGCCGACGAAGCGGACCTTGCCGATGGCCAGCATGCCGCGTGAGATGGTGGGGTTGAAATCGCTGGCAACTGCCGCGAGGCCCAGGTCGTCGGCGGTGTACACGGCGATGACGCCGGGCATGGCCACCGCCTCGGACGTATCGATGTTGAGAATGGTGCCGTGGGCGACAGTGGAGCGAACGTAGGTCACGTGCGCAGCGCCGGCCAGCAACGGCTCGTCCATGTCGTCGACGTAGACACCGCCGGTGGTCAGGAACTTCGGGTCTTCCTTGCGAAGAACCCGATTACCAAGAATGCTGCCAGCCACGTCCGAAACCCCCAGATATTCGTAAAGACGACCCGGCGCAGGACACTAGACGCGGGCAGGTCGCGAACGAAACGCGGAGCTGAAGAATGCCGACCGGCTGGGACAAGAAGGGCTAGGGGGTGACAACGGCTTCGGCAGTGCGGACGGCGACGATCTGGGCGACTGTGTCGTACGGCCAACCGCTGGGCATCGTGATGGGCGCCGCCGGTGCGGGCAGCATCGTCAGGCGAATTTCGCCGCGCTGGACGTAACCGATCTCCTGGCGTGCCGCCTCCTCGATTCCCTCGGGGGTCTTGAGGCGGCTGACGTCGCCGTTGAGTTCGGCGTTTGCAGTCTCGAGCGCAGTGAGCTCCTTCGCCTTGACAGCGATGTCGTCACGTTGGCGCAGCCACGCCTTGACGGGCAACACGAACAGGGCTGCGACGAGCGCGGCGGTGATGACGGTTGCACCGAGCGCGATGACGCCACGTTTGGCGCGGCCCTTGACCAGCTGCTTCTCGCGTGCGATGGGCCGGGTGAAGTCGGCGAGCTTGCCGTCGTGATTCGTTGCGTCGCCTTGGGCGCTGCCCTTGGGTCGGTCCGAAGTTCGTGTGTGGGACGTCGTCATGTCCGCGGGGCGCGGGATTGCAGACGTCTTGTGACCACCGGAACTCATCGGGCACAGTCTCGCAGCCGGGCGGTGCGGAACCGCGTCACCCGTGCGTCGAGGTTCACCGCGGGCTGAGCGCGCCTCGACCGCGGAATGCGGCTGACTCGCCAAGCTGCTCCTCGATCCGCAGCAACTGGTTGTACTTGGCAACACGGTCGCTACGGGCGGGGGCGCCCGTTTTGATCTGCCCGCAGTTGGTTGCGACGGCGAGGTCGGCACTGGTGCTGTCCTCGGTCTCGCCACTGCGGTGGCTCATCACGCTGGTGTACCCGCGGCGGGTTGCCAGGTCGAGGGTGTCGAGCGTTTCGGTGAGCGTGCCGATCTGGTTGACCTTGATCAGCACGCTGTTGGCGACCTTGCGCTCGATGCCCATCTGCAGGCGAGCAACGTTGGTCACGAAGAGGTCGTCGCCGACCAGTTGCACCTTGCTACCGACGGCATTGGTGAGAGCGGCCCAGCCCTCCCAGTCGTCCTCGTGCATTCCGTCCTCGAGGCTGACGATCGGGTAGGTGTCGACCAGCCGGGCCCAGTACGCAACCATTTGGTCGGGCGACAGGACCTTGCCCTCGCCGGCCAAGTGGTAGGCGCCGTCTTTGTACAGCTCGCTCATCGCCGGGTCCATCGCGATGGCAATTTCCTCGCCCGGCACGTAACCGGCCTTCTCGATGGCCTCGACCAAGATCTTGATGGCGTCCTCGTTGCTTGCCAGGTTGGGGGCGAAGCCGCCCTCGTCGCCGACGGCGGTGGAGAGGCCGCGGTCGTGCAGCACCTTCTTGAGCACGTGGTATGTCTCGGTGCCCCAGCGCAGCGCCTCACGGAAGCTGGGCGCGCCGACCGGCATGATCATGAACTCCTGCATGTCGATGCTGTTGTCGGCATGCACGCCACCGTTGACCACGTTCATCATCGGGACCGGCAGTACGTGCGCGTTCGGCCCGCCCAGGTAACGGTTGAGGGGCAGCTGCAGGTCGTCGGCGGCCGCGCGAGCAACGGCCAGGCTGGTGCCCAGAATCGCGTTTGCGCCGAAGCGGGCCTTGTTGTCGGTGCCGTCGAGCGCGTTGAGCTCGGTGTCGATGTAGCGCTGCTCGAAGACCTCGATGCCCTCCAGAAGTTCTGCGATCTCACCGTTGACGTATCCCACGGCCGTTGCCACACCCTTGCCGCCGTAGCGACTGCCGCCGTCGCGTAATTCGACGGCCTCGTGCTCGCCGGTTGAGGCACCTGACGGGACGGCCGCGCGACCGCTGGCGCCGCTGTCGAGAATGACTTCGACCTCCACAGTCGGGTTCCCCCGCGAGTCGAGGATTTCACGGCCGATCACATTGACGATGTCACTCATGTTCTCTACGGTACCGACCCCAGCCGAGGACCCGAACTCCCCGACGATTCCTTCTCAACTCTCGCCCGCTGCGGCCGATAGAGGGGTGTGCAGGATCCAATCGCTGAGGAGTCGTACCGACAGCTTGCCGCGGCTCTCGGCAACATGTCGAGGACGCCGCAAGGCACCGAGGTACTGCCGGTAGTCGAGCCGTCGTTGCCGTTGCCGATGCCGTTGTCGTTGCCGACCGTCGTGTCGGGCGACGCGACAGTGACGAAGCATGCGGGCGCCACGCGAATGCCGCGGATTGAGTTCGGCTCGACGCCTCGGGATGGGTCGCTGTTCCACACGCTGTTGCCGCGCACGATGGTGATGGCCGGCCTGCTCGCAGCGCTCGGTTCGCCGTTGCTGGCCTTCGTGCTCGAGCGTCAGGGACACCTCGAACTCGACGGCCGCGACTGGACGCTGGACGATCGCGGTCGTTCGATTGCCACTGCTGCCGTCGGCGCCATCTTCGTGTGCTCGGTCTTGGGTTGGGCATGGTGGACCACCGCGGCGGCTTTGAATGCGCGTCGGCAAGCTCGGTACACGGTGTCTCCTTGGTTCGCCCCGACCGCCATCGCGTTGATCGTGCTGTGCGCGAGAGGGGCGCTGTCGGTGTTTCAATCGGACACGCTCGGCGACGACGCGCACACTAAAAAGGTGCTGATGATGACGGGGCTGATTGCTGTCGCCGTGATTGCACACTTCACCGTCCTCGAGGGGTACCGACGGGCGGCCGGCGTGATCGGTGCGTCGCAGAGGCCGTGGTTGGTGGTCATTCTTCTTCCCTGGGCAGCGCTCGCGCTCAATGGCCTCGCCCAGTTTTTTGCGAACGCTGTCGCTGACTCATATCTGAAGGTCAGCGGTCTTGCGAACTTGATGGTTCTCGGTGTCAACGCCCTTGCGCTGTATCAGGCGATGTCGTCGTTCGACCGTGCGTGCTCGGGTAGGCATATGGTGCATAGTGACCACGAGGAGCTCCCCGAGTTCATGCGTGGGCTGGCGTCCTGAGGCTGGCGCTCACTCGCTCGCTTTGACTTCGTCCCAAAGTGCGTCGAGTCCGGCGAGATCGAGCGACTTCAGTTCAAGACCCCGATCGCGCGCCAGTGTCTCCACGTGCTCGAACCGCGCACGGAACTTCATCGTCGCTGCCCTCAGTGCGGTTTCTGGTTCGACGCCGAGGTGACGCGCAACGTTGACGACGGCAAACAACAGGTCGCCCATTTCGTCATGAACCTCAGCGATCTGACCACTGTCGACGGCCTCGCGTACCTCCGCCGACTCCTCTGCGATCTTGGGCCATGCTCCGTCAACGTCGGGCCAATCGAAGCCGACCTTCGCGGCCTTGCGCTGTACGGCGTCGGCGTAGCTCAGCGCCGGCAACGAACGCGGCACACCCTCGAAAATGGAGGTGCGTTGCTTCTCGTCCTGCTTGATGGCGTCCCAGTTCGAGAGCACCGTCGTCGTGTCGGTCGCGATGACGTCACCGAACACATGCGGGTGGCGGCGAACAAGCTTGTCGTGCACTCCCTGGGCAACGTCGGCCATCGTGAAGCGGCCCTCTTGCTCGGCGATCGTGGCGTGAAACTCGATCTGGTAGAGCAGATCGCCGAGCTCCTCGATCAGGTCGTCGTCCGTGCTCGGGTCGTCTGGGTCGAGCGCCTGTAGGGCATCGACCACCTCGTAGGTCTCCTCCAACAGATAGCGCACCAACGACTGATGCGTCTGCTCCTGATCCCACGGGCACTGCTCGCGCAGGGTGCGCGCAAGCTGGTGAAAGCGCACCAGCTCGGCACCCACCGGCGCTGCCAGGTGGGGGATGTAGATGCTGGTGAGGTGATCCGCCTCGACAGTGCGATCGAGCTCGGCCCAGGTGGTGTGCGTGATGAGTTCGTCAGGTGAGCCGAGTCGCTGGAGGATGATCACCGGCTCGTCGCCGGATGCGTTCTCCACCGCCAACTTGATGTCGCTGAGCACCCAGTTGGCATGCGTGTGAGCAACCAGCAGCGGACCCGAGAGACCGGCGGCGCCCGTCGCGAACTCGTGCCCGTCGACGAGGGTCAGACCGGCCTCGACAGGGTCGATGCCGAGCCGGGCATAGATCACATCCAGGAACGACATCGCCGGATGGACAACGCACTCGATGCGCTCGTCGGCGCCCAACGAACGCACCGTTCGTTCGAGGACCAGCGGGGAACCGGGAACCGCATACAACACTTCGCCGTGTTCGTGTGCAGCTGCGACCAGGCGGTCGGTGATCTCCGCGTACACATCGGCGAACGTGTCGGCCGCCTCGTAGACCTCGTCGAACGTGACCGCGTCGGGCACGAGCGACGCGGACGGATGGCGACTGGTTCGCAGGTACCGGTGGGCCACCCTTGCAATCTCCACCTGGGTATGCGCCGTGACGTACTCCGGCCCGGCGGGGCCGAGCCCCACGACGGTGACGCGTGGACGTGTCACCCGACGGCGGCGGCGGGGGCGCCGACGGCGACAACGAGGCCCTGAGCGTTGTCCCAGCTTCCGAGCCTCGCTGCGACGCCGATGTCCGAGCTCTCGTAGCTCTTGCTGAGTGCCGCGCCGAATTCGTTGGCCGACAACTGCAGGCGTTCGGCATCGCTGAGCGAGAGCTCTTCGTACGGACGCAACATGACGACGACCTTCTTCGCCTGCAGCTCGATGGTCACCGGGGTTCCGACCTCAGCCCCGGCTTGGGTGAGCGAAGCGATCAGCTCGGGGTTGAACTTGTCGGCAGCGATGCACTCGACACCGTCGGTGGACACCACGATGCCACCTGTGGAAGCGAGCGTCGGGTCGGCAGAATAGGTTGTGGCCGCCTCAGCGAAGGTGGTCCCCGCGGCGAGGGCAGCAAGCACCGTTGCGCTGTCGACCGTGTCAGCGAGCGGGATGGCCGCCAGGCACAGCAGCGGACTTCCGTTGACGCCCAGTGCGTAGGTGGTCTGCGCCTCGTCGCCGAACTGCCCCAGCAGACCCTTCAACGCAACGCTCTTGCGTGCCGACAGCTCGACGTCGGTGGACATTCCGCTGGCGTCGTCGGTCACCGCCACCACCTCGATCCACGTCGTCAACGCGGTACGGATCGTGGCGCCATCGGTGCTGTTGTTCGTCAGTGCCGACAGTTGATCCATCGTCAGGCGGTGGCCGTTGACGTGCGCCGCGGTACTGGTCGAGTCGACCGAACTGCACGAGGAGAACGAGACCGCTGCCACCAGGGCACCGGCGGAAAGGGCGAGGCGTCGCATCACGGCCGAGACCCTACCGGGCAGTGCCACGCGGGCACTCGCGGCATTCGGTGCCCTCGGCAAGATTCGAACTTGCGCCTTCGGCTCCGGAGGCCGACGATCTATCCCCTGAGCTACGAGGGCGGGGACCCTGCGCGTGGTGAGCAGGGCACGGCCACGATAGCGACCAATCTTGGCCCTTCGGCCAGTGTTTGACGGCCGGCTACAACTCGACGCCGGCGTCGCTGGGAGTGCGCCCCTTGAGATATTGCGCGCCGTGACCGAGGAGCGCGGCGGAATCGTTGGGGTTGTACAGCTTGCAACTCTCCATGCTGAGGCATCCACAGCCGATGCACGACTCCAGGTCGTCGCGCAGTCGCCCGATGAGCCTGAGCCGCTCGTCGAGTTGGGCCTTCCATGCGGTGGCCAACGCCTGCCAATCCTCGTGCGTGGGTGTGCGGCTCTCGGGAAGGCTGTCCATTGCCTTCTTGATTTCATCCAGGCTGAGACCCACGGTCTGAGCCGCACGGATGAACGCGACCCGACGCAACGCGTCGCGGGCATAGCGACGCTGGTTGTGATCGACGCGAGTGGTGTGCAGCAAGCCCTGGCTCTCGTAGAACCGCAGTGCGGAGGCAGCGATACCGCCCCGGGTCGCAAGCTGACCGATGGTGAGCAGCTCGGGGAGTGCCTTGGGTGGTTTGCGAATCGCCATCAGTGAGCTCCAGATTTCTGCTTGACATCAACAGAACTTGAAGGGGGAGAGTACCGGCCATGAGCCCCGTCACCACGAATACCGATGTCATTGCGGAAGCCGTCCGTATCGTCTCCGTTCCGAAGGCGGCAGAGGCCGACTCGTTCGTGCTGCATGCGCCCTTGGAGTTGATGGCCCGGGTACAACTGCTGCAGTGGTTGCCGCACGACCGGCAGCGTCCGGCGTTGGCCATGATCGAACGCCTCGCCGATCAGTACGCCGCGTGTAGCCCCGATGTGCAGACGCCGCTACTTGTTTCGCGTCCGCCCGACGCCGCCTCGCTGCTCGCGGCAGTCGCGGCCGGACAGATTGACCTTGTCGACTCCTTGGCGACGGCGTGGCTACCCCAGTGGTCGGCCGCGGAGGTGGTTGCAACGATGGGGGAAGCGCTGGCTCCGTCGCTCGGTGCAGCCGGGCACGCGCCGATAGGGCTCGCCATGCTGCTGCGTGATGCACGCATGCCTGCGACCCTGCTACGTGGACCGTTGCGAGCGCTCGCAACGCGACCTTCGTGGCGAATCAGTTGGCATGAACGCGTCAGTGGCGATGGCGACCCCGACGGCCTGTACAACGCGCTGAGAGCAGCCCCGCAGCTCGGTAGGCCGGGCAGTGATTTCATCTATCCGCTGATGACGCAGGCGGTCGAGTCGGGGCAGGCGGAGCGTCTCCTCGCGCCGCTCCTGGCCGATCGCTATGACGTGGCCCAGGCGTTGCGTACGGTCACGCGGGTGGCGGCATGGTCGATGTTGTACGACGACCAAAGCCAGGCACCGTACGGCTGGACGCACGCACTGACCATGCCGCAGGCAGTCCTTTCGTTGGCCGGGGCGGGCGTGCTTCCGCGCGCGGCGCTCGCGGTAGCGGCCACGTTCTCGCTGGGGTTTCGGCTAGCGCACGGGACGGTCGAACTGCCGCCACAGATCGAACCGGCTGTGAGCGAACTCACGTGTGGCGACATCGCTGCTGCGGCATCCGTTCACGATGACGCACACCTCGTCAAATACACGCTCGCCTGCTTCCACGCCGCGGCGCACGACTCGGAGTTCGCAGGCCTGTATCTGGCGGCCGCGGCGCATCTCGTTGGTTGGTGGAACCACCGGGCCGAAGATCTCTGAGCGTTTGATCCATTCACACATCAACGAGTGACGAGGGGTGGTCCGTCGTGCTACAACTGCAGTGTGAGACGGGGAAATCGAACATGGCGAGTCGTAGTGGGGTGCGCGTTCGCGCTTGGGGCCGGCTTGGCCAGTCCGGCGGCGGCAAGTCCCCGCCCAACACTTCCGCCTTCGCCTTCACCCTTGGCAAATGAGGGCTACGCCGCGCTGACCCCAGCGCGCTTGCTGGACACGCGCCCTGGAACCTCCACGGTCGACGGGCTCGATATCGGCGCGGGCCCGATCGGACCGAATGCGGTGCTCGACCTGAAGGTGCTCGGACGCGGCGGTGTGCCGCTCTTCGGGGTCGGTTCCGTCGCGCTGCACGTCACCGCGGTGTTGCAGACGCAGAACACGTTCGTCACGGTCTACCCAACGGGTACGTCGATGCCCAACACGTCGAACCTGAACCCGATGCCGGGCACGGTCGCCAGCAACCTTGCGATCGTCCCGGTGGGGGCCGATGGAAAGGTCTCGCTCTTCAACAGCGCGGGCAGCCTGTACCTCATTGTTGACGTCGTGGGCTGGTTTCCCAGCGGCGGCAAGATGACGGCGGTGACGCCAACTCGCGTGGCCGACACCCGGTCGGGCGCGAAGATTGGCGCCGGTGCGTCGTTGACGGTGCCAGTCGCCGGGCACGCAGGCGTGCCGATTGGTGGCGTGTCGGCGGTGGTGCTCAACGTCACGACCCTGGGTGCCACAGCGTCCACGTTCCTCACCGTGTACCCATCCGGCACATCGGTCCCCGGAACGTCGAGTCTGAACACTCAGCCAGGAAATACGGCGGCCAATCTTGTGGTCACGCCAATGGGCGCTGACGGCGCGGTCGCCATCCGGAACGACTTGGGCGCTGTGCACATGATCGTCGACGTGGTGGGTTGGTTCGCTACTGGCCCTGGCTACAACCCGGTGACACCGACCCGCGTGCTCGATACGCGTGGTGCTGCGCCCCTGGGTGCGAACTCGTCGAAAGTCGTGAAGCTGACCGGCGTTGCCGGTGTGCCCTCGCAGGGTGTCGGTTCCGTTGTCTTCAACCTGACTGCCGTCAACCAGACGACGATCACCTACCTCACGGAGTACCCCTACGGGTCGGCGCGTCCGGTCGCGTCGTCGCTGAATCCGCACCCCGGCGTCGTTGCACCCAACCTCGTGATCGGAAAAGTTGGGGTGGACGGATCAATCTCCATCTACAACGAGATGGGCACTGTCGACATCATCGTCGACGTAGTGGGCTGGTTGCCGTCGAACGTCACGGCTGTCAGTGACCTGCTGACCGCCAACGAGGATGGCCCGGCGACGGCGATCGCTGTTCTCGCGAATGATGTCGACGCCGATGGCGCCGGATTGAGGGTGCAGTCCGTCACGCAACCAACGAACGGCACCGCAACGGTCACGGGTGAGGGAACCGGGGTCAAGTACGTACCTGTCGCCAATTACTGCAACACCGGCGGCGCCGCCGACACCTTCACCTACACGCTGTACGGCGGTGCCAGCGCCACCGTCTCGGCGACGGTGAATTGCATCGACGACTTGCCGGTCGCCGTAAATGACGCCGTCACCGTCACGGAGGACTCCGCGGCGGCCGCGGTAGGGGTGTTGGCGAACGACACCGACGTGGACGCCGGCCCGAAGCTGATCCTGAGTTCCACTCAGCCGACGAACGGTGCGGTGGTGATCACCGGCGGTGGAACCGGGCTGACCTACGCGCCGAACCCGAACTACTGCAACACGAACCTTGGGCCGAACGACACGTTCACCTACACCCTGAATGGCGGTTCCACCGCCACCGTCACGGTCACTGTGGAGTGCGTCGATGATGCGCCAATAGCGAACCCTGACAACGCGACCATGGTGCAGGACGGACCGCCACTCGTGATCAACGTGCTGCTCAACGACGCGGACGTCGACGGCGGACCCATCGGGGTGTCCGCGGTGACTGGCGCATTGCATGGCTCGACGGTGATCAGCCCTGACTTTACGAGCGTGACCTACACGCCGAACGCTGGTTACTGCAACACGGGCGGCCCAGCCGATACGTTCACCTACCAACTGAATGGCGGCTCGACGACCACGGTCAGCGTGAGTGTGACCTGCCTGGACAACCCGCCCGTCGCCGTCAGCGACAATGCCACAGTGGCAGAGGACGCAGCCCCCACGGCGATCGACGTTCGCGCGAATGACACCGACACCGACGGTGGAACCAAGCTGGTGGGCAGTGTGACGCAGCCGTCGAACGGCACGGTGGTGATCACGGGTAGCGGTACCGGGCTGACCTACCAGCCGAACGCGAACTACTGCAACACGCCGCCAGGTACCGCCCTCGAGACCTTCATGTACACGTTGACCCCGGGCGGCTCGACGGCAACGGTGACGGTCACGGTTACCTGTGTTGACGACAACCCTGTGGCTGTCAACGATGCCGTGACGGTGTCGGAGGATGCGGCGCCGACCGCTGTCACCGTGTTGACGAACGACACCGATCCTGACGGTGGTCCGAAGTCGATTGCCAGTGTGACCCAACCGTCGAACGGCAGCGTCGTGATCACCGGTGGCGGTACCGGGCTGACGTACCAGCCGAACGCCAACTACTGCAACAACCCACCAGGGACCACCCTGGACACGTTCACGTACACGCTCGCGCCCGGCGGCTCGACCGCAACGGTGACGGTCACGGTGACGTGCGTCGATGACAACCCGGTCGCTGTCAACGATGTGGCGACGGTGCTGGAGGACGCCGCGCCGGCGGCAGTCAGCGTGCTCGCCAACGACACCGATCCTGACGGTGGTCCGAGGTCGATTGCCAGTGTGACCCAGCCGTCGAACGGCAGCGTCGCGATCACCGGTGGCGGTACCGGGCTGACGTACCAGCCGAACGCCAACTACTGCAACAACCCACCAGGGACCACCCTGGACACGTTCACCTACACGCTCACCCCCGGCGGCTCGACGGCAGCAGTCACCATGACGGTCACCTGCGTGGACGATCCGCCTGTCGCCGTTGCGGACTCGGCGACGATCCTCGAGGACGCTGCGGCCACCGCGATCGGCGTGTTGGCCAACGACACCGACGTTGACGGCGGTACCAAACTCATCACCGGCACGACCAGCGCAACGGGCGGCACGGTCGCGGTGACTGGTGGCGGCACCGGCCTGACCTACACACCGAACGCGAACTACTGCAATTCGCCGCCAGGGACCACCCTCGACACGTTCACCTACACGATCACGGGTGGTTCCACAGCCACCGTCACCGTCACTGTCACCTGCGTCAACGATGCCCCGACAGTCGCCAACAAGTCGTACACGTCGGTACCCAACATGCGCCTGACCGTTCCGATCGGGACTGGCCTGTTGAACGGTGCGGCCGACCCTGACGGGCCGACCATTTTGACCGTCAGCAATGTCAGCGCCACCAGTCCGGCGGGCGGCACGGTGACGCCGAACCTGGCCAACGGGTCGTTCACGTTCGACCCGCCCCCGGGTGCAAGCGGTGCCGTCACGTTCACCTACAAGGTGTGCGACGACGGCATCCCCGCGCCGAGCGCGTGCAGCGCCCCAGTGACCGCCACAGTCACGCTCACCGGAACAGTGATCTGGTTCGTCGACTCGTCGGCGGCCATCACCGGCAACGGCACGCTGGGTTCTCCGTTCAAGACGCTGGCCGAGGCATCCACGGCAATCAGCGTCAACACCGGGCAGGGCATCTTCCTCTACTCCGGCAGCTACACCGGCAACCTGACGATGCGTGCGAACGGCAGGTTGTACGGCCAGAGCACCACCGGCACCACGTTCGACGCGGCGTTCGGTTTGGTCGCGGTACCGTCCGGCGTCGCCGCCCGGCCAACGTTCAATGGGGTCAACGCCAACCTCGCCGGCACGGTGACGTTGGCGAACTCGGCCCAGGTCCGAGGCGTCAAGCTGTTGACCGGGCTCGCTGGCAGCTCGGCGACAAGCGTCGACGTGGACCAGGTGACCATCACCTCGAACACGACCCCCGCACTCGATCTCGTCAGCGTCACCGGCACGGTAGTGATCGATTCCTTGACCCACACGGGCGGGGCGACGGGCGTGAACGTCAGTACCTCATCGGCGGTCGTCAACATCAAGGCGGGCTCGATCAGCAATACCTCGACAGCTGCGGTCTCGTTGTCCGGCAGCAGCGGC
>JANLPB010000302.1:0-4368 GCA_031366885.1 Ilumatobacteraceae bacterium
GCCCACGACGGCCAACCCACCGACCAGCAGTGTGATCTCCATCACCACTGCGTACACCAGCCAGCGCAGCTGGCGAACCTCGTCGCCTCGCGCCCGATGGACGCGTACGAGGATCTCGGCCGTCCACAGAACCTGGAACAGAAGAAAGAACAGGCGGGCGCCATCCCAGAATGTCTGGGCGCGACCAGCTCCGGCGAGGTCCAACGGATGGGGAGCCACGAGCGCGGTGCGGTCGTAGTCGACTGGCCAGAGCGCCGACACGAGCGACAGCGCGACGCCTGCAGTCATCATTCCGCACACTGCGATTCGCCAACGCGGCGAGAGCAGTTGGCCATCTGGGAACGCCATCAGCGTCCATGCAGCCAGTGCGATCGCTACCGGGAGGGGCCACACCCCTATCCAACCGATCCACTTGGCGCCGGGCAGCTGCCCGTCGTGCGCGCCGTACTGACGACCGAAGAACATCACCGCATGCAGGACCCCGACTGCGACGAACATCGCGCCCTCACGGTGACGCGCTCGCATACGGACGACGTAGAGACCGACGGCGGTGAACGAGAGCCCCAAGAGCCCGTTGTGCGCATTGTCGAGATGGAAGCCGAGGCTCCACCCGGAGACGACCAGTGCTGCGACCACCGACGCGGTGACGGCGACTGCTGCTTCTCTGGCGGCCGACGGTGCGTCGTCGCGCGCGTTCTCGTCCGCTGACACGAGCGAATCCTCTCAGATGCGGACGGGAATGCGCATCAGGGTTGTCCCTGAGAAAACAACAGGGCGGGCACGGCTGTGTCGTGGCCGCTGCGCGGCGCACTGTGGAGTGACTTGCTCACAACGCACAGGAGACCCATGACCACAATGATCGAAGCACGCTCGGACGCTTCGCGCCCAAGAAATTTGTCGCGCCTCGCTGGGCCACTGTTCATTCTGAGTGGCGTTGCGTTCTTCGTTGGTGGCGTGACGCACCCCAGCGACGGCGGCGAGGGCAACAAGGTCCAGCAGCTGCACGACATGCTTGTCGACCCGAGCTGGTATTCCTCGCATGCCGTGCTACTTGCGTCGATGGCACTTTTCGCCGCTGGGGTTCTTGCTGTGCGACACCGATGCGATTTCACGCCGGGCGTAGAGCGTCTCCTCAAGTGGGTCTTCGTTGTCGCGTGCATCGCCACGGTGGATATGGCCATCCACCTCTTTGCGGCGCTCGGTGCTGAATCGCTGGCCGACGGAAGGCAGTCGATGGTGTCTCGAGTACAGACCGTCAACGAAACGCTCGTCGACGCAACCTGGGGTCTGGCCGTCGCCGCGCTCGCCGTGGTCGGTGGACTTACCGGCAGCGTTGGCAACAAGATCACCATCCCTTTTGGCCTCGTCGGCGGTGTGGCATTCGCGCTCGCGTCGGCGACGATCCCCTACACGGACACTTTCGATCCGCTGTTCAAGGTCGGTTCGCTGCTGGCGATGTGGGCGATCCTGGTGGGCGTGACCGAGTTTCGGAACTCGAACCTCCGTCGCAACGGAGAGCTCCGATGAGACGCGGTGCCATCCTGCTCGCGCTTGGACTCGTCAGTTGTGCTGGCTCGCCCACCGCAAGCACACCAACGCTCACCAGTGAGAAGCCTTCGTCAGTTTCGGCTACGCCCGTCGCCGGTTCACTGGCGGCCGAACTCAAGGGCCGCATCCTGTTGGGAAATCAGGACACTTTCTACCTTGCCAACGCTGACGGTTCAGCGATCGAGCAACTCGCCGATCCCCGCCAGTACTGCTGCCTGGCGCGTATCTCGCCTGACCATTCGCGCATCTTGACGATGCCCGGCACGGACCAAACGGGAGCCGTCACGGGCGGCACACTCACCCTCCAACAGCCTCGCTTCGACCTGTTGCCCCGCTCCGATCCGACGTTGAACCTCGTGCCGCAGGCATGGTCTCCCGACGGAGCCCGGATTGCGTTCGAAGGCTGGGACGACTCCGACCCGACTCGAACTGGGATGTACACCGCCCGCAGCTCGGATGGGGCCGCCATGACACGGGTCACGACCGTGACGGGCCGTGCCCACGACATACCGCTCGACTATTCTCCTGACGGCCAACGTCTCGTTTTCTACCGCGCGGTTCGCGCCGAGCCCGACTTCCCGATCGACACCGGTGGCTCGCTGTGGGTCGTCAATGTCAACGGGACGGACGCTCATCAGCTCGACACCGGAAGCGTGCGCCCGTGGTGGTGGGCGCGCTGGTCACCGGATGGGTCGACGATCGTGTTCGGTGCCGAGCGTCTGGCGCCGACCGGAGGGTTGTGGACCATCGAGCCCGACGGATCGTCGCTGACGCTCCTCCTACGCGGCTCGGCAGACCAGTTCCCCGTCGGCCCTGTCTGGTCTCCCGACGGCAGTGCCGTCATGTTCGCTATGAACCCAATCAACGACACATTCGATCACCCGGACAACGAGCTCGACGTCATCAACGCCGACGGCAGCGGATTGACCAAAGTCTTCGTCGGGCCAGGGTACAAGCGGGTCTCAGACTGGTGGAAAGGACCATGAGATGAGCAGCACAGCACACCAAAGTCCGCGTTCGGGGCGGCCGCGCCGGGCGCCGGCCGCTGCAATCGGCATGGTCGCCTTGACCCTTGCGGCATGCGGCGGTGGATCGTCGAGCTCGGCGACGAACGTCGCGTCGCCCGTAGTCACCGAAACCAGCCCGACGTCGAGTTCGCCGGTTCCGGTATCTTCGTCGCCGGAAACCGCCGGCCCCCCGCCACCGATGGGTCGGATCGCATTCAGGCGTTACCTCACTGCCTCGCAGACCAGCGGCGCGCTGTTCACCAGTGCCACCGACGGGAGCGACGAACATCAGATCACCGACCCGCCGGCCGCCGCGCTGGACGACTTTCCCGATTGGTCGCCCGACGGTACCCATTTGCTGTTCACTCGCTACGCCGGCCTCGGAACTGACCACGAGTCGCATCGGCTGTTCACGGTGTTGTCCGACGGGACTGGGCTGACACCGTTGAGTCCCGACGTTGCGGCCCACGGTGACGTCATCGACGGGTTCGACGACACCGGCGTGTTCTCCCCCGACGGCACGCGGATCGCATTCAGTTTCGCGCACGGGCAGGTCGCTGCAGGTGGGACGCACGGCATACCGGTCGGTAAGGACCAGCTCGAGTTCTCCGGCATCGTCGTGATGGACCCCGACGGCGGCAACCGCCATGACGTGACGAATGACGCCGCGTATTCGGGAGACTCCGGCGGCGTCGCCTGGTCACCCGACGGCACGCAACTCGTCTACGCCCGGTTCAACAGCGCCGCTGCGGACCCGCCCTATGGTCGGGCGCTGTTCATCATCGGTGTCGATGGCAGCAACCAACGACAGCTGACACCGTGGGATGTCGGTGCCGACGGGACGCCTGACTGGTCGTCGGTCACGGACCTGATCGTCTTCCGTGGTGTCGCCGACGAGGAGTCCGGGGTGGGCAACTTCTTCACCATCCATCCTGACGGGACAGCTCTGAGCCAGATCACCGACTTCACCAGCACAGTGATCAGTCACAAAGTCGGATTCTCTCCTGACGGCCTGTGGATCGTATTCTCCAAGTCTGCAACGAACGGCTATGGCGTGTTCATCGCCAAGATCGACGGATCTGGCGTGCGGTCAGTGACGAGCGGGGCGCATGGCGACAGCTCTCCCGACTGGGGCTAGCTATCACGAGCCTCGGCGTCTGGCGCACACTTCAAGTGCCGTTACTCAACGTCTATGGCCCAACAGTGTCCCCAGTGGGCGACAGCGTCGGCCCGGGGGACGATCCCGTGACGCCACCTGTCGGAATGCTGGAATCCATGTTGCCGTCGTTGTTGCCGTCGTTGTTGCCGTCGTTGCCGGTGGAACAGCCGAGGCTGAGAGTCAGTGCGGAGGCGAGCCCCAGTGTGATCAGAAGTCTCTTGCGCAGAGCGCCGGTCCTTCTCGATCGAGTTGTCATCGGTGCCATGGAATGATCCTCCGTAGTCGCGCAGTTCCGTACCTATGCCCGATGCGACGCATCGATAACCGCGGAACCACGCGCCGGGCTCTTCCGCCTGATTCGGTTGAAGTGCGCCAGACGTGGGAAGAGCGGACCTAGCGCGCCGCCCGGTGCGTACCCCACAGAAGGTCGTCCCATGTCAGAGATCGAAGTCAACTCCAGGTTCCTCAGCCAAGTTGGAGTACATGTAGCTGACTCGGGAGGCACGGGCCGACCGGTGGTTCTGATCCACGGATGGCCCCTCTCCGGGGAGAGCTGGAAACCTCAGATCTCTGGTCTGACCGATGCTGGTTATCGGACGATCGCGTACGACCGCCGTGGGTTCGGCAGCAGTGACAAGCCCTCGGGCGGATATG
>JANLPB010000342.1:0-13948 GCA_031366885.1 Ilumatobacteraceae bacterium
CGCTCGGCGAGCTCAGCAGCGGCCTTCTGTGCGTCACCCAGCATTTTGCCGACCGCCAAGATGCACAACGAACCGTCGCCTTTGCGCGTCTGGCGGGCTCGTTGTCCGATACCGAGTTCGTGCTCACTCACATGCACGGCAGCGCCGCGCGGCCAGCGGATGGCGACTGGCCCGTCGTCGGCGAGTGTCATGGCGTCGTGCAGCATGAGCTGCAGCTCCTCGGCACTGGACGGTGCGAGCACCCGCATGCCCGGGACCTTGGCCAGCAGCGCCATGTCGTACACGCCGTGATGGCTGGCGCCGTCGGGCCCGGTGATGCCTGCGCGGTCGAGGCAGAAGATCACCGGCAGGCGATGCATCGCAACGTCGTACACCACTTGGTCCCACGCACGGTTGAGGAACGTTGAGTAGATCGCGACGATCGGGCGCAGGCCGCCCATTGCCATGCCCGCAGCGCCGGTGACTGCGTGCTGTTCGGCAATTCCGACGTCGAAGAATCGGTCAGGGAAGCGCGCCTGGAACGGCAGCAGCCCTGTCGGCCCTGGCATCGCGGCAGTGATGGCAACCACTCGCGGGTCGGCTTCGGCTTCTTTGATGATGGCCTCGGCGAACGATTGCGTGTAGCCGGTGACAACAGCGGGTGGCGGCCCGACCAACGGATCGAACACAGGTGCATCGTGGAGATGTTTCTCGTCGTCGTCCTCAGCCGGCGGATAGCCGCGGCCTTTTTGTGTGAGGACGTGCACCACGATGGGGCCTTCAGCCGAGAGCTGAATTGCGTTCTGGAACGAATGCTCGAGCGCCTCGATGTCGTGGCCATCGACCGGCCCGACATAACGAACGCCGAGCGCTTCGAAGAACGACGGTGGCTGGAGGAACTCGCGCACCGCAGCCTTGAACGCCTCGACGCTCTTCTCCGCCTGCGGGCCGACATACGGCAGCTCGCGTAGGAAGTTTTCCAGCTTGCGCTGACGACGCACGTAGACAGGGTTGAGCCGGATATTGGTGAGGCTGTGCGAGAGGCGGCCGGTGATGCGCTCGGGCAGGCTGGGATGGTCAGCGATGGCCTGTTCGCGAGGCGTGATGCCGGCGGTCAGGTTGCTGATGGTAGGGGCGTAGCTGCGGCCGTTGTCGTTGAGCACGATGATGACGCGCTGTGCACTGTGGCCGATGTTGTTCAACGCCTCGTAGGCCATGCCGCCGGTCATGCTGCCGTCGCCGATGACCGCCACGATGTGGCGATGCGGGTCGGTGCCAGCGTCGCGAGCGACGGCCATTCCGTACGCGTAGGACAGCACAGTGCTGGCGTGGCTGTTCTCGATGTAGTCGTGTGGACTTTCGTCGCGATTCGGGTAGCCGGACATGCCGCCGGCTTGGCGAAGCTGATCGAACTGGGCCTGGCGCCCGGTGACGATCTTGTGCACGTACGCCTGGTGGCCCGTGTCCCAAAGGATTGCGTCGGTTGGCGACTCGAAGACTCTGTGCAATGCCAGTGTCAACTCCACCGCGCCAAGGTTGCTGCCAAGGTGACCAGCGTTTTCCGCAACCGCTTGCACGATGAAGTCGCGAATCTCGCCGGCGAGATCGTCCAGCGCTGGGTAGCTCAGTTTGCGAAGGTCGGAAGGTTCCCGAATTTCTTGCAGGGCCATGGCAACATCACGCTACCGCTGCTCAGGACCCTCGGCGGTGTCAGCACCGCCCAGTACTTGGACGTCTCTCGGATCGCGCTAGGAATCGCAGATGAGCTCATTGGCAGGACAGTCGGCACTCATCACCGGTGGCGGCAGCGGAATCGGTTTGGCGTGTGCGACGCAACTGGCCCGAGACGGCGCGACGGTGGTGTTGGCGACTCTGGAGGACTGGAATGGCGTCATGGGCGCCAACCTCACCGGTGCGTTCTTGACGATCAAGCATTCCGCCGTCCATCTGGCTCGCTCTGGAGGCGGGGCGATCGTGGCGATCTCGTCGATCGCCGCCCCGCGCACACATCGCTACATGACCGCGTACTGCGTCTCCAAGGCCGGGCTGGAGATGCTGGTGCAGCAGGCGGCCGACGAGCTCGGCTCTGTTGGCATTCGCGCGAATGCCGTCCGCCCCAGCTTGGTGCCGACCGACATCTCCGTTGGTCTCACCGGTAGCCCCGACATCGTCGCCGATTACCTGGACCAAATGCCGCTGGCAAGGCTCGGCACCGTCGATGACATTGCCAACTCGGTGCGCTTCCTACTGGGCGATGAGAGCAGTTGGATCACCGGCCAGTGCATCAGCACCGACGGCGGTCACCACCTTCGCCGCGGCCCAAATCTCACCCCACTGATGGAGATGGTGATGGGTGCCGACGCCCATCCGCACTGAATCGCTGAAAGGCAAGGAACGAATGACAGCTCTCTTTGACCTGGCTGGGCACGTAGCCCTCATCACGGGCGGCAACAGCGGGATCGGCCTTGGCATGGCTGAGGCGCTGGCCGGGCAGGGCGCGTCGGTGGCCATCTGGGGTACCAATTCGGCGAAGAACGCAGCGGCCGCTGAGCGACTGCGCGCCAACGGCAACCCGGTGCTGGATCTGGTTTGCGACGTCGGCGACCACCAGGCCGTCATCGATTCGATGGCCGCGACGGTTGCCGAGTTCGGCCGCATCGACTCCTGCTTCGTCAATGCCGGCGTCGGCGGGCAGGCGCCCAGCTTTGTCGGGATGAGCGAGGACGAGTGGAACCGCGTCATGCGCGTCAATCTCGATGGTGCGTTCTTTACCGCGCAGGAGGCGGTCAAGCAGATGGTCGCGCAGTCACCGCAGGGCGGCTCGGTGGTGTTCACCACCTCAGGCTCGGCGAAGTACGGCCAACAGCGCGGGCAGCACTACGGCGGTTCGAAGGGTGCGCTGATCTCGATGATGAAGGGCATCGCCGTCGAGCACGCACGCCACGGCATTCGCTGCAACGCAATCCTGCCCGGCTGGATCGAGAGCGACATGACGGCCGGCGCCCTGTCGTGGGACAAGTTCGTTGACAACGTGCTGCCGCGAGTGCCGATGCGTCGCTGGGGCAAGCCCGAGGACTTCGGCGGCGTTGCGGTCTACCTCGCGAGTGAAGCCAGCAGCTACCACACCGGCGACGTCATCACCATCGACGGCGGCTACCACTCGTTCTGACGCGCATCGGCTTGCGCCAGTCTGGAACACTGAGCCTCATGACTGAGGACGACGAGATCCACATCGACGGGCATGCTGGACAGCAGGCGGTTGCTGCGCTGATGGCGTTTGGTACGGACACGATGTTCACGCTCAACGGGGGCCACATATGGCCGTTGTACGACGCTGCTCGCGATCAGGGAATGAAGGTCGTTGACACTCGCCACGAGCAGACCGCAACGTTTGCTGCCGAGGGCTACGCCAAGCTCACCCGCAAGCCCGGCTTTGCAGCGCTCACGGCGGGGCCTGGCATCACCAATGGCATCTCGGCGGTGACCTCCGCGCACTTCAACGGTTCCCCCCTCGTCGTGCTTGGTGGTCGGGCGCCCGAGGCGCGGTGGGGCAGCGGCTCGCTGCAGGAGTTCGACCACGTGCCGGTGCTGCAGTCGATCACGAAGAGCGCCGCGACGGTCAAGGACGCAACCCAGGCCGGTGCGATGGTCCACGCTGCGGCTCATCTCGCGATGCAGCCGCATCGTGGCCCGACCTTTCTCGACGTTCCGCTCGACGTCTTCTTCGCTGGGTCCGCTGGCGACATCCCGGTCGTCGACGAGTGCGTCGGCCTCGGCGCCGCGCCGAACGACGACGAGGTGGCTCGCCTGCTGGACTTGGTTGCGGGCGCCGAGCGCCCGGCATTCATCGTGGGCAGCGACGTGTACTGGGATGGCGCATGGGACGCGCTGCGAGCTGCCGTCGAGCATCTTCGTGTGCCGTGCTTTTTCAACGGGCTCGGTCGCGGCACGCTGCCCGCCGATCACGAGTTGGCCTTCCTGCGCACGCGTGGACTGCTCAAGGCGCGCGCCGACCTCGTGGTTGTGTGGGGCACTCCGCTCGACTTCCGGCTGGGCTTCGGGCAGTTCGGCAACGCACAGGTGGCACACGTGGTCGACAGCGATGAGCAGCGCGCTCGCCACATTGATGTCCCCACGGTCGCAGGTGACAGCAATCTGGTGTTGCGTGCATTCGGCGACGGGCCCGGCCCTCGCATCGATCGGTCCGGATGGGTGGCCGAGCTTCGGGCCGCTGAGGAGAAGGGCCGCGCCGCCGACGCCGAACTTCTCGCGAACGACAGTGCGCCGATCAAGCCCAGCCGCGTCTAAGGCGAGCTCGGCAAGCGCCTCGCACGCGATGCTGTCGTCATCTGCGATGGCGGTGACTTCGCCAGCTACGCGGGCAAGTTCGTCGAAGTCTTCGAGCCGGGTTGCTGGCTGGACACCGGCCCCTACGGCTGTCTGGGCAACGGGCCCGGCTACGCAATCGCGGCGCGCACCGTCCGTCCCAGCAGCCAGATCGTGTTGCTGCTCGGCGACGGCGCCGCCGGCTTCAGCCTGATGGACGTCGACACGATGGTGCGCCACAACCTGCCCGTCGTCATGGTCGTTGGCAACAACGGCATGTGGGGCCTGGAGAAGCACCCGATGCAGGCGATCTACGGCTGGGACATGGCGTGCGACCTGCAGCCCGGCCTGCACTACGACAACGTCGTCAAGGCGCTTGGCGGGGCCGGCGAGACAGTCACGAATCCCGCCGACATCGGCCCCGCCATGGACCGAGCCTTCGCCAGCGGCGTCCCCTACATGGTCAACGTCCTCACCGACCCAACAGACGTCTACCCAAGAACCAGCAACCTCGGCTAAGCACAACGCAACATCGGCGTTCATCTGCGGTAGTACCGCATCTCACCGCCGATGTAGGGAGCGCGAGCGGGCGGCCACGCCCGACGATATGGTCGGTGGCGGCTTCCCCCAGATGCAATTGAGCGCCGTTCGTGGCGCCATCACGGCGAGAGGTCTGTCCATGCCAACGTTCAACAAGGAAGTTGCGGAGTTCTTTCGCGACCATCATGGCATTGCCTCGCATGACGAGTTGTACGAACTCGACATCGGGGAACAGGAACGTCGATACCTCATCGAGACGGGTTCGCTGGTGGGCGTGTTCGAGGGCGTGTATCGGTTGGCGTCATCGCCGCTGACCTTTCACGCGCGCTGTCGGGCGGTGTGTGCGGCCGACTCGTCGCTGACCTTGAGCTGCTGTACATCCGGGACCCTGTTCGGCTTGCGTCGTTGTGGCAGCCGATGGATCCACGCCATTACCGGCCGACTGACCAAGCCAGTCGGCCCTGGCGTTCATGTGCACCGAACGCAGCTGGATCTGAGCGAGCACACCACATGCCGGGATGACGGCATCCGCCACACCGACGCACTCCAAACCTTCTTCGATCTTGCGAAGCACGTCAATGACCTCGATCTTCGCTCTATCGGAGAGCAGATGATTGCCGACGGTCTCGCGACCTACGACGATCTCATCGCCCATGTCGCGGCTACTGCGACGAGAGCACGCCCGGGGAGCGGTAGGGCACGTCGCGTGATCGGCAGTCGCGTTGTCGACGGTGCCGCGGCGGATTCGCACGGGGAGGTAGAGCTCCTCGACGCTCTTCACGCTGCTGGCCTGTGCGACTTCGTGCGCCATCCGCCCGTCCGCCTGCGCGATGGAACGGTCGTACACCCCGACATGGGTGTGCCGGAGATGGGCTTCTACGTGGAGGTCGATCACCACACCTGGCACACACAGGCGAAGAGCACGGAGTACGACAAGTGGCGTGATCGGGAGGTGCGTTTGACCGGCGGCGAGGTGGAGCGAGTGCCGACCGCGCAGATTGACAACTCGTTGCCCGATCTGGTGCGCGACCTGACTCTTCGCTACCTCCAGCGCCGATCCTTCATCGGCGTTCATCTGCGGTAGTACCGCATCTCAACGCCGATGATGGGTCGCCGGTGGCAGGGGGTTAGGCGCAGCCGCTGCCTGGCGCGGCGACGATGTTGCCGGTGGCATCGAGGTCGAAGTAGATCGACTCGGTCCGCAGGTAATTGGGCACCATCGCTGCCTCATTGACCGGTGGAGCACCCTCGAGGATGGTGTATGCCTCCACCTGTTGCGCCAGCATGTCGCGCTCGGTCACGCACTGAACGCTGGTGGCTTGGTCAGCGGCCTGCAGGCCTTCCTTGGCTTCCTTGGCAGGGCAACCTGAGAGCGCGAGGCAACCAGTTGCCGCCAGCAGAGCGGTAGCGATGAGTTTCACTGAGTCTTGTCCATGAATCGGTCGACCTCCACCATCACGCGGGTGACCTTTCCTGCGGCCACCAGCCCTTTGGTATCGGACGCCGAGACCATGAACGTGAGCCTTCGTCCCTCAATTTTTTCGAGTACCGCTTCTGCCTCGACCATGCCACCGACTGCGGTTGGCCGGAGATGGTCGAGTTGCACCCGCATGCCAACAGTGGTGCAGCCGTCGTCGAGGTGGCCGTTGAGCGCTGCGCACGTTGCCTGCTCGCACAATGCGATCACGCGGGGCGTGGCCAGGACCAGCACGGTGCCCGAGCCGATGGCGAGCGCAGTGTCACTGTCGCCGACCACCATCGAGGCTGTGCCCTTCAGGCCGACAGTCACCTTCGCCGATTCGCTCACGAGTCGCAACGCTACGCCGTTGAGCGCCGTGCGACGAACTCACCACACAGCTGCTTCGGTAGGCTGCGACCGTGATCGACCAAGACGTGTTGGAACGAGTACTGGCGTCGGCGGTGCGCACGGGCGCCGACTTTGCCGAGGTGTACGCCGAGGACAAGCAGTCCACTTCAGTGGCGTTTGACGATGGCCGCGTGGAGCAGGTGACCAGCGGTCGCGACCGCGGCGCTGGCATACGCGTGGTGAAGGGAGACACAACGGGGTTTGCGCACACCGCCGACCTCAGCGAGACAGGCCTTCGCGCCGCGGCCGAAGCAGCCGCCGCGGCCGCCAGCCAGGGCGACGGCGGCACCCGCACCATTGCACTCACCCGCAGCCCCGAGCGTGTGGTCAGCCCGGTCAGCTTGTTTCCCAACGATGTCCGCAAGGCCGAC
Source organism: Ilumatobacteraceae bacterium (assembly GCA_031366885.1). GTDB lineage: Bacteria > Actinomycetota > Acidimicrobiia > Acidimicrobiales > Ilumatobacteraceae > UBA668. The sequence goes on from JANLPB010000342.1 coordinate 7,084, forward strand.
AAGGTTGCCCTCCTTGTCCGTATGAACGACGCGGCGCGTGGTGCGGGCGCCGCCATCGTGCAGGTCAGTGCTGGCTATGGCGACAGCCGCAAGCACGTGCTCATTGCCAACACCGACGGCGTATTCGTCACCGACCAGCAGGTGCGCACATTGATCCGCGTGACCGCGGTAGCCGACGGCGACGGCGGCATGCAGACCGGCGCGCAGAGCGCGGGCCAGACGATGGGTTTCGAGTTGTTCGACCACGTCGACGTCGAGGACCTCGCTCGCGACGCAGCCCGCATTGCACTCACCAAACTCAACGCCCGGCCGGCGCCCAGCGGTGCGTTGCCCGTCGTGATCAAGCAGGGCAGTGGTGGAGTGCTGTTCCACGAAGCGTGCGGTCACGGTCTGGAGGCAGATCTGATTGCGAAGGGCGGCAGTGTGTACCGCGGCAAGCAGGGCGAACTTGTCGCCTCGCCGCTGGTGACGTTGGTGGACGACGGCACGATGGCAGGCGAATGGGGCGCCATCGCGTACGACGACGAGGGCCACGCCAGTCAGTACAACGTGCTGATCGAAAACGGCATCCTCACCGACTACATGTGGGATTATCTGCGTGCCCGCAACGAGGGCCGCCCACAAAGCGGGAACGGTCGCCGCCAGAGCTACCAGCACCTGCCGATGGTGCGCATGACCAACACCTACGTGCTCAACGGCACGGACGAGCCCGACGACATCGTGCGCGCCACTGAGTACGGCGTGTATGTCGCCAAGTTGGGCGGTGGCAGCGTCAACACTGCGACCGGCGACTTCGTCTTCGGCATGACCGAGGCGTACCTCATCGAGAACGGCGAGATCACCGAACCGCTACGAGAGGGCAACCTCATCGGCAACGGCCCGGAAGTGCTGAAGGACATCGATCTGCTGGGCAACGACTTCGCCATGGGCAACCCGGGGACGTGCGGCAAGGACGGGCAGGGCGTGCCGGTCGGCGACGGTCAGCCGACGTTGCGCGTCAAGTCGATGACCATCGGCGGCACCGCAGCATGAGCGCTGCGCTGCAGGAGATTGCCGATCGCGTTATTGCCCAGGCGAAGCCAGGTGAGCAGGTCGAAGCGTTTGTCTCGCGCGACAACGAAACCGACATTCGCGTGTACGAGGGTTCTGTCGAGCACTTCGTCAGCGCGCAGAGCGAGGGGATCGGCATCCGCGTCATACGCGACGGCCGCACCGGCTTTGCGTACGCCGGCACCCTCGACCCGGCAGCCATCGCCGAGGTGCTCGCCGACGCACGCGACAACCTGGAGTTCGGGACGTGCGACGAATGGGCTGGTCTGGCCGAGCCTGACGGGGTCGACGTTGTCGCCCAGGAGTTGTGGAACGAGGAACTCGCCAGCTACCCGACGGATCGCAAGATCGAGTTGGCCAAGGAGCTCGAACGATTGACCATCGGTGTCGACTCTCGCATTCGTGTCGACGATTCGAACTACGCCGACGCGTCGGTCGAATCGGCAGTGGCAACGACAACGGGCATTCGTCGTAGCGGTCGCGAGAACGGCTGCTACGTCACGATCAGCACACTTGCCGACGACGGCGACGAGACGCAGACGGGCTTCGGTTTCAGCGTCGGCCGCTCTCCCGAGCAGTTTGACTTGGCCAAGGCTGCCCGCGAGGCTGCCGACCGAGCAACCCGACTTCTGGGTGCCACGAAGCCAGCTTCGAAGCGCGTCACCATCGTGCTCGACCCGTACGTCACTGCGATGTTTCTCGGCGTCATCTCCAGCACGCTCAACGGCGAAGCGGTGTCAAAGGGTCGCAGCCTGTTCAAGGATCGCCTCGGTGACCGGGTGGCCAATCCGCTGCTGACTCTCGTCGACGACCCGACCAACACAATGGCGTATACGGCCACCGATCTCGACGGCGAAGGCTTGGCCGCCCGCCGCAACGTGCTGATCGACGGCGGAGTACTTCAGCAATTCGTGCACAACAGTTACAGCGCTCGCCGAGTTGGCGGTCGCAGTACCGGCAACGCTGTGCGCGGCGGGTTCAAGGGCACGCCTGGGGTTGGCTGCCTCGCGATGCACCTGGTGCCTGGTGCCCGCGATCAGGCCGCGCTGGTGGCCGACGTCGACAACGGCGTGCTCATCGATTCCGTGCAGGGCCTACACAGTGGCGTCAACCCGATCAGCGGTGACTTTTCTGTTGGTGCCTCGGGCCTCACCATCACTAATGGCGTGCTCGGCGCGCCGATTCGGGAGTTCACCATCGCGTCCACGCTCCAACGCATGCTGCTGGATGTTGTGGAGGTCGGCGGTGACGTCGATTGGCTCCCCATGCGAGCGGCCGGCGTCAGCCTGGTCATCAGCGACATCACCCTCTCCGGCGCCTGACTCGCCGTCGTGCCCGCTCCGCACGCTGCCGCTGTTGAACGGCATCCGCACCTGGCTCAGCCGTTGCCCCTCGGCTGGGTTCGCGTCGACCTGCATAGCCACACGATGTGGAGCGGGGACAGCACGACGACGCCCGATGAGGTCGAGCACGCAGTCGTCGAGGCGGGTCTTGATGTGCTGTGCATCACGGACCACAACGCGATTCGCGGCGCCGCGGAACTTGCGCGTCAGTTGCCATGCCGGGTCGTGGTCGGGGAGGAACTGACGACGCACGCAGGCGAGATCATCGGCTTGTTCCTCACCGCGCGCATTGCTGCCGGCATGCCACCGGCCGAGGCGGCGAAGGCCATCCGCGGTCAGGGCGGACTGGTGTACATCCCGCATCCGTTCGACCCGATGCGGCGCAATATGTCCGAGCCGGCGCTCTACGGGCTTGCCAACGAAGGCCTGATCGATGCGATCGAAGTTCTGAACGCAAAGACAAGTCTGCACAGCCTCAACGAGCGCGCAACGACGTTCGCGAACGAGTTCGACCTCGCGGGCGGCGCGGGTAGCGATGCTCACGTGCCCCTGGCGCTCGGCAGCGCGTACGTCGAGATGCCCGACTTCGACGGTCCGACCGACTTCTTGGTCAAGCTGCGTGAAGGCCGAGTCGTCGGCCACCATTGGGACGAACATCGCCCGTGGAAGTCGCGCATCATTCCGAGCGTGCCCACCGAGTAGAACTGAACGCCGTGCCTATCTTCCATGCCATCGTGCTCGGCCTCGTGCAGGGGCTGTCCGAATTTCTTCCGATTTCTTCCAGTGGACACCTTCTGCTGGTGCCCTGGCTCTTCGGTTGGAACGATTTCGCGGGCGACCCCCAGATCGAAAAGGCGTTTGACGTTGCCCTGCACCTCGGCACGCTGGTCGCGGTGGTTGCGTACTTCTGGAGTGACCTCGTCGTCTACGTGCGCGAAGGTGTCCGACTGGTGGTGAAGCGGGAGAAGCCGGTGAACCCGCAGGGCCGTCTGGCGTGGCTGCTCGTGCTCTCCTCGCTGCCTGCGGCGGCCGTGGGCGCGGTCGCCGAGAAGTACATCGACGAGAAGTTGGGCACACCGCTACTGATCGCGGTGTCACTCATCGTGTTCGGTCTCGTCCTCGCGTGGGCCGACCGTCGCGCCGGCACACGGGCATTGGATGACTACACCACGAGGGACGCACTGAAGGTCGGCGCCGCGCAGGTGCTGGCCCTCAACCCGGGCACCTCACGCAGCGGTATCACCATGACCGCGGCGCGCTTCATCGGTTTCACGCGTGACGCAGCGGCTCGCGCCGGCTTCCTCATGGCCATTCCAGTGACGGCCGGCGCGGTCGCGTACAAGATGGCAAAGTTGCTTGGCGACGGTATTCCCGACGGGCTTGCACTTCCCCTCATCGTCGGCATCATCACCTCCGGTCTGTCCGGTTGGCTGGCCGTCTGGGGCACGCTGAAGCTCATCCGCACGCGGTCATTCATGCCGTTCGTGATCTATCGCGTGGCACTCGGCACGCTGGTGTTGCTGCTGATTGCGACGGGCGTACGCTCGAACTGATGAAAGTGCTCCAACGCATACCGCTCGGTTTCCAGTGGGCCACCGCCGACCCGTTTCTCTTCTGCGTCCACCACCTCGATCTCTATCCCGAAGGCAACGCCGAGTTCGGTCCGAAGGGTTCGCTCGTTGGTCGGTCCATCGGCAACGACTTCGAGCCGCTCGACGGCTGGCGGATGTACCACGGCAGCACCGTGCCCGGCTTCCCCGAGCATCCGCACCGGGGCTTCGAGACCATCACGTTCGCGCGTAAAGGCTTCATCGATCACAGCGACTCGCTGGGCGCCGCAGCCCGGTTCGGTCGCGGCGACGTGCAGTGGATGACTGCTGGCAGCGGCGTAGTGCATTGCGAGATGTTCCCGCTGCTCGACAGCGACGGGCCCAACACCGTCGAGTTGTTCCAGATCTGGATGAACCTGCCGGCCAGCGACAAGATGGTCGACCCGTATTTCACGATGTTGTGGAGCGAAGACATTCCGCAGCACACGCACATCGACGAAGCAGGCCGCGAGTCGACCGTCACGGTGATCGCCGGGCGCTACGAGGGCCTCGTGCCACCGGCGCCGCCGCCAGCGTCGTGGGCGTCGCGTCCCGAGGCCGACGTCTCCATTCTCCACATAGTGATGCAGCCTGGTGCCAGCCTCGACCTGGCCGCCGCTGAGGGTGATGAGACGATGCGCGTGCTCTACGTGTTCGAAGGTTCCATCGCTGTTGGAGGCGACGACATCGAGCCCAGCACCGGTGCGGTCGTCGATGCAGCTCAGGTCGCGCCGCTTACCGCTGGTCCGCAAGGCGCCGAGATTTTGTTGCTGCAGGCTGCGCCGATTGGAGAGCCGGTTGCGCAGTACGGGCCGTTCGTCATGAACACCGAGGCGGAGATTCAGCAGGCGTTCGCCGACTATCGCCGCACCGGCTTCGGTGGCTGGCCATGGGATCGCCCCGATCCAGTGCACGCGCCCGACGCAGGCCGGTTCGCACGTCATGCAGATGGCCGCCAGGAAGTGCGGCAGCCGGCGTGACCGACTCGCGCCATCCTGCAACCATTGCGGTTGCGGCGGGCCGGCCACAGGAAATCGGCGATCCGCTCAATCATCCGATCACGATGGCCAGCAACTTTCGTGGCGAGGCGGGGGAGTACACCCGCACGCACGGCACGCCCGGTTGGATCGGCCTCGAGGAAGCGATCGGCGCACTGGAAGGCGGGCGGGCCGTGTCGTTCTCGTCCGGCATGGCGGCGGCTGCGGCGGCACTCTTCGCACTCGCGCCGAAGGTGCTGGTACTACCCAGCTACTCGTATTTGGGCGTGCGGGCCTTGGTCGCCGACCTCGAGCAGCAGTCACGATTGGAAGTTCGCTTCGTTGACATCGGCAATACTGCGGAAGTCGTGGCCGCGACTGCCGGCGCCGACGTCGTGTGGATCGAGACGCCCACCAATCCGACGCTCGACGTTGCCGACATCCCGGCCATCTGCGCTGCGGCCGCGGCAGCTGGTGCGAAGGTGGTGGTCGACAGCACGTTCGCCACGCCGATCTGTGCACAGCCGCTGGCCGATTGTGCGACCATCGTGATCCACAGCGGCACCAAGTTCATCGGCGGCCACAGCGACCTACTCATCGGGTTGGCCATCGCGTCTGACGACGCCGTCTACGAACGGTTGCATCAGACGCGACTGGTGAATGGCAGTACTCCCGGCGCGTTGGAGGCATTCCTCGCGCTGCGCGGTCTGCGGACCTTGCCGCTGCGCATGGAGAGGATGCAGGCGAACGCGGTGGAAGTGGTGGGGCGATTGCGTGCTCATCGAGCGGTGTCCGACGTCCGCTATCCAGGTTTCGGGGCGATGGTGTCGTTCGTGCTCGCCGGCGGTGCCGATGCCGCGGACGCGTTGTGTCGGGCGGTGCAGTTGATCGTGCCGGCCACCAGCCTCGGCGGAGTCGAAACGTCGATGGAGCGCCGGCAGAAGTACGCAGGCGATGCGCATGTGCCGCCCGGCTTGATTCGAATGAGCGTCGGCATCGAACACGTCGACGACATCTGGGCGGATCTTGCCTCGGCGCTGCCCGCTTCCTGACAGCGTTCCTGGTCCTTGCCTCGTCTGCTGGATGTTGTTGAAACCATGCTCTTGAAGGGGATGGGGTCGGCGCTGCCGCGCGGGTCTGGCTCGGTGCCCCAGGGCCAGGGCGCATTGTTCCTCTAGTTCTCCTCTTTCAGATTCCTTTGTTGCACCTCGATGCGTGTGGCGCTGAACTTTGAGACCATGCCCTCAGCGTCTGCACAATCGCGCCCGGTTCCGGGTCGGGTTGCGAGCGCCCTGCACCGCCACGGCAAATTGTGCGCCGGCGATCCAAATCTGAATGCGGAGAACCAGCGCAAACAGCCCGGGCCGGGACGGCACCGGTCCCAGCCCGTCGGTCAGGAAGCGGTGGCGTCGAGTTCGTCGGCGATCACCAGGAGTTCGTCGATGAGGGTGTCGAGATCGTCCGTGCACTCGACTTTGACGGTCGGCAAGCCACCGAGCTCGAGAAGGTCGCCGAACTGTGATTGTTGCATCAAGCCGACGGGATCGTTGGCATACGTCCAGGCGACGAAGCGGTCGGCAAGGTCGTCGCGCCCGATGCGGTGCAGCGCAAGCGCTGACGCAGTGGCGCCGCGCCACTGCAGGATGGAGATGGCTTCCTGACGGAAGCACAGCCATGGGTCGCGTAGTTCGCTGCCGGCGATGGTCACGGGTTCCGTGTGAAGGCTGCGTGCGATCAGCAGGTACCACGACGCGGCGAGGTCCAACCACGTATGCATCCGGCCGTCGCCCGCCGAAACAACCTTGCCGTACCAGTGAATTGCTCCCACCCAGTCGCTTCGCATTCTTGCGATGGTTCCGTGCAGCTCATTGAGAAACCGGCTGGCGCGTACGCTGTGCAGACTCTC
>JANLPB010000127.1:0-6880 GCA_031366885.1 Ilumatobacteraceae bacterium
TGAGTGTTGAGTGCGATGGCGGTTGCAACGTCGGTCACGGTGGTCGAGGGCAGCCCGCGCCACTTTTGGAATGCCATCACAGCCTGGATGGTGCCCAGCCCGTACGCGCCGTCTGCCGGCCCATTCCAGAACCCCAGCGAGGCGAGCCGCCGCTGAAGGTCGGCGACGGCCGACTTCGACGAACCGGGGATGATCGGACCCACGGGCGCCGCATAGCCGACCGCCGGCGTCGAGCACCCGGGGGCCGGTGCGTTGGTCGATGCACCGAATGGTGCGCCGGCGGGGGTGCCCAGGTAGTAGCCGGCAAGATCGGCAATCAGGTTGCCGCCCGGCTCCGTGTAGACCGAGAAGCCACGGGTGGAGACGGGCACGATGGCATGGTTGGCCAGCGTCTGCGCGGGCCGGACCACGTTCATGGTGGAGGTTGTGGGAGTGGCCGTGGGGGCGATGGAGCCGGCGGTGCCGACGGTGATGTAGCCAATGGTCTGCGTGTCGAGCGTGGTGGCGTTGAGAACCACCGCGGACACGTCGGGCCGACCGATGGCAGCGATCGTGGAAACGGGGACTTCGAACTTCCAACCGGGCAGCGCACGAGTGGTTCCGCCGAGCGGGTTGAGCGCGGGATTGCGGGTGTCGACGATGCGCGTGGGCGAGGTCATCGGGACGAAGAGCCCCTCGGTGCTGTCGGGTGCGCCAGCGCCGGTGAACGTTCCCACGAGGTCGATGATGAGGTCGCCGCCGGCCTCCGAGTAGATGCTGATGGCACCTGCGGCATCGACCGTCACGACGGCCTGATTGGCGATGGTGCCGTTCGGCCCCGACGGCGAGTTGAGGTTGGATGTGGCCGGTACCGCGCCGCCCTGGGGGTACACCTGCCAGTACCCGGCGTTGTTCGTGACGGCCGTGAGGTTGATGGCAACAGCGCTTGCCCCGGCCGCGCCCGGGACGGTGAATGATCGTGTTTCACCCGGGAAGAAGGTGGCAACGCGCCGGGTGTCGAGAATTCGGCTGGGCGCCGGTAATGCCTGAAAGCGACCGGCGGTTGCTGATGCTGCAGGTGTGTAGTACCCGAGCAGATCGACGATGACATTGCCGCCGCCGCTGGTGTAGATGTCGACGATGCCGTCGGGACCGACCGGCACGGTCACCAAGTTGGGGATGGCACCGCCGGTGATCGAACGAATCTCGTCGATGTTGAGGTTCGATGCATCGGGGCGGCCGCTGGTGTGCGGCCACACGGTCCAAAAGCCAACGCCAGCCCGCTCGGTCACCGTCAGGTTGATCACCGCGGCAACGACCGTGCCGGCAGCCGGAAGTGGTGCCTCGCCGGTCACGCTGACCGAGATGGTGTTGTCCTTGTCCAGCGGCGCCGACTGCCGAGTGTCGAGCAGGCGCTGCGCCGTGGGGAGTGCAACGTAGGCGCTGGTGGCGCTCGCCGCGCTAACGGGTGTGGGCAGCACCGCGGTCGCAACCGCGACGCCGCCGAAGCTGGCCCCGAGGAGTCCGAGGGTCACTAAGAATGATTGAGTCCGCACAGCGCAAGCCTACGAGGCAAAGTGCCGCGGGTCACGTCAACCCGTCTTGCTGACAGGGCGGTACCGTTTCTGCCCGTGCAGATCGGTTCGTTCACCCCCTCGGCGCCAGTGGTGCTCGCCCCGATGGCTGGCGTCACCAACGCGCCGTTCCGAACGATGTGTCGCCAGTTCGCGCCCGGCCTGCTCTACGTCAACGAGATGGTGATGGCCACGGCTGTCGTGCACGGCAACATCAAGACCCAGCGCATGATGACGTTCACCGACGACGAACAACCGCGCAGCCTGCAGGTCTACGGCAGCGACCCAGTCATGTTGGGCGAGGCGATTCGCAAGGTATGCGCCGACGGCCGCGTCGACCACGTCGACATCAACTTCGGTTGCCCTGCCGCCAAGGTCACTCGCAAAGGTGGCGGTGCTGCGGTGCCGGCCAAGCCGAACCTGCTGCGGGCAATTCTGCGCAGCGCGGTGGCCGCCGCGACTCCCTATGGCGTGCCGGTCACCATCAAGTTCCGCAAGGGCCTTTTCGACTCTCTGCTCACACACATCACCACCGGTCGCATCGCCGCCGAGGAAGGCGTCGCCGCGATTGCGTTGCACGCTCGTACCGCCGAGCAGCACTACGCCGGGCTGGCCGATTGGAACGCAATCGGCGAGCTGAAGGCCGCCGTACCGGAGATTCCGGTCTTGGGTAACGGCGACATTTGGGAAGCCGACGACGCGGTGCGGATGATGCGCGAGACCGACTGCGACGGTGTCGTGGTCGGCCGCGGCTGCCTGGGTCGCCCGTGGTTGTTCCGCGATCTCGTCGAGGCGCTCAACGGGCGCCCGGTGCCCTCGGCGCCGACCCTTGGCGAGGTGTGCGCCGTGATGGCGGAGCACGCGCGGCTGCTGGTGCCGCACATGACCGAGCCGATTGCCATGCGCGACTTTCGCAAGCACACGTCGTGGTACTTCACTGGTTACCCCGTCGGTGGTGAGGTACGTCGCCAGTTCAGCGGCGTCTCCACGTTCAGCGAGCTGGAGGATCTGATCGCGACTCTGGATCCGCTGATGACCATCGTTGACGGCGGTGAGCGAATACGACGCGGTCACACCAACGGTCCCATCCGCGTCGTGCTGCCGGCCGGGTACCTCGACCACCTCGACGATGTGGTCGTTCCCGACGATTCCGACGTGATGGCGCTCAGCGGCGGATGAGTCGTCCGCCGATCGTTCTCGCATCGTCGTCTGCGCGACGCCACGAGCTGCTCAGCCAGTTGGGAATTGAGTTCGCCGTCGCTCACCCCGACATCGATGAAACCCCGATCGCTGGCGAGCCACCGGTTTCGTACGTTCGCCGGCTCGCCGTAGAAAAGGTTCACGCGGTGGAGGTGCCAACAGGTTCGCTGGTCATCGCAGCCGACACCACCGTCGATCTCGGCGGCGAAATTCTCGGCAAGCCAGAAGACGAGAACGACGCGCGCGCAATGCTGCGCCGGTTGTCGGGGCGCACGCACCGCGTCCACACTGGTCTGGCGCTGCGGTGTGCGGATCGGACCGTTGCCGAGACCGTCAGCTCGCTGGTCACGTTTACTCCGCTGACCGACGAGATGATCGATTGGTACGTCGGCCTCGGCGAGCCAACGGGGAAGGCCGGCGCATACGCGGTGCAGGGCGCCGGCGGTGTGTTCGTGCAGCGCGTCCAGGGCAGCGTCAGCAACATCATCGGCCTGCCGCTACACGCGTTGCTCAGGCTGGCCACCGGCCTCGACATCCAACTCCTCGGTTGAGGTGGTCAGCCGTTTGCGGTGTCGGCGGTGTTGACGGTGTTGGCGGCGACGCGGATGACTTGGGCCCATTCGTCGGCGGTGGCGGGCCGCACTGTTTCGGCGAGTTTCAGCAGCTCTGCGACTTCCAACTTGCCGGTGACCATGATCAGTCGTCCGCCCTCGACCCAGGCAACGACCGAGCCGAGCTCGACACGTAGGGCGAGCAAGGATTCGGACGGGTTGGCGACGTACGTGAGGGCTTGCTGGCCATGAACCTGCGCGTTGACGTCGCCTCCAAGGACGAATCTCAAGAGTTTGAGGTCGGTGTCGTCGGCCACGTGTGAGGTCACGGTGAAGCGCTTCTCCTCGGGGCCGTACTGTGCCGTGACGACGGTGGCCTCTGCGCTGGCCGGATTTGCGGCGGTTGCCACGAACGAGAACACGGTCCCAAAGCTGCTGATGCTTCCGAGAGGCTGGAGGCCGGCCACGGTTCGGGCGTCGGCGATGAGGGGCACGCCGTTCTCGAACGTCGCGGTCTCAGCAAAGGCGAGGGTCTCTCGTTGGGTGAGCTGCGAGGTAACCACCGAAATGACTCTGCCGTCGATGGGGCCGAAGTTCACCTCGATGTTCTGGCTGTCGAGTGAGGTGAGGATCGCTCCGGGTACCCCCTGCACGGTGACCTCGACTGCGCCGTCGCCGGTAGGCACGCTCTGCGGGTCGGCGGCGTCGTTTCGTCCGGCAAAGAAGGCCGCCCATCGGCCGCTGCCACCCTGGCCGAGATTGAGTGTTGCGTTCGTCTCAGCGAGGAGGTAGCCGTCCGCGTTGGTCAGGGTGTTGGATATGCCCACGGCCCCACCCACCGATGCGAGTGAGAGGGTGCCGGGCGGGTTCCCGAACACCAGCTGCTCGGTGAGCGTCGGCTCGACGTGCGGCGTCGAAGGGAGGGCGAGCCGTACGTGGAACTCATTGACCCACGGCTTCCAGATGACCAGCAGTGCGGCGGCAGCCAAAATCGAGACCACGACGACGGCGACGGGAAGTGTCCGACTCGGCCGCGTCCGCCGTGTCCTCGGCGTCGGTGGCGGGCGCTCGCGCGTCGACGGCCCGAACACGGAAGGGTCACTCTCGATGAACTCGATCAATTCGGAATCGGCACCGCCATGCACGTGGGCAGTCTGTCACCCCTGATCATCGACAGCATGGCGCGGCTAAGGGGTGGCGGCGGGGTCGACGAGTTCGTAGGTGGCGCCGCGGGGAAGGGGTGCGGCCATTGCGAGCGACGAGTCGCTGAGCATCGTCTCCGGTCTGGTATCGATGACATCGCCCGTCGTCGTGACGAACCGCAGTACCTGCTGGCTGTCAGGGGGGATCACTGCCACTACGAACTGCACGTCGCCGTTGCTGTCATGGATGGCGTGCAGTGCCGGCGAGAGTGGGGTCGCGAAGACGCATGAGCCCGCGGTTGTGTCGCTGGCGCCGACGTGGGCGCAGATCACCGTCGGGTTGCCAACGGTCACTGAAATTCGATACTGGTTGCCGTCGCGCAACGTGCCGGAGTCGACGGTTTCGGCGGGGTGGGTGGCACCGACTTCGATGTCGGGAACGATTGCGGACGCGGTGATGTCGATGATGTCGTTCCACTCGGTGCCGGTTGCGGGTCGCACGCTCTCGGCCAGCGCGAGCAATTCATCATCGGAACCGTCGGCAGCGACGACGACAAGCCGGTCACCCTCGTACCAGACAACGATTGTGCCGAGCCGACGAGTCTCGATCAGCGCTCCGGGCAGGCCGTGAACGGTCGCGTCGCGACCTTGGCCGAGGTAGAAACGAGCCATTGCCAACCCGTCGGTATCCGTGCTCATCGACGCCACAGTTACCGCGCCGAGTGGGGTGACGAAATCAACCAGGGTCGGGGTGAATTTGCTCAGCACCGGTTCGCCGGCGAGGTAGGCCGCGAGAACCTGCACCCGGGCGAGCGTCTTGACATCGCCGAGCGGCCGCAACTCGCCGAAGTCGTAGCCGTACTCGACCGCGGGCAGGCCGGCGACCACGCTGACCGCGTTAGCGAACCGCAGGGCGTCGGCGTCCTCCACACGATTGGTTTCGGAGTCCCAGTAATTGCCGCCGATCGGACCCCATGTCACCGTCGTTCGCACCCGCACCCGCCGCACTTCCGCCTGCATGCCGCGCACCAGTTCGGTCGATTTGCTGACCAGCGGCACTCCGCGAGAATTAGACCCGCGGGAATGAAACAACGCCCATGCTTCGTAGTCGTAGGAGCCGCCGGGCACGGCAAAGACGTAACCAAGAGGAGTGGGCTCGTCGGCGTCCAGGTTTTGACCGACTTGCAAACCGGTCACGTTCGCGTCGGGTGTATCAAGCGTCAGGTGGTCGCTCAGCGATGAGGTGGACGGGGCGGCCGGCCCGAACGTGCGCCACTCGGGCGGGTGCTGCCATGGGCGCCACATCATGGCCACGGCACCGCACACGGCGAGCACAGCGAGCGCCGTCGGGACCAGCCAACGTGGTCGCGGCCGACGAACGCGGGCGGGCCTCGGATCTGCCGAGGGGCCGAACACGCCAGGGTCCGCGTCGATGACATCGATCTCGATGATGTCGCCGGGGCCATATGGCTGCCGCATGTCGTCAGTGTCTCACGATCACCGTTCAGGTGCACCAAGAAAGCCTGTGTGCGCTCAATTTGTCGACACCGGTTAGCACTCTCGCCTTCCGGTTGCTAACGACCCCCTCCGCCACCTAGCCTTGGCACTCGCGAGGGTTGAGTGCTAACTCAGCCGTCCAAGATCCCATATTCACGTTTCGTGTACTGCCAATGGAGGCCTGCACCATGTCACTCAAGCCGCTTGACGATCGCATCGTCGTACTGCCGAACGAGGCCGAGCTCACCACCGCGTCTGGTCTGGTGATCCCCGACACTGCCAAGGAGAAGCCCCAGCAGGGTTCCGTCGTTGCCGTCGGCCCGGGCCGCTGGAGCGACGATCGTGGCGCCCACAGCCCGCTCGACGTGAAGGTCGGCGACACCGTGCTGTACAGCAAGTACGGCGGCACCGAAGTCACCCTCGACGGCAAGGATCTGTTGATCCTCACCAGCCGCGACGTACTCGCAATCGTCGAGAAGTGAGCCACTGAACACATGGCAAAGCAACTCAAATTCCACGATGAGGCGCGCCGCGCCCTCGAGGCCGGCGTCAACAAGTTGGCCGACACGGTCAAGGTGACGCTCGGGCCGAAGGGCCGCAACGTCGTTCTCGACAAGAAGTTCGGTGCCCCCACCATCACCAACGACGGTGTCTCCATTGCGAAGGAGATCGAACTGGACGATCCCTTCGAGAACATGGGCGCACAGCTGGTGAAGGAAGTCGCCACCAAGACCAACGATGTTGCCGGCGACGGCACCACCACCGCCACCGTCTTGGCCCAGGCCATGGTGCAGCACGGCATGCGCAACGTCGCTGCCGGCGCCAACCCGATGGGCCTCAAGAAGGGCATCGAGAAGGCTGTCGCCGCTGCGGTCGAGAGCATCAAGAGCCAGGCCACCGTGGTCGACGACAAGGATCAGATCGCCGCTGTCGCCAC
>JANLPB010000353.1:0-2041 GCA_031366885.1 Ilumatobacteraceae bacterium
CCGGTGCCCTTGAACTCCTCGAAGATCGCTTCGTCCATACGGCTGTTCGTCTCCACCAGAGCTGTGGCGAGAATGGTGAGCGAGCCACCTTCCTCGCAGTTGCGGGCGGCACCGAAGAAACGCTTCGGCGGGTACAGCGCACCGGCGTCAATGCCGCCGGACAGGATGCGCCCGCTGGGCGGGGCGGCCAGGTTGTACGCACGGCTGAGGCGGGTGATGCCATCGAGGATGATGACCACGTCGTGGCCCTCCTCGACGAGTCGCTTTGCCTTCTCCAACGCCAGTTCGGCGACATGCGTGTGCTCTTCGCTGGGCCTGTCGAACGTACTCGAGATGACTTCGCCCTTGACGGTGCGGCGCATGTCGGTGACTTCCTCGGGGCGCTCGTCGATGAGCAACACGATCAGCTTGACCTCAGGGTTGTGCCGTTCGATCGCCGTCGCGATTTCCTTCATGACGGTGGTCTTGCCCGCCTTCGGCGGCGAGACGATGATGCCGCGCTGACCCTTGCCGATTGGCGACACGAGGTCGATGATGCGGACGGTCATGTTGTGCGGATCGTTGGCCGTGGAGAGCACCAGCTTCTTGTCGGGGAACAAGGCAGTCAGGTCTTCGAACTTGCGGCGGCTCTTGGCCAGCTCAGGATCATTGCCGTTGATGGTGTGAATCTCCATCAACGCCGGATTCTTCTCATTGCGGCCGGCGGGGCGGCTGAGACCGGTGACGTGATCGCCCTTACGCAACCCGTACTGGCGGGTCAACTTGACGGGAATGTATGCGTCGTCGCGCGAGGCCAGATAGCCGTTGACGCGCAAGAAGCCGTAGCCCTCGTCACGTAGATCGAGATAGCCGGCCACCTGCACGGGGTCGAGGCTGAACTGGTCGCTCCCCTCGCTGCGCTCGGGACGCGGGCCGCGATCGGGCCGGTCGGGCCGGTCGCCGCGCTCACGTGGCTCCTGGGCCACGTCTGGCTGGCGATCGCCGGGCTGCGCACCGGTGGCGCCCACCCCTTCGCCTGAGCGATTCTTGTTGCGACGGCGCCGGCGTCGACGGGCATTGCGGCTCTCGCCGTCACCCTCGCCATCTGCCTGGGAGTCGGCGTCGTCGCCGTCCTCGTCGTCATCATCGCCGTCTGCGGTGTCGACGTTGCTCTGGACTGCCGGCTCGCCTGCTCCCGCAGCGGGGGCAGCGTCGGCCTGCGGCTGAGCCGCGGGCACGGTGTCGTCGGTGTCGCCGGTGTCGTCACCGGCCGCGGCGGGCGCGGGAGTTGCCTGCCCGACACCGGTGGTCTCGAGGATCTTGGCGATCAACGTTGCCTTCGCAGCGCGAGCGGTGGTCTTGATACCCAATGCTTGGGCGATGGCAAGGAGTTGATCCTTGTCCTTTGATTCGAGCATTGATTGCTCGAGTGCTTCCGCGGCCACAGGCCACCTGCTTTCTGGGAGGAGACAAGGTCCTATCGGCACTCAGCACGAAGCACTGAGATTGCCGGCGGCCCCACCACCAGGAGATGCGAGACACCCTGCGCCGTCAGTTCGCCTCCACACAAAGGCAGGAGAACCGGTTGCAGCTGGGCTGTTCGGGAACCCGAACGGCCAGCACTGTAGCGAGAAGCGACGCCTCCGCACAACGTCGGTGCTCGCCATTCCTCACTGACCACGGTGTCCCGACGAACTCCGACGGGAACGATCTCCCGCAGCCGCCCTCCCCCGGTCCCGCTATCAGATCCATCGCCAGAGGTCTCCGGCAACCGGCACCGCGGCGGCCTTCTTCGGCTTCAGAGGCATCCACTCCTCAGCCGGCTCGGCGGTAAGTAGACATCCAGGCTCGATGCGCGCGGCTAGCTGGCTGCGGGCATGGCGAAGACTTGTTCGACGGCGTTGGTGGTTGCTGATCGCCAGCCGATTTTGGTGCCGTCGGGTCGGTAGTGGTGCCAGTGGCCTTTGGGGTCGCGTCGGGTGGTGTAGCCGGATGTTTTCCAGCGGTTGTGGTGTCCGCATTGTGGGTCACCGTTGGTGCTGTTGGTGGGCCCGGCGTTGGC
>JANLPB010000377.1:0-1825 GCA_031366885.1 Ilumatobacteraceae bacterium
TTCCACCGCAACTCCATACCCGTCCACGACAACGGCCACGTCGGCATCGCCATCACCGCCACCGAATGGATCGTCGCACCCAAAACCGGCGACGTCATCTCCCCCGCCCCATCCCCTTCGACCACATCCAAACCATCCGACGGCTCGTCCAACCACAGGAGCAACCATGCCTAAGACCGCCAGCGCGACCGCTCACCGCGTGCTTCGCGACGACCCGCTCTACACCCGCGAGGAGGCAGCCCAGTACCTGAACGTCACGCTTCGCTTCGTGACCAGATGCGTCCAGGAGCGCCGAATCAGCTACGTGCGAGTGGGCCGCATGGTCCGCATCCCCGAAAGCGCACTCGCCGAATACTTGTCGGCCAACAGCGTGCCGCCACGCCCACGCTGAGGTTCAGCCGAAGAGCGCGGCACCGATCTTCCGGGCAGCGTCCTCTTGCATGGTCTGGGTGACGTGACTGTAGACGTTCGTGAATAGCGCAGGGTCCGCGTGACCCAGTCGCTCGGCGGCAACCTTCGCTGGTACCCCGCTAGCGAGCATGAGCGTCGCACTCGTATGTCGCAGCCCATGGGCAGTGAGCCGAGGGAGTTTCGCTTCGACCGAGAGCTTTGCCAGCTGCCGGGACAAGTACTGCGGGTGGAACGACCCGCCCTCCGCCTTCGTGAACACGTAGCCAGAGATCACGTATCCGTCGGATCGCGACTCCGTCTTCTGCTGTGCTCTCTGGCGTTCCAAGACTGCCACCAGGTGACTGTCGAGTTCGATGGTCCTGACGGCGTCTCGGCTCTTTCCGGAGGAGGGTGCCAGCTCGTAGCCAAGCGTCGATGCGAACTGCACGATACGAACCAGCCGCCGCTTGAGATCGACGT
This sequence comes from Ilumatobacteraceae bacterium, assembly GCA_031366885.1. GTDB lineage: Bacteria > Actinomycetota > Acidimicrobiia > Acidimicrobiales > Ilumatobacteraceae > UBA668. The sequence goes on from JANLPB010000377.1 coordinate 871, forward strand.
CCTTCCAACTCAGCCAGACCAGCTCGCCAATACGCAGACCCGAACCGAGAAGGAACGCCCACAACGGGTAGAGCCGATCCTCCCCCTGCCACATCAGAAAGGTCCTCGCCTCGTCCGGTGACCAGTGTCCGACGACGCTTCGCTGCTGCTTTGGTCTCGGCACGTTGTCCATCGGGCTCCGGCGAATGTGCCCGAGACGCACGGCGTACTTGAACGCGCCGGCGAGCGGTGCCCGAGCGAGGCGAATGCTGTTCGGCGACAACGGCTTCTTCAGCTTCGAACCAGTCTTCGCCAAGCGGTGCTGCCACGTCGCCAACATCTCCGGTGTCACGTCCCGGACCGCTCGGTCGCCAAGGTGAGGCGCGATGTAGTGGGTCAAGTACTCCCGGTAGTCGTGCAGTGACTTCGGCGAGAGCGCGCCGGAAGTCTCAGCGTCGGAGAAGTACAACTCGATCAGCTCCCGGACCGACCTCGCCCCGACGTCCACCGACACGGGCACGTCGGACTCCAGGACGTCGCGACGGGCCTGGCTGGCGTCCAGGGCGGTCGCGAATCCTCGCCGGGTCACCTGCCGCCACTTCTTCGTCAGAGGATCCTGAGCGACGCGCACCTTGAAGTACCAGCTGCCGCTGGCGTCCTTGTAAACACCTTCGAACTTGGGCACCGGAGCCTCCGAGAACACGTCGAGAACTTGAGAACACCCGGGATGTTCTCAATTTTGTTCTCACCAAGAGTATCGCAGTCTCTCTCCGAGGTCAGATACCACCTCTGACCTGCGGTTTCTTCGTCGGGCTGGCGGGATTCGAACCCACGACCTCTTGACCCCCAGTCAAGCGCGCTAACCAAGCTGCGCCACAGCCCGTGGACCTTGCAACCCTAGCCGTTGCCGGCTTAGACCGGCGAACCAGTTACCGAAACAGCCAGAGCACCAATTGCACCAGCCGCCAGCCGAGGT
>JANLPB010000382.1:0-3443 GCA_031366885.1 Ilumatobacteraceae bacterium
CATTCAGGTTTCGTCTCATCGCCCCACAACGCAAACGACCAGCGCTTTCGCGCTGGCCATTTCGTGTCGAAGGGGGGACTTGAACCCCCACGAACCTAAGTTCACCAGCCCCTCAAGCTGGCGCGTCTGCCTATTCCGCCACTTCGACGTGGTGCGCTACGAGGCTATCGCAGCGGGGGAATCACACCAACAGGAAACTCAGGTCATGAGGAAACTGAGTGCGACGATCGTGCCGATCCACAGGATCCCGAAAATCGTGGTGATTCTGGTGAGGTTGCGCTCGGCGGCGGTGCTGCCCAGGGCTGTCGAGCCGACACCACCGAACATGTCGCTGAGACCGCCACCGCGACCGCTGTGCATCAGCACACCGGCAACCATGCCGGCCAACGACAGCACGTTGACAACGATCGAGAGGTAGGTGATGAAATCGCGCACGGTTGGTAAGGCTATCGGTCAGACAGCGGCGGTTGCCACGCCGGACAACGACAGCGACGGAAAGTGGCACGCAACCGGATGGCCGAAGCCACGATCGATGAGTGCCGGCTCTTCCATCGCGCACAGGTCTTGCGCAATCGGACAGCGGGTACGGAAACGACAACCCGTCGGCGGGTCGATGGGGCTCGGCGGGTCGCCCTGCAACATGATGCGCTGCCGTGTGCGCTCCAACTGAGGGTCGGGCTCAGGCACGGCGGAGAGCAGCGCCTTCGTGTACGGGTGTACGGCAGCGGTGTAGATCTCCTCAGCCGGGCCGACCTCCATGATCTTGCCGAGGTACATCACCGCCATCACGTCACTGATGTGGCGCACCACCGACAGGTCGTGAGCGATGAACAGATAGCTGAGACCCAGCCGGTCCTGCAGGTCGTCGAGCAGGTTGACGACGGCACCCTGCACGCTCACGTCCAACGCCGACACCGGCTCGTCGAGCACGACCAGCGATGGGTTGAGCGCGAGCGCACGCGCGATGCCGATGCGTTGACGCTGGCCGCCGGAGAACTCGTGCGGGAATCGCTGCGCATGGTCTGGGGCCAGGCCCACCAGCTCCAGCAGTTCCTGCACTCGTTCCGTGTGGTTTCCCTTGATCTTCTGAATTCGAAGCGGCTCGGCGATGGCGGAACCCACCGTCAGACGAGGGTCGAGCGATGCCTGCGGATCTTGGAAGACGATCTGCATTTCCTTGCGCAGTTTGCGCATCTCGCCTCGATCGAGACCGACGATCTCTTGTCCCTTGAACTTGATCGACCCCGCGGTCGGCTCTGCCAGGCGCAGCACGGTACGACCAACGGTGGTCTTGCCACTGCCGCTCTCCCCGACCAAGCCGAGCGTTTGACCCGGCATCACCGAGAACGACACACCCGACACCGCGTGCACAATCGCCTTGGTCTTGCGCAGCCCGCGCGAGCCGCTGACCGAGAACTCCTTCACCAGTTCGGAGACTTCAAGAATTGGCTCGGTCATGCCTTCACTCCAAGGGACAGCTCCGCGGCGCGCACGCACGCACTCATCGACGGGCCCGCTGGCACCAGCTCGGGCAGACCTACGAGGCAAGCCGGGACGCTGTACTCGCAGCGCGCGCTGAAGGCGCAACCGATGGGCGGATGCAACATGTTGGGCGGACGACCCGGAATTGGCTGCAGGCGGCTCTGACCGACGCGTGGCAAGGAATTCAAAAGCCCTTCCGAGTACGGATGCGTTGGGTGCACGAACAGATCGTCGACGCCGGCGCGTTCGACCACGCGGCCGGCGTACATCACCTGCACCCGGTCGGCCACACGGGCGATGACACCGAGGTCGTGGGTGATCATCACAACGGCCTTGTTCATCTCGTTCTGAATGCGTTGAATCACTTCCAGAATCTGTGCCTGCACCGTCACGTCGAGCGCAGTGGTGGGCTCGTCGGCAATCAGTACGTCAGGGTCGTTGGAGATGGCCATCGCGATCATCACGCGTTGGCGCATACCGCCGGAGAACTCGTGCGGGTACTGGCGGGACCGCTGCTTGGGCTGCGGAATTCCCACGATGTCGAGCAGCTCGACTGCTCGCGAGCGAGCAGCGTCCTTCGACAGATCCTGGTGCGACTGGATCATCTCGACGATTTGATCGCCGACCCGGTACACCGGGTTCAGGGCGGACAGCGGGTCCTGAAAGATCATCGCGATCTTCTTGCCGCGAACCTCACGCATGGTTCTGTTCTCTGCGCGGACTAGCTCGACACCGTCGACAGTTGCCGAGCCGGTGATGGTGGCCGAGTTGGGCAGCAGCCCCATGATGCCGAGGAACGTGACGGACTTACCCGACCCGCTCTCGCCGACCACGCCCACCATCTCACCTGGCGCCACGTCGAGGTCGACCCCGCGTACTGCCTGTACGGGGCCGTTCATCGTCTGGAAGGTCACGTGCAAGTTCTTCAGGGAAAGGAGCGGTGCGACCATCGTCAGCCCCCGATGTCCATCTTGGAGTCAACCGCGTCGCGCATGCCGTCACCAATGAAGTTGATGCAGATGGCCAACAGCACCAGCGCACCGCAGGGGAAAACCACCATCCACCAGTTGCCTTGCTTGGCGCCCTCCGCTGAAAGCTCCACAAGTTGGCCGAGCGACACCGCGTCGGCGCCCGGTTGCGGCCCGAGGCCGAAGAACGACAGCGTCGACTCGCCGACAATGGCGCCAATGACAGACAGCGTCAACGCGATCAGGATGGGGCCAACTGAGTTCGGCAACAGGTGCGACATCACAATGCGCGAATTGGACGCACCGACCGCTCGCGCCGCCTCGATGAACTCACGTTCCTTCAACGCCAGCACCTGACCGCGGACAAGGCGCGCCACGCCCATCCAGCCGAAGATGGCAAACAGGGCGATGATGAAGCGAATGGAGGAAATGTCGCCGATGATGCCGGTAATCCACGGCACCGCACCCAAGAATGCCCTCATGATGATGATGATCACAATGAATGGGAAGGCGAGGAACAGGTCGGTCACACGCATCATGATGTCGTCGAACCAGCCGCCGCGAAGGCCCGCCACGGCCCCGACGGCGGTGCCAATGATGACGGCCAGGACTGCCGAGGCCACGCCGATGAAGAGCGACGTACGCACACCCCAGATCAGTCGGCTGAACAGGTCGCGACCGATCTGATCGGTGCCGAACCACGCAATAGATCGCGGCGAGAGGTACTGGTTCTTGCCTTCGCTGATGTCGAGCACCTGCTGGTTGATGCCGTAGCGGGCGGTCAGCGGAGCGAAGATCACGATGACGAGCAAGATGACCATGATCACCGTGGAGGCGGCTGCACCCTTGTGATGCCAGTAACGCTTACGTGCCATTTGGAATGGCGAAAGAGCTTTGTGGGTCAGCGCTTCGCGCGCGTCGATTTCTTCCGCGGTGTCAACGGCGGGAGCTGTCTCGTCAGTCAAGTCGGATCCTCGGATCAAGAAAGGCGTA
>JANLPB010000012.1:0-17355 GCA_031366885.1 Ilumatobacteraceae bacterium
AGTGACGTGGATGACCGGGTAGGTCAGTTGCGGGTCGCCCATCGCGGCCATGAGCGTGACCATGCGCTCGAGCGTCGGTGAAGTGATGCGGCCGGTGGTGTCGTAGTTGGAGTGCGTATCGAGGTACGCGAGCGCGTCGGCGTAGCTCATGATGTGGTTGTCACCGCACGACCCGCCGTCATTGCACTACTCAGCTGGCTTGGCGGCGCGGGCGCTTACTGACCGGCTCGCGCGGCACGAGAGTGGGGATGACCTTGGTCTTCACCGTGTCTGCGTCGATGACCACACTGCCGACATCGCTGCGGCCGGGCAGCTCGTACATCGTGTTGAGCAGCACTTCCTCGAGGATGGCGCGCAAGCCACGAGCACCGGTGCCGCGCAGCAGTGCCTGATCAGCGATGGCTTCCATTGCCTCGCGAGTGAACTCGAGCTCGACGTCCTCGAACTCGAACATCTTCTGGAACTGCTTGACCAGCGAGTTCTTCGGCTCGACCAGAATCTTGATGAGCGCATCGCGGTCGAGGCTGCGAACGGCACCCACCATCGGCAGGCGACCGATGAACTCGGGGATCATGCCGAACTTGAGCAGGTCTTCGGGCTGCACGGTGGCGAACAGGGCACCCGGGTCGCGGTCGGCCTTGCTCTTCACCGTGTTGTTGAAGCCCATGCCGCGCTGGCCGACGCGGTTCTCGATGATGGTGTCGAGCCCGGAGAAGGCGCCGCCGCAGATGAACAGCACGTTGGTGGTGTCGATCTGGATGAACTCCTGATGCGGGTGCTTACGGCCGCCTTGCGGCGGAACCGAAGCAACGGTGCCCTCGAGAATCTTCAGCAGCGCCTGCTGCACGCCTTCGCCCGAGACATCGCGGGTGATGGACGGATTCTCGCTCTTGCGGGCAATCTTGTCGATCTCGTCGATGTAGATGATGCCGGTCTCGGCCTTCTTCACATCGAAGTCTGCGGCCTGGATGAGCTTCAGCAGGATGTTTTCGACATCCTCGCCGACGTAGCCAGCCTCGGTGAGCGCCGTCGCGTCAGCAACGGCGAACGGCACGTTGAGAAGGCGGGCGAGAGTCTGGGCCAGGTGTGTCTTGCCGCAGCCGGTGGGGCCGAGCAGCAAGATGTTGCTCTTCTGCAGCTCGATCTCGTCGCGGCGGCCGACGCCAGCGTTCTGTTGGTACTGGATGCGGCGGTAGTGGTTGTACACCGCCACCGACAAAATCTTCTTCGCCTCGTCTTGCCCGACGACGTAGTCGTCGAGGAACGTGCGGATCTCGCGTGGGGTGGGCAGTTGGTCGAAGTGCAGCTCGCCGGTGTCGGTGAGCTCCTCTTCGATGATCTCGTTGCACAGGTCGATGCACTCGTCACAGATGTACACGCCAGGCCCAGCGATCAGCTTCTTGACCTGCTTCTGTGACTTGCCACAGAACGAGCACTTCAGCAACTCACCGGTGTCACCGAATTTCGCCACAGTTGCTTCCCTCTCGTCTCAGTTGTGTCGTCGCAGGGCGGTCAGCGGATAGGACCGGAGCGGTCCACCACATCACGCGACGTGATGACATCGTCGATGATGCCATACGCGAGGGCCTCGTGTGCTTCCATCACGAAATCGCGGTCCGTATCGGTATGGATTCGCTCGATGGTTTGGCCGGTGTGCGAGGCCAACATTTCCTCCAGCAAATCCCGCATCCGCAGGATTTCCTTGGCTGCCAGCTCCAGGTCGGTCACCTGGCCGTAACCGGTACTGCCCGAGGGCTGGTGCAACATGATGCGACTGTGCGGAAGCGCCATCCGCTTCCCCTTGGTACCGGCCGCGAGCCGCACAGCGGCCGCCGAGGCTGCCTGGCCGAGGCAGATGGTGGCAATGTCGTTCTTGATGAACTGCATCGTGTCGTAGATGGCGAACAGCGCGGTGATGTCGCCACCGGGGCTGTTGATATAGATGCTGATGTCTTTGTCGGGGTTCTCGCTCTCGAGATACACCAACTTGGCGCAGGTGAGGCTGGCCGAGCTGTCATCGATGGGCGTGTCGAGCCAAATGATGTTGTCGCGCAACAGGCGGCTGTAGAGGTCGTATCCGCGCTCGCCGCGAGCAGTTTGCTCGACGACGCTGGGGATGGTGTAGCCCGACATGTTGAAGTTCCTGTCCATGCTCAGTGCCCCTTGTCATTCGTGTGGTCGTGGTCGTGGTCGTCGTGGTCGTCGTGGTCGTGATCATGGCCGTCGTGGTCGTGGTCGTTGCCCAGCAGCATCGCCGTATCGATTGCGGCGCCTGTGGTGTCGACGACTTCGGCGTGGTCGATGACCCAATCCAGTGCCTTCGTCTTGCGCATCTGCGCAACCAGGTCGGTGACGGCGTCGTTCTTCTCGTAGGCCTTGCGAACTTCGCTGGCCTTCTGACGGACTTGCACCGCGATGCGGGCGTACTCGGCATGCAGATCGTCGTCCTCGACCTCGAGGCCCTCTGCGGCGGCAACTGCCCGCAACGCAAGATCGACCTTGACGGCCTTCACCGATTGGCTCCTCAGCGACTCGATGAACGCATCGGGCGACTGGCCGGTGGCGGACAACCACTGGTCGATACTGATGCCCTGCGACTGGAACTGCTGGACGGTGTTTTGCACACGTGACTGCAGGTCGCCGCTGACCATGCTGTCGGGTGCCGGCACATCAACCAGCTCCGCAAGTGCAGTGGTGGCCCGCTCGACCAGCAGGTTGCGGGCCTGGGTCAGCTTCTGGGTACCAATTCGTTCGGCGATCGAGGCACGCCAGGATTCGACGGTGTCGAACTCGCCCAGATTCTCCGAGACCCATTCGTCGGTGACTTCAGGCAGCACGAGTTCCTGTGCATTGGTGATGGAGACTTCGAAGTCGGCCGGCTCGGACATGCCCGATGGGTTGGCGCTGAACGACAGTTCGTCGCCGACTTTGGACCCGATGAGGCGTTCGTCGAAGCCTTCGGCGACCCAGCCCTTGCCGACTTCATACAGCCAGTCTTCCGTGTTGAGCCCGGGGACCGGATCGCCATCGCGGGTGCCGGCGAGCGTGAGCGTGACGTGATCGCCCGACTTGATCTCACGAGCGACATCGACCAGCGAACCCTGACGGCGGCGCTCGGCGTCGACCGCTTCGTCGATTTCTTCCTGGCTGGCGGCCGGGCTGGGCAGCTCGACGCGCAGTCCGCCGTAGCCGGGCACGGTGATGACGGGGCGAACTTCGCAGACCGCATCGAACGTGACCGGGCCGTCTTCGACGCCACCGGTGATCTCCACCTCGGGCGTGGCGATGAGATCGATGTCGTGCTCGCGTACTGCCTTGGCCAGGTACGCAGGAACCGAGTCGCGCAGGGCTTCATCGCGGGCGGCGGCGAGACCGATGCGGGCCTCGAGTACCTTGCGCGGCACCTTGCCGGCACGGAAGCCGGGCAGCGTGGCCTCGCGGCCGATCTTGCGAAACGCTTGGTCAATATCGCGGTCGAAATCGGCCTCGTCGACGACGACTGACAGCTTCACCAGTTGACGGGGGGTGGGTGCTGCACCACCACCTTCGCGGCCTTCTTCGCCCTCCTCGGAGAGGGCTACTTCACGGGTGTCTTCGGCGGGTTCGATCGTGCTTTTCACAGGGCGACGACTCTACCGTGGCCTCTCGAATTCCTGCCGAATGCCCACTGCTGCAGTCGAATCAGGCAGAATAGGCTCATGACGTTCTGGAAGCCGCACGCCCTCGCCAAGCCGCACGCCAACCAGCTCGACCTGCGCATTGGCGACCGGGTTCTGAGCACTGTTGACCTGCACGGTGTGCCCACCGGCACCGAAGGCAAGGTCATTCTCGCCAACGGTTTCAACTGGCAGCGGTACCGGGTGCTGTTCACCAACGGTGTCGAAATGGGCGATCTGGATCAGCGCAACCTTGCGCCGACGGGCCGTACCAGTAAGCGCCTGGCCAAGGCCGCCAAGCGCGGCTGACGGACACCCATCATGACCTCACTACGACATCGTTTCCCCGGTGCGCAAGACGGCTGGTCTCGCTTCGACGGGCCGGCCGGCACGCAGGTTGTCGACTCCGCCATCACCGCCCTCTCGAACTGGCTGTCCGACGGGTCCAACGGTTGCGGCGGCGGAGAGTTTGCCGCTGCCGTCAAGGCCGACGAACTGGTTGAGCGCACACGTGCGACCGTCGGTCGGCTGTTCAACGCAGATCCGGCCGGTATTGCTTTCGGGCCGAACATGACCACCATCACGTTTGCGATCTCGCGGGCAATCGGCGCCACACTGCAGCCGGGTGACCGCATCGTCGGAACCCGCATGGACCACGACGCAAACGTCACGCCGTGGCGGCGCGCTGCCGACCAGGCTGGCGCGGAACATGTGCTGGCGCAGTTTGATGGCGCCTCGGGCACCCTGCCTCCCGAGAACGTGATCGAGCTGATCAACGAGCGCACGAAGTGGGTCACGCTCCCAGGTGCCAGCAACCTGTTGGGGACCGCACCCGACCTGCGGCCCATCATCGACGCCGCTCACGCCGTCGGCGCACGGGTCTTCGTCGACGCGGTCGCGTTGGCGCCGCACCAACCCATCGACATCACTACCTTGGGTTGCGACGCGATGGTCACCTCGCCGTACAAGTGGTACGCGCCGCACTCGGGCATGTTGTGGATGCAGCCTGAGTTGTTGCAGAGCTTGCCGGTCTTCAAGGTGCGCCCGTCGCACGACGAAGGCCCCAGCCGTTTCGAAACGGGCATGCCCAACTTCGAAGCGCTCGCCGGTGTCGAGGCCACCGCCCGCTTCTTGATGGAGGAGGGCATGGCCAACATCCAAGCCGCCGAGCAAGAACTGTTCGCTCCGCTGCTCAACGGCCTGCTCACCATCGAGGGCGTCACGGTGTGGGGCGTGCACGGCTTCGAAGGCCGTACCCCCACCGCAGCCTTCACGGTCGCCGGCCACACCCCCTCGGAGGTCACGAAGGCCCTTGCTGCCGCGAAGGTTGCCGTGTGGGATGGCCACAACTACGCCGTCGAAGTCGTCGGCCAGTTGGGCCTGTCAGAGACGGGCGGCGTCGTGCGCGCGGGCATCAGCCGCTACATCGAGCCCGAGGATGTGTCGCGCTTGTTGGCCGTGGTCGAGGACCTCGCAATCCGCTAAGTCGTGGTGTTGGCCACATACCCGCCCGGCTCTTTCGGGTCGGGCCGGTAGCATCGACGCTCACGTAAGAACACCCCGGGGTGTGGCGCAGTCTGGTAGCGCGGGTCGTTTGGGACGACCAGGTCGCAGGTTCGAGTCCTGTCACCCCGACACTGTGCAATACCCGGCCGGAATCCGTGCCGGTGTGACAAACTCGGCCATGCCTGGCAGTGAGCTACTCGAGAGCGTGCTCGACGAGCTGCGTGCCGTCGTGGGTGGTAGCCATGTCCGCACGGGCGAAGCCATCTTGGAACTCGACCCCGGGCAGCATGTGGACAACCTTGGTGCGAGCGCCGTCGTGTCGCCAGCATCCACCGCCGAGGTAGCGGATGTAGTCCGGATCTGTGCCGCTCACGATGTGCCCATCGTGTCGCATGGTGGACGGACAGGCCTGGTGGGCGGCGGCATCTCGCGGCCCGGTGAAGTGGTGCTGTCACTTCGCCGCATGAACTCCGTCGAACCGCTCGTTCCCGCCGATCGCGTTGCCATCGTCGAAGCGGGCTGCACGCTCGAGGCACTGCAAACCATTGCCGCCGAGCATCGGCTGGAACCGGGTATCGACCTTGCGGCGCGCGGTTCGGCGACCATCGGTGGGATGGTTTCCACCAACGCCGGTGGCGTGATGGCGTTCCGCAATGGTGTCATGCGCCACCGGATACTCGGCCTGGAAGCGGTGCTCCCCGATGGCAGCATCTACTCCGACCTCACTCGTGTCGTGAAGAACTCTGCAGGTTACGACCTCAAACATCTCCTCATCGGCGCCGAGGGCACGCTGGGTGTGGTGACGCGGGTGGCGATGAGGCTGGACCCGCTGCCAGCGGTCACTGCGACCGCGATGCTTGGCCTGCCATCGGTCGGTGCTGCGCTGGATGCCATCCGAATCGGACTCGACGCCGACGCCGGCCACCTACGCGCCGCTGAGGCAATGTGGCAGGGTTACCTGAAGCTCACTTCGACAGCGCTGCAGTGGAGCGGCGCTGGAATCGGGTTTGACCATCCGGTGTACCTGCTACTGCTGCTGGGCGGCGCCAACGAGGACGCCCTGCACAACTCACTCGCCAGCGTGTTCGAGGCGACTGCTGCGCTGCACGCACAGACCGAAGGCATCGTCGCCGGCTCGGCTCGCCAAGCCGCAGAACTGTGGCGGTTGCGTGAGGACACAGACCTGATCTACCGGGCGTTTCCGGGCTCGCCCTCCTACGACGTGTCGGTGCCTTCGTCGCAGATCGAGGCCTATGCAGCGTCGGTCTTCGCTGGTCTGGCTGCCATCGACGCGACGCTGGTGCCGTACGTGTTCGGCCACATCGCCGACGGCAACCTGCACATCTGTATCAACCGCCCGGGCACCATTGCCCGCGAGCTGCACGCACAGATCAACGACGTCATCTACCGCGACGTTCGGCGGCTCGGTGGCTCGTTCTCCGCCGAGCATGGAGTCGGCTCAGAGCGCATCGGCCCGATGTTCGACACGACGGACCCCACCAAGCTGCAGCTGATGCGTGTGGTCAAATCCACCCTCGACCCACGCAACCTGATGAACCCCGGCAAGGTGCTGCCCGTCGCATAATCGGCCGTCAGCGGCTGGGGAAGGTACCGGCGGCGACGATTGTGGTGCTCAGCTCCTTGCCCAACGCCGCCAGCGAGCTGACCTGAGCTTCGGACAGGCGGGCCCACGGGGCGGCGGCCAGTTCGTCGGTGTACTGCTCGACTCGGTTGCGATGCGTCTGGCCGGTGGACGTCAGCGTATTGTCGTCCACCCAACCGCGCAGCTGCAACCGCAGGACGGCGCTGGCCCACGCTTCGTTGCTCCAGCCGCGGGTTGCTTGCAGCACCGGCGCAGGCACCACGCCGGTGGCGCCGTGGATGACCAGCGCTTCGATGCCGGACACGCCCTCGACGGTCAGCGCAGCGATGTGGCCATCACCACGAAACTCGCGCAGCAACGTGATGGCAAACCACAACGCCATGTGCGGCTCGGCGGGCCACTCCTGCGCCAGGTGACCGGCGAACAGCGGGCGGCCCTCGGGCGCACACGCGTCGATAACGGAGCGCAACACGTCCGCCGCCTCGGCGATGTCGGGCTGCGCCAGGCGCTCCATGCCGAAGATGCGAGTGAGCGCAGCGTCGGCTGCTGCGAGTCGCGCTTGCCAGAGTGCGGGCGCCGTCGTTCGTTCCCACGCCTGGGGCACCAATGCCCGAATGCGCTGGGGCTCGAAGTTGAAGAACGTTGCGACCACGACCTCCGCGGGCACGGGGCCCATGGCTGCGGCACGCGACGAGAAGTAGCCCATCATTCCCGCATCGAGACCCAGCGCCGTGTAGTGCTGATCGGCCTCTGGGACGAAGTAGATGAGACCGTGAAACGGTTCCAGCCGTTGCCAGAGGAAACGGGCGGTGCTCTGCATGCTGCTCATCGCACGTGCTTATCAGACACGTTGCCGGCCAGTCGTTACCAGCAGGGTCCGGTCAGCGGTCGTCGACCGGACCGATGGCCTCGCGGATCATGCTGTGGAAAATGGCCAGCGGGTACTCCCACTTCGGGCTGAGCACGCCAGTGTCGTAGTTGCCCGCGTCGAGGTTGCGCTGCACGTGCTCGCACATGCGTGCGTCCTCGTCGGCAACCTCCTCGCTGAACTTCACGATGTCTTCCACGCCGTCCGCGTTGTCATCGAAGAAGTACTCGAAGATCAGGTCGCTATGGGTGTGCCCGCGCGGCAGCCACCGCTCGACGGCGAAGCCACCTGGGAAGACGTCGAATGCGAACGTCGGCCAGAAGTAACCGAAAACCCCGAACGTGCTTTCGTCGCGCGGCGGCATCGTATGAATGTTCCACCGCGGGTCGCCCTTGTAGACGACCTTGTAGTTCAGGGCGTCGGCGTCGCGGCTCATGGCCGGGTGCGTGGTGGGCAGGTGATAACCCTCGAGGAAGTTGTCGCCGTAGGTCTTCCAGTTGCACGCCACGTGACGAACGCTCTTGCTGTGGAAGCGGTAGCTCTCCAGCGGAACACCCTCGACCTCGTTGGGGAACGCCCCAAGCCACTCGTGCAGCGGCGCGATGGCCGGGTTCAGACAGACGAACACCATGCCCCGCCACGAACCCACCTGGATGGGGGTCAGGTCCATGTTGTCGGGCGCTTGCGCGCCGAAGTCGCGCGCACTGAGCAGCTTTCCGTCGGCGTTGAACGCCCAGCCGTGGTACTTGCACACCACATTCTTCGAGCAACCTTCGCCTTCGAACACGATGGGGCCTGCGCGGTGTGGGCACATGTTGTAGAACGCGCTGAGCGAGCCATCGTCCTTGCGGCGAATGAAGATGGGCCAGCCGGCCAGATTCTCGGTGACGTAGTCGCCGGTGTTGCGCAGTTGGTGGTCGTACGCAACGTGCACCCAGTTACTTCCGAAGATTGGCCAGCGCTCACGCTGCCAGATCTGCGGGTCGTGGTACCAACTGGCGGGCAGCGTGATACCTGGGTCGAGCGTGCGGTCGGTCTGCATCAGGGCTTGCAGCTCGGGCCGCTGACGAACAGTGACGGGTCGGGAATGCAGGCTGGTCATTGCGGCGGCTGATCCTTGACTGCGTTCAGCTGCTGCAGCGCCATCAGATCTCGCATTTGCGCCTGCATGCCTTCTGGCGAGCCATCGAGGAAGAGCACATTGCCCTTGCCGTGCTCGGCCATCTGGCGAATCGTTTCCGTCCACATCGAGAACAGGATCAGGGAAGAATCGACGGTGGTGGTGGCCGACGCAAGACCGCGTGCCACCTCCTCACGGAACAGCGCAACACCCTGGCCACGCAGCTGAGCGGCGGTGCGCTCGGCTTCAGCCTCGATACGCACTGCGGTACCCAGCGCCTCGGCTTCCTTGGTCTTGCGGATGAGCAGCGCGTCGCCTTCGTTGGTGGCGGCAGCCTTGAGGTTGTTGCTGGCCACGACCTGCGCCATCGAGGTGGTGATTGCCTGGTCGAACGTGATGTCGTTGAGCTGCAAGTCGATGAGGTGGTAACCCCACGTTTCGATCACGTGGTCGAGGTTGTCTTTCACCTCGGCGACGATCTCGGCACGGAGCACGAGGATCTCGGCCTGCTTCTTGGTGGCCACGAAACCACGTGTGCTGCCTTCGACGCTGCGCACGAGGGCGGTGAGGAAATCCTTCTCGCTGACGAACTTGAAGGCGATGTTCTTGATCGTCTCCTCGCTCTCGCTGATGGCGCCGTAGACCATCATCGCCGTGAAGTAGACGTTGGCCTGGTCGAACGTGATGGCCTGGAACTGCAGCTCCACGGCGCGGTTCTGCACGCTGATGCGGCGGAAGATCTTTTCGATGAAAGGCACCACCACGTTGAGACCCGGGCGCAGAGTGCGCCGGTACTTTCCGAAGATGGTGGTGACGCCGACGGTGCCCTGGTTCACCGTGCGTAAGCCGGTGAGAACGGTCAGGATGACGATGGCGGCGATGACAATGCCGGCGATTGCTCCGGTACCCATAGGTATGAACCTCCCGAGTGGGTTGGCCGAAGTCTACGCCGGTCTAGCGATGCACGATTGTGTAGGCCTTACGAATCGTCTCGCGCACCACCCAACGGCCGGTCATCCCGGCGGGGGTCAACAACACACTTCCTGGGCGCAGATCGAAGGCGTGACCAGAGCCCGCAGCCGAGTCCACAAGCAGAGTCGCGTGGCCGCTGAGCACGCAGAACACTTCGTCGTAGCCATCGCGCCGGAACGGGAACTCGCCGGGCGTGCACTCCCACACACCGCACTCCAACTGATTGTGCGCCCACAGGGTGGCACTGGACTCGTGCGGGTCGCCGGCGATGACCACCGGCCGACGGGCGGGTTGCCCGAGCTGCGCCGTGTGCGCGATCGGCAGGTGGGCTGAGGAGGCAGCCACACCGGGCCGCTGGTGCGGTCATCGGTGCGACGCAGCGGGGCGGTGAGGATGTCGGGCACGTACATGCCCACATCCTGCCCCACCACGCCGAACCGGTTACGGCTCGGACCCGGAAAGGAAGGTGATGATGTCGGGCCACGCGCGGCGGTCTTGCCAGGCGAAGGCGTGGCCGCCTTGATATCGACGAAGTTGGCTGCTCGCGATTTGGCCGGCGATGGCTTCGCTGTTTGTCGGCGGCGCGAGCACGTCGTACTCGCCGCACGCAACCAGCGTCGGGCACGAGACGTTGGGCAACCGGTCCCATACGTCGTGCTGACTGCGAGCGAGGAGCTGCATTTCCTCGCCGCGCAACTGTTCCTCCGTACGCGGCGCTGCTCTGCCGGCGACGGCGATGTCGACCAGTCGTTGATCGAACGGGTTCGCTGCCAGAAACTCAGGGGTGTAGCGGCTGTCGGCCAGGTGAAGCCGCAATCGAGCGTGCTCGTCCGCAGGCATGGCCGCCAGTGTGTGCAGGGGGAAGCTGCTGCCACCGGCGCCGCCGGACGAGGTGCACAGCAACGCCATGCGCTCGACACGCTCGGGCCAGGTGACCGCGAATTCCAGCGCCACCATGCCCCCGAAGCTGATACCGAAGATCATGGCCGTCGACCAGCCCACATGGTCGAGTAGCGCTGCCCCGTCCGCTGCGTAGTCGGCCATCTTCGGCGTCGTGGGCGGAACGCCGCTGCGGCCGAGGCAACGTTGATCGTGGATCAACACCTCAAAGCGCGCCGACAACTTCTGAATCATCGGCCCCGCGCCTTCGATGGTGCCACCCGAACCGCTGAAGACCAGCAGTCGCGGCCCGCTGCCATGGATCTCGAAATAGATCTGTATGCCGTTGATGTGAGCGTGGGGCATGGAGAATCAGCCGATCAGGAAGCCGTACGGGAACGGGTCTCGCTCGTCGAGGAACTGTTGCGAGGTGCCCGTCACCCACGCCCGACCGGTGATCGTCGGCACAACGGCCGCAATGCCACCGACATCGGCCGCGTCGACAATTCGCCCGACGAAATGCGTGCCCAGCAGCGACTCGTTGAAGAAGTCGGTGTCCGACGCGAGCATGCCGCGGGCGTGCAACTGTGCGACGCGTGCGCTGGTGCCCGTGCCGCACGGCGACCTGTCGAAGTAGCCGGGCGAGATGACCATGGCGTGGCGCGAGTAACGAGCGTCGCTGCCGGGCGCGACCAACTGGACATGGTGACAACCATTGATGGTCGGTTCGGTGGGGTGCACCGGCGAGTCGGCCGCGTTGATGGCGTCCAGGATTGCCATGCCCGTGTCCAGCAGCGTGCGTGCGTTGTCGCGGCCGTACTCCACACCGATTTCGGAGAGTTCCACGATGGCGTAGAAGTTGCCACCGAACGCCATGTCGTAGCGGACGGTGCCGATGCCTGGCACATCGACTGTGCAATCCAGCGCCGTCACGAACGACGCAACGTTGCGAATGGTGACGGACATCGCCCGCCCATCGTCGACCGCGACCTCCGCGATCACCAGGCCGGCTGGAGTGTCGAGACGAATGGTCGTCACCGGTTCGATGACGGCAACCATGCCGGTCTCCACCAGCACGGTCGCCACACCGATGGTGCCGTGCCCACACATCGGCAGACACCCAGTGACTTCGATGTAGAGCACACCCCACTCGGCATCGGGTCGGGTCGGTGGCTGCATGATTGCGCCGCTCATCGCCGAGTGACCGCGGGGTTCGTGCATCAGCAACGTTCGCAACGAATCGTTGTTCGCCATGAACCACTGCCGACGCGCTTCCATCGTGTCGCCCGGTATCGGTGCCACCCCGCCGACCACGACGCGGGTGGGCATTCCCTCGGTGTGCGACTCCACACAATGCAACACTCGCTGCGTTCTCATTTGACACTCCCCTGTCCTGCGCTGACTCGCGCGAAACGTTCTGGCGACACTGGCGCAGCGTCGAATGGCAGCGCCTCTCCTGCCAGTAGAGCTGCCACGACCTCACCCGTGCCAGCCCCCATGCTCGAACCCAACATGCCGTGACCCGCAGCGACGATGACCGAGGGCGCACTGGAGAGCGCACCGATGATCGGTAGGCCGTCGGTCGTGGCAGGCCTCAACCCCGTCCACTCGTTGGCGGGCGCAGTGTCTGCAGGAATCCGCAACACCTGCGCGGCTCGCTGCACCAACTCTCGCGATCGCTTCGGATTGACGTCACGATCCTGTGGGCGCGTCAGACGAAAACCACCGGTGAGACGCAGGCCCTGAGCCAACGGATTGAGGGCCATCCGTTGCTCGACCAAGAGCATCGCGCTGTTCGGTCGGACAACGTCGGGCAGCGTGATGCTGTTCCCGCGAGCGGCCACAATCGGCAGTCGGGCACCGAGCGGCCGACACAAGGCAGCCGTCCAGACCCCGGCGGCAACCACCACCCGGCGAGCATCAAGCACACCGGCCGAGGTATGAACTCGCGCCATCTGATCTCCACGCGGCTCGATGCGCGCGACGCGAGCCGTCAGGGTCTCGACGCCGTGCTGCTCGCCCTCGACGGTTACCGCGGCCAACAGCAGCGCCGGGTCGAACCGGCCGTCGTCGGCCAATCGCACCGCGCCCACCACCGACTCATTCAACAGCGGCTCCTCCGCCCACACCGCCGCGGCGCTCAGCGCCTCGGTGCGCACACCCCATCTCCCCCACACCTCCGCCTCGTGGTGCAGACCCTTCAAGCCAGACTTCGACGAAGCGACCTGCAAAATTCCGCCATCCGCCGAGTCGAGTTCGGCCCCCGACGCGCGCAGCCGATGCACCTCATCGACCGTCGACTCCAGAAGGTGACGAAGTGCCGGAACACCGCGCTCGACATTTGCCGGGGTGCTAGAGCGGGCGAAGCGCCACAACCATGGAACCAGGCCGAGCGCTGGTCGAGGTGCGATGGCGAACGCGCCGTCGCGTACCGCCAGGCTGCGCAGACCCGCACGCACCATGCCTGGCGCAGCGAACGGCACACGGTGGCTGGGCACGAGATGGCCGGCGTTCGCCGAGGAGGTTCCGAACGTGCCAGACCCCGGCTCGACCACGATCACCGACATGTCGCGCCGGGCCACCGAGGACGCAACGCTGCGGCCGACGATTCCGCCGCCGATCACGACGACGTCGACTGAACGCGTGTACGAATTCACTCTGGCGAGAGGCGGCCGAGTGCGACGAGGTGGGCCTTCATTGCGGCCATGTCGTCAGCCCCGAGCGCTTGCAGCGGGGCGCGGGGAACACCGACCGGAATGCCCCGAGCGATCAACGAGTAGCGAGTGCGGGCGATGTAATGGTCGCCTTCGACGTCGGTCAGGATGGGCTTCAAGCTGTTCTGGATTTCCCAGCCCTCAGCCATGTCGCCCCGCTGCGCCGCGGCCAGCATCGCCACATGCTCCGCTGGTAGGGCGTTGGCGAAGCCAGCAATCCAACAGTCACTACCTGCCTCGAAGTAGTGCATGGCCAGCGTGTCGCTGCCCGAGACGATGGCCAGCGTGTCGCCGTACCGGTCGTGCAGCGTCGCGATCCGGTCGAGGTCGCCGCTGGCTTCCTTGATGCCCACAACCAGCGGATTGTCCGCCAGCACGTCGAGCGCGTCGACACCGAACTGCACGCCCGTCCTGGCCGGATAGTCGTAGAGCACCGTCGGCAAATTGGTGGCGCGCACCACCTGTACGACATGCTCGCCAAGCTCGGTTCCGGTGGGCAGACAGTAGGCAGGTGCAGCAACCATCAGCCCGTGAACGCCCGCCTCCAGTGCCACCTGCGCCTGGGCCAACGCTTCGCGTGTTGAGGTGCCGCCGACGCCGGCCAACACGGGTACTCGTCCGGCTACTTCGTCCATCGCCACCCGCAGCAGCAGCGCCCGTTCGTCCATGTTCAGCGCATAGCCCTCGCCCGTGGTGCCAGCCACCACCACGCCAGTAACGCCCGCGTGCAACACGAATTCGATGAGCGGCGCCAGCACTTTCAGCGCCAACGAACCATCGTCGTGGAACGGAGTCACAAGTGGAACGATGACGCCAGGGAAGCGGCTGGGCGTTGCGGACATAGGTATGCATCGTTCCACACCCACGCCTCCCGGCAGGCGCCTTGAGCGTGACCACCGCGTCCGGGGTACGGTCGGATCGTGACGGAAATAGATGTGCATCGGGAGATCGAACGCAAGTTGGACGTGCCGCCGGGGTTCCGACTGCCGTCACTCAACAACGCATCCGAAGGCCACGGCGCAGTGCTGAGGCAGCCTACGTTACGACTGATTGCCGAGTACTACGACACTGCCGATCTCCGCTTAGCGCGCAACCGCATCACGTTGCGGCGGCGCACGGGCGGCGGCGATGACGGGTGGCACCTGAAGCTGCCCCATGCCGATGAAGCAACGCGCGACGAGGTGCAACTGCCGTTCACGTCGGCCAGCTCGCCACCAGCCGCCCTCAGCCACCTCGCACTGGGTATCACTCGGGGCGCGGAGCTGATCCCAGTAGCCACGCTACGCACTGAGCGGCGCCCATCGTTGGTCTGCGACACTCAGGGTCTGGTGATAGCGGAACTGACCGATGACCGGGTCGCTGTCACTATCGGAGGGAAGGTCGTTCGTCGCTTCCGCGAACTGGAAGTCGAAGCCGCAGAGGGCCGCACGGCCAACGACCTGGAGCCGATCGTCGCAGTACTCCTGGCCGCCGGTGCAACTCAGAGCGGCTTTGCTTCGAAGGCAGTGCGAGCGCTCGGGCCGCGAGCGACAGAGCCGCCAGATGTACCGACGCCCCGCAAGGTTCGTCCCCGAGACCCTGCAGGCGATGCCATTCAAAATCTCATCGCGGGGCACGTCACCGCATTCGTCACGAATGACCTTCGGTTGCGACGTGGATTGCCCGATGGCGTTCATCAATTGCGCGTCACCGCGCGACGGCTGCGGAGCGCGCTGAAGGTCTTTTCTTCACTGCTAGATGTTGTGTGGGCGGACCAACTTCGCGACGAACTGGCCTGGATTGCGGGCGAGCTGGGAGCCGCTCGCGACAACGAAGTCTTGGAACTACGGCTCCTCGCCGGTCTCGCCAAGATCGACGAAAGGGGTACGTCGCAGGCTGCGAAAGTTGTGCGTCGCGAACTACACCGAGGTGGTCGCACGTCCGCGGCTGACGTAACCACAGCCATGCAATCGGAGCGCTATTTGGCCCTCTTGGATGCGCTCGTAGAAGCGGCCAGCGCTCCCCGCCTCGTAGCAGCCGCCTCGGCGTCGGCGGCCGAGGCATTGCCACCTCTGATGCGCTCCACCTGGAGCCGTCTGGCTCGTTCGGTTCGCGCTCTTCGCCAGAATGGCCCGGATGAGGCGTGGCACGCGACGCGCATTCGAGCAAAGCGAGCCCGCTACGCGGCGGACGCGCTCGCCCCAGTATTCGGTCGGCCGGCCAAGCGCCTGGCAGCTCACCTCGAAGTGGTGACCGAGCTGCTCGGCACACATCAGGATGCTGCTGTCGCCGCCGAGGCGGTTGCATTGCTGGCGACCGGCGCAGACGTCGGCGGCCGAGCTGGCTACGCACTCGGGCTCCTCCACGCAGCGCAACGAGCCCAGGTACGCGAGGCGCGACGAGAGTTCAAGCGCGTCTGGCCGAAGGTGGCAAGATCCCGTCGCCGACGCTGGCTGGAAGGCATCGAATAGTGAACTCCTGGGTACCTGTTGTCGACATCTCGGCAGCGAATGCACCTTTCCACATCAACGCCGCCTGCGAAGACGTCGGCTTTCTCACCATCGTTGGCCACGGAGTCTCCGAGACGATTGTCGACGACGCGTGGTGCACCGCACGGGAGTTCTTCGATCTCCCGCTCGACGAGAAGATGCGGGTGGCGATGCCGCGACCCGGCTACCCCTACGGTTACTCCCCGATCGCCGGTGAAACGCTGGCCAAGTCGCTCGGCAACGGCGGCGCGCCCGACCTCAAGGAGAGCTTCGCGATCGGGCCCGTCGACCGGCCGACGCACACCATCACGGACCCGGACGAGGAGTTTGCGTGGTCGCAGAACCTTTGGCCCGACGCACTCCCCCAGTTGCGTCCGGCCTGGGAGCTGTACTTCCGCTCACTGGGCGATTTGGCCGCACGGCTGTTGCGTCTCATGGCGATCGGGATGGAGTTGCCCGAGCAACACTTCGACCCGATGATCAACCGCCACACCAGTGCGATGAGAGCGTTGAGTTATCCGCCTCGGGTACACGTTGCGCCAGGCCAACTGGGGGCCAGCGCACACACCGATTACGGCACGCTGACCATCTTGCTGGCGGACCCGGTGCAGGGCGGCCTGCAGGTCACCGACGACGAGGGAAACTGGCACGACGTAGCGGCGGCACCGGGTTCGTTCGTGGTCAACCTCGGTGACGCGATGGCTCGCTGGACCAACGACCGGTGGCGCTCGACGATGCACCGCGTCCAGGTGCCCCAGGGCCGGCGGCAATCGATTGCGTTTTTCCACAACGCGAATTGGGACGCAAGAATCGAATGCCTGCCCACGTGCCTGCCGGCGGGTGAGCAACCGAAGTACGCACCAATCGCGGCAGGCCCGCACTTGATGCAGAAGTTCCAGTCCACCGTAAACGCCTAATGAGCCACTGAGCGGTGACGGTAGGCTCGTCGCCGCACACCTTGCGGGTGTAGCTCAATGGCTAGAGTTCCAGCCTTCCAAGCTGGCCATGCGGGTTCGATTCCCGTCACCCGCTCCAATTGCATCGCCCGGCCGCAGGCGCATCCTTCTGGGGACACACCTGCGACGGGCCTGCATCACTGCTGACTTCTCAGGCGTTGAAGCAGATCACGCTGGCGACGCCATGGGCGACGCTGAAGAGGTCCCGATTTTGAACGTCGACCGCCCACTGGTTGGTGTTCAGTGGTCCGCTCTGCGTGATGGTCAACGACCCGGCAACTACCGCCGCCGACAAGTAAAATCCGCCTCCGGTCGCAATTTTGCCGGCGGGGCAAGTTGCGGTTGCCACACCAAAGTTGTTAGCCGGAATGTCGAAGGCCACGTTGACCCTCACGTAGCCAGTCGCCGCTGTCGGACCGGTCGGACCGGTCGCACCTACTGGGCCCTGAGGACCACTTGGACCGGCCGCACCAGCAGGGCCTTGCGGACCAATCGGACCACTTGCCCCCGTCGCCCCAATTGGGCCAGCCGGACCACTCACACCAGTGGCGCCTGTTGCACCGGTGGCGCCCACGGGACCAGCCGGACCAGCCGGACCAACGGGACCGGGGGT